>JBEARP010000001.1:0-10921 GCA_041163105.1 Pseudomonadota bacterium
AGGATATTCACGCCTATGCCTGCCCCACAGCGGTCCGATGGCCGGGTCTGCTAGGGGGCAATAATGGCTGTTACTTGACGGCGCTCTGACATGGGTCAATGCGGCTTGGAAATTGTCCTGCCACTTCGACCAAGGTCGTAATCAGCGGTCGATCGCCTTCATGGACGCCGGAATGTAGCGCTCGCCCGCCGCAGCGCCCTTGGGGAAGGCGGCGGCCAGGCGGCGAAGGTCGGTCACTGTCAGTGCCACGTTTTCCGCGCCGACGTTCTCCTCGAGGTAGCGGCGGCGCTTGGTGCCGGGGATCGGAACGATATCGTTGCCCTGCGCCATCACCCAGGCGAGCGCGATCTGCCCCGGTGTTGCCCCCTTCTCGGTGGCAAGCGTTTCCACCTCCTTCAGCAGATCGAGGTTCCTTTCGAAGTTCTCGCCCTGGAAGCGCGGCGTGTTGCGGCGATAGTCCCCGGTCTCCAGGCTTTGCTGGTCCTTGAAGCGGCCCGTCAGGAAACCGCGACCAAGCGGGCTGTAGGGCACAAAGCCGATGCCGAGACGCCGCACCGCGGGCAGGATCTCGTCCTCCACGTCGCGCGTCCACAGCGAATACTCGGTCTGGAGTGCAGTGATCGGGTGCACCTTGTGCGCCCGCTCGATGGTGCGGGGGCCTGCCTCGGAGAGACCGAGGTAGCGTACCTTGCCTTCCTTCACCAGCTCAGCCATGGCGCCCACTGTTTCTTCGATCGGCGTGTTGGGGTCCACGCGGTGCTGGTAGTAGAGGTCGATCACCTCGACGCCCAGCCGCTTCAGGCTCTGCTCGCAACAGGCCTTGACATAGTCCGGCTTGCCGTTGACGCCAAGAAACGCCCCGTCGGGTGCACGCATGTTGCCGAACTTGGTGGCAACCACGACGCTGTCGCGCTTGCCCTTGATGGCGCGGCCCACCAGTTCCTCGTTGCGGCCCATGCCATACATGTCTGCTGTATCGAGGAAAGTGATGCCAAGCTCCAGGGCGCGGTGGATGGTGGCGATCGACTCGTCATCGTCCTGTCCGGCATAGAAGTCCGACATCCCCATGCAGCCGAGGCCCATGGCGGAAACGGCAAGCTGTCCGAGGTTGCGCTGGTGCATGGGAAACTCCTTCAGGCGAGAGGTGTCAGGCCATCAGTCTTCGCAGGGAGTCCACTGCCATGGCAAGGTCGCGCTGCGCAGCGCCGGGTTGCGGGGCAGGCGCGGCTTGTCCGAACCACGCCAGCCGCCTCTCGGCCACCAGGCGTGCAAACAGCTTGCGCCGGTCCGGCGCCACTTCGATCACGCCTGTGTCGAACAACCAGCGCACCGGCCGCATCAGGGGGCGCTGCACCTCGATGGCGTTGCGGTAGAGCCAACCGCCGAGCTTCCATTTGGCATTCAGCGCCTGTGGCAGCGGGTAGATGGACACGGGCCGTCCAGACGACAGCGCGTCGGCCACCATGGACACGGAATCGCTCGTCACGATGATTTCGGAAGCTCCGGCGAGGGCCTCCCGGTAGCGGTTCTTGCCGCGCCCGAAGACGGACAGGCGGTGCGGCGGCGTGATCCGGGCTTCCAGAACGGCCACGGCCTCTGGTGGCGTGCGCGGGCTGGTCACCACATCAAGCACGGCGTTCCGCTGCGCGGCAAGGTCCAGGGCATCGCGCACGAGGTGTTCCGCCGCTGCTGCTTCGAGACGGTCGGGGAAGGCCGGGCCGCCGACGGCCAGCACGATGGATCCACCTGGCGTGCTGCCAGGAGCGTCTGTCACCTCGGCCAGCGGCATGGCCAGTTCCACCACATTGTGCGCGGCCGGAATGCGGTACTGCGCGGTGGTGATGACAAGGTCGAAGTTTGATGGCTGCCCTGCCGGCCTGCCGA
This sequence comes from Pseudomonadota bacterium, assembly GCA_041163105.1. Lineage (GTDB taxonomy): Bacteria > Pseudomonadota > Alphaproteobacteria > Rhizobiales > Aestuariivirgaceae > Aestuariivirga. The sequence continues at coordinate 1,885 of JBEARP010000001.1, forward strand.
GGCAGACGATGCGCGTCCTGGCGCCCGAAAGACGCTTGATTTCGCGCGCGATCACGCTGGGTGAGGCCTCTGCGCAGAGCACGAGATCCGGCCATGGCGGCGACAGCTTTCCCGTCAGCAGCAGTTTTGACAGGATCGGAACTTCCGGCCCGGTGAAGCGTAGCTTCTTCACTTCATGTGGCCAGCCCGTGGCCCTGGCGAGCGCCAGCATCTGGTCAAGGTCGCCCTTGCGGCCACGAGAGAGGATCCAGACTGTCGGATCAGTGGCCATGGGCTTCGCGCAGGACCGTGCGGTAGCTGTCGAGCAGGCCGGAGAGGATGTGATCCCAGCTGAAGGTGAGCGCGCGCTGCCGCGCCGCCTCGCCCATTGTCCTGCGCAGGCTTTCGTCCCGGACCAGCGTCTCAAGCCTCGCGGCCAGGCCCTGCTCGTCGCGCGCGTTGACGAGGTGGCCTGTCTCCCCCTCTGTCACCAGCGAGTTGCTGCCGCTGGCAATGGCGTTGACGGCGGGGAGCCCGCTCGCCATGGCTTCCAGCGTCACGTTGCCGAAGGTCTCGCTCTCGGAGGGAAAAAAGAAGATGTCGGATGAGGCATAGGCCCGCGCCAGCGCCTCGCCGTGGAGGAAGCCCGCGAATACGCCGTTCCTCAGCCCCGACTTCATTGTCGCCATCTCCGGCCCGTCGCCGATGACCAGCGGCTTCACCTTCAGTCCCTTCGCGGCGATGGCGTTCATCACGCGCATGTAGATGGCGACGTTTTTTTCCTTCACCAGCCGCCCGGCGAAGCTGATCGCCACCTCGTCATCGGCAATGCCAAGCGAACGCCGCCACGTCATGTCGCGCTTGTCCGGCGAGAACAGTTCGCTGTCCACCCCGCGGGCCCAGACTTCGACATGCTGCGACTGCCCATCCTGGCGGATGATCTCAGCCATTGATTCTGACGGCGGATAGACGCGCCGCACGCGGTTGTAGAAGTTGCGCATGTAGCGCTGGCCGAGTTTCTCGAAGAGCCCCAGGCCATAGAAGCGGAGGTAGGTGTCGTAGCGCGTGTGATAGGACGCGACGACAGGCACGTTCCAGCGCTCCGCCAGCTTCAGCGCCTGGTAACCAAGGATGTCGGGAACCGCGATATGGAACAGCGTCGGGCGAAAGGCCTCGAGCTGCTTCCTTTGCGCCGCGGGCAGGCCGGTGGCAATGCGGTACTCCTTGCGCGTCGGGATGGCGAAGGAGGGAACAGGCACCAGCTCCCCAACCGACTCGAAGGCTGGCGTCTCTGCCACCGGCGCGAAGACCAGCACCGGCACGCCGCGCCTCTCCAGAAACGCCACGAGGCGGTTGAGCGTCAGCGCGACGCCATCCTTGATGTAATTGTAGTTGCCGGTGAAAAGGGCCACCCGCAGGTCATCTCCGGGTGGCCCAGACTGTTGCGTCACCTGCTGCGAGCTCAGGCCGCGGCCTTGAGCACGGTCAGCGGCGGCAGCGTCGGCGCAGCCTTCATCACCTCGACGGAGTCGTGGCGGATGTAGTTCTTCTCCATCGCTTCCTTGATCTGCGCGTCCGTCACCATGCCGGCTTCATAGGCCCCCTTCAGCAGGCCGAAGAAGAACTGCTCCTGCTTCGGGTCCGGGTGCCTCGCATAGTGGCCGAGGAAGGCGTGCTCGCCGAACAGCTGGCGCCGCATGCGCATGATCCAGCCGATCACCGGCACGAACTCGGTCGGCGTGTAGTCCACCTTGAGGCCCGTCTTCCACGGCTGGGTGCGGCGGCGGGTGTTGTGGATCATCTTGGTCTTGGGCGTCAGCTTGTCGAAGTCGTTCCACTCGTTCTCGAACACGCCGATGGTGTTGGTGTCTTCCATCAGCAGCGAGATCCAGTTGTGGTAGTCGCGCTTGCCCTCGAACAACTCGTTGAAGCTCTTTTCCACGTCCCAGTGCTTCAGCTTAGCGCAGTCGAGCAGCATGACGGAGGAGGCAAAGGCGCCGTTCTTGAATTTCGAACCGCGGCACATGATGGCCTTGCCCTGCATGTCGCGGGTCAGCAGCTCCCACACGTCCTGCACGGCAAAAACGTCCGGGTCCACGACCAGTGCGCGGCCCTGGTAGCCCATCAGCTGTGGCGGCAGGAAGCGGGTGAGGGTGAAGGACTGCAGGTCGTTTTCCAGCCATACCCGGTCAACGCCATGGCGCTTGTAGGTCTGCCCGTCGCGCTGGGCAAACCACGGGTAGTTGTCCTTGTTCATGATGGTCACGTCGAACTTGTCGGCGTGGGGCGAACGCGTCATCGAATAGGCGGACACGATCGCGCCGATCGACTGCTTGTTGTTCGTCTGGATGAAGATGTGAGGCCGGGTGGCCCCAGCATTGCCGGTCGAAGCCATGACAATCCCCGAAACTATTGCTTACAGCGGCTCCCTGTATCATGTACTGACCCACGCGTCCAAGGCCGCCCTCGCGCGGCTCTCTGTCACAAGGTCCAAGTCTTTGCAGAAGCAAGGAAATTTCGCCTGAAAAACAACGTCCCATCGACCTGGATCCTGCAGAGCCCGCATTCCGGCGACAACACGCAGTTGCGCGCGCTGGCACAGGCCCTTGGCTGGCCCTCGGAAGTGAAGCGGCTGCGCTACAAGGGCCACGAAGGCCTGCTGCGCCTGTTGAGCCTTCCAACGCTGGCCGGCGTCGACCGTGCGGCGTCGGACCCGCTTGCGGCGCCATGGCCGGACCTCGTCATTTGCTCGGGCCGCGGGGCGGAGGCGGTGGCCTTCTGGCTGAAGCGCCACAACCCGGCGCTTCGGATTGTCTTCATCGGAACGCCCTGGGCGGCGTTGGACCGCTTCGACCTTGTCATCACGACGCCGCAATACCGCTTGGCTGACGCCCCCAACGTCCTCCACAACCAGTTGCCGGTCCATGATGCAACGCCGCAGCGCCTTGCCTCTGAAGCGGCGCGCTGGGAGGCAAAGCTTGCCGCCATTCCCCGACCCTTCACCGGCGTGCTCGTCGGTGGCTCGAGCGGTCCCTACCTGTTCACGCCGGAGGCGGCTCGCCGTCTCGGCCGCGAAGCCTCGGCGCTCGCGGCTGCCGAAGGCGGATCGCTGCTGGTCACCACCAGCGCCCGCACCGGCGCGGCCGCCACCGCCGCGCTGGAGTCTTCAATCGGCGTTCCATGCTTTTTCTATCGCTGGCAAGCGGATGCGGCGGACAATCCCTTTCACGCGGTCCTCGGCCTCGCCAGCCGCATCATCGTCACGGCAGACTCGATCTCGATGATGGCTGAGGCCGTCGGCACGAAAAAGCCCGTGCTGCTCTTCGACATCGAGGAGGGGGCCCATGCGATGCGCGCCGACCTCGACGCGCCGCATATTGGCTGGCGCGGCCGCAGCCTCGATGCCAGCTTCTTCCGCCTGCTGATCAATCATGCGCCGCCGCGCTTCTCCCGGGACCTGCGCGTGGTGCACCGGCAACTCGTCAGGTCCGGTCACGCCCAATGGATGGGCGATCCGCCGCCTCAGGTCGCGTCACACCCGGTGGAGGATGGGCTTGCTCGCGCCGTGGCTCGCATCCGTGGGCTTTTTGGCCTATGAGCGGCCGACCGTCACCTGCCCGGAAGCCGTGATTCGATGCCGCCCGCCGCCGATCCCAGCCTCACCCTCAGCGACCGCCTGACGACGCTGAAGGGCCATGCCTGGAAGGTACTGCTGCGCGAGGCCGAGGCTTTCGCCTATCTGGTGGCCGGCCTTCCCATGGCGCTCCGCCGCGTCTTGCGCGGCAAGCCCACGCTGGCGCTGCCGCCAGCCGAATATCTTCACCGCCACTATGCCTGGACCTACTGGCAATTGCCGTGGGGGCCGTTGAAGGCGCTGGCCGCCGCTGTCGCGTGGCCCATCGCGCTGCCCATCGCCGTCTTCATCTTCGCCCGCCGCAATGCTAGCGTCATCGCTCAGCGTTCCGGTGTCAGCCCGGCATCGCAGGTCCTGGGGCAGGTGGAGATGGCCGCGCGCTACGCCATCGCCCCCTTTTGGTACTACATGTTCGAACTCCACCTGGCCGAGCGGAAGAAGCGCGCGCATCTCTATCTCACCGCCCATGAGACGATCGGCCCTGCCTATGCGCTGCTGCAGCCCCCTGAAGGCGCGGACGGCATGGACGACAAGATCTGGTTTGCCGAGCACTGCCATGAAAAGCGCGTGCGCGCCGTGCCGGTGCTCATGCATTTCTCCAGGGGCGAGCGCCAACCGCTCAAGGGCGGAAGCGACGACCTTCCCGATGGCGATCTGTTCGTCAAGCCGCGCTCAGGCTCCGGCGGACACCGCATGGAGCGCTGGGATTTCATTGGCCAAGGCCGTTATCGCAACGCCCATGCGCAAGTCCTCACGCGTGAGCAACTCACGGAGAAGCTAGCCCGTCAGTCGCTCAAGGATGATTTCCTGGTCCAGCCCCGGCTTGCCAATCATCCCGCGCTCGACGACATCTCGAATGGCGCGCTGGCCACCGTGCGGTTGCTCACCTGCCGCAACGAGCAGGGCAGGGCGGAGGCCACCAACGCCGCCTTCCGCATGGCCATCGGCAATTCGGTGGTCGACAATTTCCACCAGGGTGGTCTGGCCACGGCGGTGGACTTGCAAACCGGTGTGATCGGCATGGCGTCGGACATCGGCATCACGCCGGATGTCGGCTGGCGCGACACGCACCCGGTCAGCGGCGCCCGCTTTGCCGGCCGCACCCTGCCGCACTGGCCTGAGGTGGTGGCGCTGGCCGTCAGGGCGCACGAAGCCTTCCCGCATCGCGTGGTTGTGGGCTGGGACGTCGCCATGTTGGCCGACGGCGCCATGATCATTGAGGGCAACGGCAAGCCTGACCTCGATATCCACCAGCGCGCCGAACGCGGGCCCGCCGGCGAAAGCCGCATTGCCCATCTCCTCGCCTTCAACGTGGACCGCCGCGCCTGAACGAGGGCCGCATTGCCGGTCGCCGTGCGATTTGCTATGCCCCGCCCGACCATTGCAGCCTTGAAGGCCTTTCCTTGATGCCGTTCCCCAACGCCTTTGATCTACGCACCGGCTTGCGCCAGCTGATTTCGTACGGATCGGTCGTCCTGCCGCGCGACACGGGCGTCCGGTTTGACCGCTGGTTCCGGGGCTATGAGGAAATGAAGAAGCGCGATGCCGCCGACGTCGCCATCGTCTCCTTCGGCAAGAGCGGCCGCACCTGGCTGCGCGTGCTGCTGTGGCGTTACCTCGCAAGGAAGAACGGCTATGCAAGCGACAGCATCTCCGGCTTCGACGAGTTCCGGGACCGCCGTGCTGGCGTGCCCGTCCTGTTCTTCACCCACGACAACTACATCAAGGATTTTCTCGGCCATGACCGCAAGACGGAGGTCTATCGCGATCTTCCCGTCGTGCTTCTGGTGCGCGACCCGCGCGACACCGCCGTCTCGCAGTTCTTCCAATGGAAGCACCGCATGGTGTCGCGCAAGAAGGTAATCAACGACTACCCGCTCGACGACGCGACATCCGTCCATGATTTCATCGCCGGCGGCAATGCGGGGATTCCGAAGATCATCTCCTTCATGAACCAGTGGGCAGACGCGTTCGACAGCATGCCCAAGCTTCTTGTCGTCAAATACGAAGACCTGCGCGCCGATACCAAGGGCCAGCTGCGCCGCATCCTCGAATTCATCGGTGAGCAGCCGGTCGAGGCCGACATTGAAGATGCCGTCACCTTTGCCTCAATCGACAACATGCGGCGCATGGAAACCGAGAACGCAGCAAAATCCGGCGCCCACCGCAGCATGAAGCCGGGCAATGCCGACGATCCCTCGAGCTTCAAGGTGCGGCGCGGCAAGGTTGGCGGCTGGCGCGACTATGTCACCGAGGAACAGGCCAATGCTCTCGACGCGCAGGTACGCGAGACCCTGAACCCGGTCTACGGCTACGCCTGAGGTCAGGCCGCGAACAGCGGCCGCTCGTCCAGCGTCGGCGTGCGGCGCATGAGGTCGAGCGCGTCATGGCGCACGTGGTTGTGCTTCATCTCGCGCCGGATCATTGCCTCCGTCACCAGCCCCTTGTCGAAGCATTCGCGCAGCAACCCGAAAAACAGGCGTTCCTGGCGCGGATCAGGGTGGGTCTTGTATGTGCCCATCAGCCCATATTCTCCGAACAGCGTGCGCCGCACACGGTGGTAGATGTTCTTGGGCGTGAGCGCGTTCTTCGATTCCGGTGCGCGGAAGTCCACCGGCAGGCCGGATTTCCACGGCTGTGTCTGGCGCTTGGTGTTGTGGATCATGCGGGTCTCGGGGGTGAGCGTGTCGAAGTCGTTCCACACGGGTTCGAGTTCGCCAATCGAGTCCTGCGGCTCCAGCAGAAGGGTGATCCACTTCATGTAGTCGCGCTTGAATTCGAACATCTCCTCGAAGTTCCGGGCGACGTTCCAGTGCGTCAGCTTCGGGTTGTCGAGCAGCATCACGCTCGAGGCCCAGACGCTTTCCTTGGTGCCGCGGCGATGGCGCGCCATCAGGGCCTTGCCCTTCATGTCGCGCGATAGCAGTTCGTTGACGTTGGAAATGCAGAACACATCGGGGTCCACCACCAGCGAGCGGCCCTGGTAATTCATCAGCTCCGGCGGGGCGAAGCGCAAAACGGTGAAGGACTGCAGGTCCTCGTTCAGCCACTCCCGCTTCAGCCCGTCACGCAGGTAGAGGCGGCCCTCATAGTCCTTCATCCAGTCATACTTGGCCGTCTCGATCAACTTCACCTCGAAGGCGGACGGGTCGGCGGCGAAGCGCTCGAAGGAGTATTTGGAGACGATCGCGCCGACGATCTGCTTTTCATTGGTGTGGACGAAGATGGTGGGCTTCATGGGCTAGGTCCTTCCACGGTTCAGACGGCGCATAGCAATATCCGCCCCTTCACTCAACAATTGACCCGGGCAAGCTGACGCAGCCTCTGGCCGACCATCGCGGCGTCATCCGGCAGCGGTGTTGCCGGAGCGCGCAGTGCCGTGCCCAGTGGCACAGCATGGCCGCCACGATAGAGCTGTGCGATGGCAGCACTCAGGTCACGCGGCCGCAGCAGGTCGGATGCCCGCTGCACCAGGCCGCCGATCCCGCCGGGCGGCGGTGGTTCGGCAATAGTGAGCGGTTTTCCGCAGCGCGCCACCTCGATCAGCATGGACAGGCTGTCGGCGGTCACGGTGAAGCTGTCGCCCAGCGCCAGCAGCCCGGGATAGGGGTTTTCGGCTCCCGCCGCTCCCCAAGTGTAAAGTCGGTCTTGTGGTCTCAACTTCGCCTGCAGGGCCGCTACCACGCCTGCCGGGGTACGCCGCGACGTTGCCGCATAGATCATGCCGTCCGCCGCGTAGCCCGTGGCCATCTCGTCCAGCACGTGGTGCACGAAGCCAGGGTCCAGCTTGCGCTGCCCCATGTCGCCCCCCACCAGCAGCACGTTGAGCGGCCGCGGCAGGGCGCTCAGTTCGGGGCCGAAGTGCCGGCGAGCCGCGGCAAGGCGGTCAGGGTCGAGCCCGATCAGCGGCATGGCGATCGGCAGCACGTTGGGCCGGTCCCGGTTGCGGTAATAGGGCGGCAGCACCACAAGGTCGAAGTCGTTCCACCGGCCCTTGGGCGCGTTGAGCAGCGCGATGCGTGTCTTGCCGCCGGACTTCGCCTTGATCCACAACGCCACGCAGGACAACTGCCGGCCAATGGCCAGCACCACCTCCGGCCACGGCCCCTCCAGCGGATCAGACGCCGCAACGTCAACGTGGTCGAGCGAGGGTCCGATGCCCGGCTTCGCGGCCATCCGGTCAGGGTGGATCACGATATTGCGAACCACGGCCTCGAGACCGGAGGCCGCGGCGGCGCGCAGCACCTGGGCATTGTCCCCTGCCTTTGGCCCGGTCAGCACCCACAATTGCGGCAGAATCCCCTCCCTCGGTATAGCCGGGTTGGATTAGCCCATATTCGCGCGAGAGGCGAGGCGGGGCGGCCCGACGGTTGATTAAGCAGGGTCTCTATGCCATCCCACCTTATCGAGCGGAGCATGGCCCGGTGCAGGAAATGGTGAGGCAGGAGGCGGACAGGTCGCGGACACTGGTAATCCCGGTGGAAACGATCAACCGTGAACTCGACGCCAAGTTGCATCTGGCACTCCGCGCCGCCTTGCGTGGCTGGAAGGTCATCCTCGGGGGCCGCGCCAACATCAACCAATTCATCCCGCAGCTGCCGCCTTCCATCTACATCTCCAAGGGTCTGCGCGTCGGCAACAAGCACATCCTTCGCTTCATGGAGGGCTTCGGCCATGTGCCGGTCGCCCTCGACGAAGAGTCCTTGATCCGCCAGTCGGACGAGGCCTTGCTGATGATGCTGGACGATGAGACCTTCAACCGCCCGCGACTGCTCTTCGCCTGGGGCCAGAGCAACGCCGATGTGTGGAAGCGCTTCAAGGGCTATCGCGGCACGCCGATCCTGGAGATCGGCAACCCGCGCATGGACCTGCTCAGGCCCGAACTCGCCTCCTATTTCGAGCGCGAGGTGCAGTCGATCCGCGATCGCTTCGGCGACTTCGTGCTGGTGTCCACCAACTTCAGCATGGTCAACCACTTCATCCCGGACCATGTGCGCTTCGCCACGGCGGGCGATGTCGATGCCGAGCGTGCGGATGCGCTGCGCCAGGGCCTCAAGGCCCACAAGCGGCTGATTTTCGATGCATTCATCGCTGCCATTCCGGAGATTGCGCGTGCCGTGGCGCCGATGACGCTGGTCATCCGCCCGCATCCTTCTGAAAACCCGAAGAGCTGGGAGGCCGCAGCAGCGGGCGTGCCCAACGTCAAGGTCATTCACGAGGGTCCCATCGGTCCGTGGCTCATGGCCGCACGCGGGCTGATCCAGAATGGCTGCACCAGTGCGGTGGAGGCGGGCGTCGTCGGCACCCCGGCGCTGGCCTTCCGCCCACGTGTGTCAGAACAGTTCGAGGTCGAACTCTCCAACCGCGTCAGCCGTGACTGCCGCTCCCTGCCGGAGCTCATTACGGCCCTGAAGTCGCTGCCAC
>JBEARP010000002.1:0-6761 GCA_041163105.1 Pseudomonadota bacterium
GTGTCGGGAAATGCATCCCATGTTGTCTTCCCGTTCGCAAGCCATCGGGAGAGGTCAACACCAAGAGGCAATGATGACGGATGCAGTCCGACTGACATCAATCTCCGACGCAGGTCTGCAATTGGCGGTTCGTCGGGAACGGGCGGAAACGGATAGTCACCAGAATGGGGTGGCTCCGTAGGGTCTTCTCCCAGTTTGCCGCGCACACGGTACAGTTCCTCTGCCTGCTGGTAAAAAGGTTCCAGGTCTTCGTAGCCAATCGGCCAGCCAGGCGTCGTTCCGCCGATGTGCCTTACTGGCCCGAAGTCCTCGGCACGGTAGCGAAGCAGAACTGCGCCATAGAACTTGGAATTGCCGCCCACATTGTAGTAGTTGCCCGGATTGAACGGTTTTCCACTTCCGTCCAGCCATTCCTCCTTCGGGCGGAAGTGACCGCGCCCGAAGATCGCCGCGTCATCTCGATCCGCAAGGCTTGGACGCAGGAAATCACCACGTTCGAGAATGACGATGCTCCGCCCGGTTGGCGCGAGCGCGGCGGCCGCAGTGGCCCCACCCATTCCCGACCCGATGATGATGACGTCGGGCGCACTCATACGATGATCCGGTTTTCACTCTCGGGATCAAAGGCAACGGCCTTGTCCATATTGATCGCAAAATCGAACGTTTCACCAGGGACCACGTTCGAATCGGCCCTCATTCGCGAAATCGCATCCTTGCCGGAAAGGGTCATGGTCACGAAAGTGTCTGAACCAGCAGGTTCCGTCACGGTCACGCGGTTCCGTATCTGCTGCACATTTCCCGACTTGCGGTCAGCCCCTTCAGGATCGGTTATTGCTTCCGGCCGGATGCCAAGCAGAATGTCCCGATTGGCCCAGGATGCCATGCCATTGCCACTGAAGCGCAAATGCCGCTTCTGGCCGTCCGCGTCCGTGATCTCCGCATGTGGCGCACCATTTTCTTTCACGACACGCGCTGGAAGGATGTTCATCGCCGGTGAACCCATGAACGTCGCGACAAAGAGGTTGGCCGGCGTGTCATAGATTTCCTTGGGTGTGCCGAGCTGCTGCACATAGCCCTTGTACATGACGGCTATCCGCGTCGAGAGTGTCATTGCCTCGATCTGATCGTGTGTGACGTAGACGATTGTCGTCTTCAGTTTATGATGGAGCTTCTTGATCTCCGTTCGCATGTCGACGCGCAGCTTTGCATCGAGGTTCGACAGAGGCTCATCGAACAGGAAGACATCCGGATTGCGGACGAGGGCGCGGCCCATGGCGACGCGCTGGCGCTGGCCACCTGACAGTTGACCGGGCTTGCGCGACAGGAGGTGATCGATCTGCAGGAGCTTGGCAACCTCTGCCAGCGCCTTGTCGCGTTCAGCCTTGGGAATGCCATGCATCTCCAGCCCAAAGGTTATGTTCTGCGCGACGGTCATGTTCGGGTACAGCGCGTAGCTCTGAAACACCATCGCGATGTTCCGCTTCGACGGATGGACGCCGTTCACCACCTTGCCTTTGATCGAGATGTCACCGGAGGAAATCCCCTCCAGGCCCGCAATCATGTTGAGTAGCGTAGACTTGCCGCACCCCGAAGGTCCGACGAGAACAAGGAACTCGCCTTCCTGTACGGAGATGTCGACATGGTGGAGGACCTCCACATTGCCATAGGCCTTGGTGACGTTTGAGATATCGAGAAAACCCATGACCTATCCCTTCACAGAGCCCGCCATGAGACCGCGCACGAAGTAGCGGCCGGCGACGATGTAGACGAGTAGCGTTGGAAGTGCCGCGAGGATGGCACCTGCGAAATGCACGTTGTATTCCTTCACGCCGGTCGAGGACTGGACCAGGTTGTTGAGCGCAACGGTCATCGGCTGGCGCGTGCCCCCGAATGAGACGCCAAAGAGAAAGTCATTCCAGATGTTGGTGAACTGCCAGATGACGGACACGACAGTGATCGGACCCGAAACGGGCAACAGGATGCGCCAGAAGATGCGGAAGAAGCCTGCCCCATCGATCATCGCCGCGCGGACCAGTTCGGTGGGGAACGCGGCGTAGTAGTTTCGGTAATAGAGCGTCGTGAAGCCGATGCCGTAGACCACGTGAACCAGAACCAGTCCTGAAACAGAACCTGCGATGCCAAGCTTCCCGAGGACGACGGCCATCGGGATCAGGACGATCTGGAAGGGAATGAAGCAGGAGAAGAGCAGCAGGCCGAAGACGATGCCGTCGTACTTGAAGCGCCACTTCGTGAGGACATAACCGTTCAGCGCTCCGAGGATCGTGGAGATTGCGACGGCCGGTACAACCATCAGTATGGAGTTGATGAAATAGGGCTTCAGGCCGGTGGGCTCGACACCGATCTGGGCCGTCGACCAGGCCGAGGCCCAGGGTTCCAGCGTGAACGTCTGAGGCAAGGCCATCATGTTGCCGCCGGTGATCTCGGAGAGTGGCTTTACCGAGTTGACGACCATCACATAGAGCGGCAGCAGGTAGTAGAGCGAGAAGAGCAGCAGGACGAGATAGATGAAGGTCCTTGCGATGCGGCCCGTCGAGACAGCTGTTTCCTGAGAAGCGGCGGACATCATGCCTTCTCCTTCAGTTCCGAGTAGAGATAGGGAATCATGATCGCCGCGATCGCCATCAGCATCATCACCGCGGACGAGGCGCCAATCCCCATCTGATTGCGGGTGAAGGTGTAGGAATACATGAAGGTGGCTGGCAACTCCGTGGCGCGCCCGGGACCACCGCCGGTCAGGGCGATAACAAGATCATAGGACTTGATCGCCAGATGACTGAGAATCACGAAGGCTGACAGGAAGGCGGGCCTGAGAAGAGGAATGACGATACGCCGATAGAGCTGGAAACTCGTCGCGCCGTCGATCTGAGCTGCCTTGAGTATCTCGTTGTCGATGCCCCGAAGGCCAGCCAGGAACATCGCCATCACGAAGCCGCTGGTTTGCCACACGGCGGCGATGACGATGGTGTAGATCGCCATGTTGCTGTCCTTGATCCAGGTGAACGAGAAGCTCTCCCAGCCCCAAAGATGCATGGTCCGCTCAAGCCCGATGCCCGGGTCGAGGAACCACTTCCATGCGGTGCCCGTCACGATGAATGACAGGGCCATCGGATACAGGTAAATCGGCCTGAGAACGCCTTCTCCCCTGATCTTTTGATCGAGGAATATCGCCAGTGCCAAGCCGACTATTGTGCAGATGACAATATAGAGCGACGCAAAGATGGCAATATTGGCGAGAGCGGTGTGCCAGTGCTCGAGCGCCCAGAGCTTGCGGTAGTTCTCCAGCCCCACGAAGGTGTAGAGCGGCAGCATCTTGGAGCCCGTAAAGGACAGGACAACCGTGAAGATGATGAACCCGTAGACGAAAAGCAGCGTCACCGCGAACGACGGCGCAAGAACCAGCTTCGGCAACCAGTCTTGCAGGCGCGTGCGAAAATCAATCTCGGCGTGGCTCTTCATTGCAGCTGATCCTGGATAGCGACATCGCTCACACGGCGACACGCAATTGAGGGTGCGGGGTGGCGTTCAACCACCCCGCGCCATTCTGTTTACTTTGCGGCGGCGACTGCGCTGGCGAGTGCCTGGGCGGCCTCGGCACCGTCCTTGTACTTGCCGTTGAAGGCGCCGGTCACCACGTCATAGACCGCGTTCTTCACCGCGGCCGGCGCTGCGTGGCCATGGGCCATGGAGCCGAACAGCGTGCCCTTTGTATTGGCTTCGGCGAGGTCCTTGATGCCCTTCTTGCCGCAGTCATCGAAATCCGTGTCCGGCACGTCGGTGCGGGCGGGAACGGACCCCTTGACGACGTTGAAGGCAGACTGGAACTTCGGGCTCTCTATCGACGAGGCCATCTGCGCCTGTGCCTTCTGCTTGTCGTCGCCCTGCACGTTGAACATAGCGAACTGATCGGAGTTGAACGTCACAGAACCCTGCGTTCCCGGGAAGCGGATGCAGACGAAGTCCACGCCGGGCTTCTTGCCGGCTTTCAGGAACTCGCCTTTGGCCCAGTCACCCATGATCTGCATGCCGCCCTGGCCATTGATAACCATCGCCGAGGCGAGGTTCCAGTCACGGCCTGAGAAGTTGTCGTCGACATAGGTGCGCAGCTTCAGCAGGCGGTTGAAGGCATCCGCCATCTTCTCGCCGCCGAGTGCAGCCGGATCGAGATCGATGAAAGCCTGCTTGTAGAAGTCGGTGCCCTCGGACAGCACGATGCCGTCGAAAATGGTCGCTTCCTGCCAGGGCTGGCCGCCATGCGCCAGCGGCGTGATGCCATTGGCCTTCATCTTGTCGAGAACGACGACGAGCTCGTCCCAGTTTTCAGGCGCCTTGCCGCCGGCCTTGTCGAGCGCATCCTTGCTGATCCAGATCCAGTTGGTGGAGTGGACGTTGACAGGCGCGGCGATCCATTGGCCGTCATACTTCGAGAACTTCTGGAGCGCGGTCGGGATCACGTTGTCCCAGCCTTCAGCGGCCGCGACCGCGTCGAGGTTGCCCAGCGCGCCCTGCTGCGCCCAGTCGGTGATGTCGAAGCCGAGCATCTGCACGGCAGTCGGCGAATTGCCGGCCGTGACACGCGCGCGCAGCGCCGTCATCGCCGCTTCGCCACCGCCGCCGGCAACCGGCATGTCAACCCAGCCGATCCCCTTGCTCTTCAGGTCTTCCTTCAGGACGTTGAGGGCGGCGGCCTCGCCACCTGACGTCCACCAGTGCAGGACTTCCACGTCGGCTGCCTTGGCCATGCCCGCCGAGAGAGCGGTGATGGCCACTGCAGTAAGTGCCTTTGCTACAAAACCACGCATTGGATCCTCCCATGATGTTGCGTAGATATTCAATCCACCGACCTCGAGAGGTCAGCAGCTCTTCACCCAAGGTGTTCGCGTGCGGCCTACCCGCATCGCGAGGGTTTTCACCTCAAGGAATTCGTCAAGTCCGTAGGGACCAATCTCTCGTCCAAGTCCGCTCTGCTTCATGCCGCCGAAGGTAAGTTCGGGGAAACCGTCCATCCAGGTGTTGGTCCAGATTGTACCGGCCTGGACGCGGCGAGCGAACTCAAGGCATGTGTGCACGTTCTCGCTCCAGACCCCGGCTGACAGTCCATATGATGCGTCGTTGGCAAGCCGAATTGCTTCTTCCTGATCGCGAAAGGTCAGAACCGAAAGGACTGGGCCGAAGACTTCTTCGCGGGCAATGGCCATGTCCGGTGTGACACCGGATACGACAGTGGGCTCGTAGAATTCGCCTGTGAGCCCCTCTATCGAGAGAGCAGCACCGCCCAGTTCTACCTTCGCACCAGCCTGCGTTGCTTCGCGCACATAGGCATCGATCTTCTGCAGATGGGCTGGTGAGACTATTGCGCCCACCTGAGTTCTGGGATCGAGCGGGTCGCCAAAGACCACCTTGCGGGATAGTTCCACCACTCGACTGGTAAAGGCTTTCGCGATCGACTCGTGGACAATCACCCGGCTTCCTGAATTGCAGCATTCGCCCGCATTGAAATAGATTCCAAACGCAACGGCATCCGCGGCGCTTTCGAGGTCGGAGTCGGGGAAGATGACCTGCGGGTTCTTTCCTCCAAGCTCCAAGGCCACTTTCTTGAGTGTGGCACTTGCAGCTGCGGCGATGCTTCTGCCCACGGCTGTGGAGCCGGTGAAAGTCACCATGTCGACCTGGGGATGACTGACCAAAAGGCTGCCCACAGGTTGACCAAGGCCGAGGACGATGTTGACAACACCCGGCGGCAGACCTGCCTCAGCCAGGATTTCGCCCATAATCACGGTGGTGGAGGGCGTCAGTTCGGAAGGCTTGATCACGCAGGTGCAACCAGCTGCGAGGGCAAAGGGCAGTTTCTGGCTAAGAATCCAGAAAGGAAAATTCCAAGGCGTGATAATGGATACGACGCCGATGGGTTCCTTCAGAACAACCCCAAGCATATCCGGCCCAAGACTGTTGTGGCTGTCGCCGTGCATGGTTCGAGCCAGAGCAGCGGCGTAGCGCCAAAGATCGGCAGCGCCGGAGACCTCTCCTCGCGCTTGGGTAATCGGCTTGCCAGTTTCCAACGTTTCGATCAGAGCCATGCGCTCGACGTTGTCGGCGATCATGTCAGCTGCCTTCAGGAGCACCGTTGCGCGCATCTTTCCAGAGGCGCGACTCCAGCCGCCATCATCAAACGCCCGACGAGCTGCTGCAATCGCAGCCTCAACTTCCGTTTCGCCACCTTTTGCTGCCCTGCTCACGACGACCCCATGCGAGGGCGAGCGGCGTTCGGATGTTGCCCCATCTGCACTGTCACGCCACGAACTACCGATGAAATGGCGTGCGTGGAATATGTCGGCCGGTCGCTTCTGTCCCGTTGCGCGTATGATGGCGAGATCGTTCATGGCAGTTGGTCAAGCTCCGGGAAATTCGGGTTTGCGCTTCGCACGAAAGGCCGCAACGCCTTCCTTCTTGTCAGCGCTTGCCGCAATCATGCCGCTGGCAAGAGCCTCGATCATTGACGGCGCGTCCTCGCCAACGGCTGCATGGATCATGTACTTGGCGACTTCGGTCGCACGTGGCGAGGTGGCAAGAAGGCGGTCTGCGATGGCTCGTGCCGACACAAGCGGATCAACTGAAACTTCTGCCACAAACCCAAGGCTGAGAGCCCGGTCCGCGCTAAGCCTGCGGCCAAAGAGGGTCATCTCCTTCAGGACAGGCTCCGGCAGAAGGCGTGACAGCCGCTGTGTACCTGACCATCCGGGGAC
>JBEARP010000003.1:0-5401 GCA_041163105.1 Pseudomonadota bacterium
CGCGCTCTTCCGGAGCCTTGTCGATCTGGTCATACGCCGTGAACGTGGCGCCGCCCGTCTCGGCAAGGATCTTCGTGATCGCTGCGGTCAGCGACGTCTTGCCGTGGTCAACGTGGCCAATGGTGCCAATGTTGCAATGCGGCTTGTCGCGGTTGAATTTCTCTTTGCCCATCGGATGTCTCCGTTTTTCAGCTTAATTACGCGTATTTCTTTTTGATATCTTCGGCCACGGCGCCAGGAACCTGGGCATAGTGGTCGAACTGCATGGTGTAGGACGCACGTCCCTGGCTCATCGAACGAAGGTTGTTGATGTAGCCGAACATGTTTGCGAGCGGCACCAGCGCATTAATGATGTTCGCGTTGCCACGCATCGACGTGCCGACGATCTGGCCGCGGCGGGAGTTGAGGTCGCCGATCACGGAACCAACGAACTCTTCAGGCGATGTCACTTCCACATTCATCATCGGCTCGAGCAGCACCGCGCCGCGATGCGCGAGGCTTTCGAGAACGCCGGCGCGGGTGGCGATTTCGAAGGCGATCGCGGAGGAGTCGACTTCGTGGTAGGCGCCGTCGATCAGCGCAACCTTCAGGTCCACGACCGGGAAGCCGATGAGCGGGCCGGAGGACAGAACCGAGTTCAGGCCCTTTTCGACACCGGGGATGTATTCCTTCGGCACAGAGCCACCGACGACGCGGGACTCGAAGGCATTGCCTGCACCGGCCTCGTTCGGCTCGATCTCGAGGATGACGCGGGCGAACTGGCCCGTACCACCGGTCTGCTTCTTGTGGGTGTAGTCCTTGGTCACCTTGCGGGTGATCGCCTCACGATAGGCAACCTGCGGGGCGCCGACCTGGACTTCGACCTTGTGGGTGCGCTTCAGGATGTCGACCTTGATGTCGAGGTGAAGTTCGCCCATGCCCTTGATGATGGTCTCGCCCGACTCCGAGTCGGTCGAAACGCGGAAGGACGGA
The DNA here is from genome assembly GCA_041163105.1 of Pseudomonadota bacterium. Taxonomy (GTDB): domain Bacteria; phylum Pseudomonadota; class Alphaproteobacteria; order Rhizobiales; family Aestuariivirgaceae; genus Aestuariivirga. The sequence goes on from JBEARP010000003.1 coordinate 973, forward strand.
TCTTCAGCGGCCAGCTTGTAGAGGGCCACGGCCATCTTTTCCTGGTCGCCCTTGGTCTTGGGCTCAACCTTCATCTCGATGACGGGATCCGGGAATTCCATCTTTTCGAGGATGACGGGCTTGTTCGGGTCGCACAGCGTGTCGCCGGTGCGGGTATCCTTGAGGCCAACGAGGGCAACGATGTCGCCAGCGTAAGCTTCAGCGATTTCCTCGCGGTTGTTGGCATGCATGAGAACCATGCGGCCAACGCGCTCGGTCTTCTCGCGGGTCGAATTCAGCAGAGCGGTGCCCTTGTGCAGGACGCCGGAATAGATGCGGCAGAAGGTCAGGATGCCGTACTGGTCATCCATGAGCTTGAAGGCGAGCAGCGATAGCGGCTCAGTGTCAGACGACGGACGGGTGACTTCCTCCTCGTTGCGCGGATCGATGCCCTTGATCGAGGGGCGGTCGAGCGGCGACGGCAGGTAGTCGACGACGGCGTCGAGCAGCGGCTGAACACCCTTGTTCTTGAAGGCCGAGCCGCAGAGGACCGGGAAGAAGGCACCGGTCAGAACGGCCTTGCGCAGCAGCTTCTTGATGGTCGCGTTGTCGATTTCCTTGCCGTTGAGATAGTCATCCATGGCCTGGTCGTCGAGCTCGGCGCAGGCTTCGATCATCTCGGCGCGGGCCTGTTCGGACGCGGCAAGGAGGTCGGCCGGAATGTCTTCGTCGTGGAACTTGGCGCCGAGCGCTTCGTCTTCCCAGACGACGGCCTTCATGCGGACGAGATCGATGATGCCCTTGAAGTTGGTCTCGGAGCCGATCGGCAGCTGGATCGGAACCGGGCGGGCGCCGAGGCGCTCCTTGATGTCCTTGATGCACTGCTCAAAAGAAGCGCCCGTCTTGTCCATCTTGTTGCAGAAGACAATGCGCGGAACCGAGTACTTGTCGCCCTGACGCCACACGGTCTCGGTCTGGGGCTCAACGCCCTGGTTCGAGTCGAGCACGCAGACGGCGCCGTCGAGCACGCGCAGCGAACGCTCGACTTCGATGGTGAAGTCGACGTGGCCGGGGGTGTCGATGATGTTCATCCGGTGACCGTTCCAGAAGGCGGTCGTGGCGGCGGACGTGATGGTGATGCCGCGCTCCTGCTCCTGCTCCATGAAATCCATGGTCGCAGCGCCGTCGTGCACTTCACCGATCTTGTGGCTCTTGCCGGTGTAGTAAAGGATGCGCTCGGTGGTCGTCGTCTTGCCGGCATCGATGTGAGCCATGATGCCGAAGTTGCGATAGTCCTCGAGGGCGTGAACGCGGGCCATAATCTTAGTGTCCTGTATCTCTTACCAGCGGTAGTGCGAGAAGGCGCGGTTTGCTTCCGCCATCTTGTGGGTGTCTTCGCGCTTCTTCACGGCGGTGCCGCGGTTCTGCGAGGCGTCGAGCAGTTCGCCCGACAAGCGATCCACCATGGTGGTCTCGTTGCGGTTGCGAGCAGCCGTGATGATCCAGCGAATGGCGAGAGCCTGGCGGCGCTCGGTGCGAACTTCGACGGGGACCTGATAGGTCGCACCGCCAACGCGGCGGGAGCGGACCTCGATGGCCGGAGCCACGTTGTTCAGAGCCTCGTGGAACACCTGGATCGGGTCGGCCTTGGCCTTCGCCTGGATCTTGTCGAAGGCGCCGTAGACGATGCCTTCGGCAACCGACTTCTTGCCCTCATACATGAGGTTGTTCATGAACTTCGAGACGACGAGGTCGCCGAACTTCGGATCCGGATTGATTTCACGCTTCTCGGCGCGATGACGACGCGACATGTTCTATCTCCCCGATCTTACTTCGGACGCTTCGCGCCGTACTTCGAACGACGCTGGCGACGCTTGACGATGCCCTGGGTATCGAGCACGCCACGAATGATGTGGTAACGGACGCCCGGAAGGTCCTTCACGCGGCCGCCGCGGATCATCACCACCGAGTGTTCCTGAAGGTTGTGACCTTCGCCCGGGATGTAGCTCACGACTTCAAAGCCGTTGGTGAGGCGAACCTTGGCCACCTTGCGGAGAGCGGAGTTCGGCTTCTTCGGCGTGGTGGTGTAAACGCGCGTGCAAACGCCGCGCTTCTGCGGACAAGCCTGCATCGCCGGGACCTTGTTACGATAGGTCGGCGCCTGGCGCGGCTTGCGAATGAGCTGGTTGATCGTCGGCATTGTGGCCTTGTCTCTACCTTCGAACCCGATTGCACATAACAAAAACACCGACGCAATCCGGGCTCTTGGATCGCGCAGTGCTCAAAACCAGAGGACCATGGAGCCGGCAGGGCCCGCAGGGTCTTGACCTTGAATGTTTTCTCTTCGCTACCCTCGAAAGCGTTTCGGTGCGCGTGGCACCGACGGGCCTGCCGTTGGGAAGCGTGCGGGGTTCTACGGGGGGGAGCGCGCGCTGTCAACCCCAAAAAGCTGCCATTTTGACGGCCGGAACGGCCTTTTTGGGCACTTCGCCGACGCTCATTGTGCGTTGCACCCAGAATTATAGCCGTCTCAACGCCATGCGGCCACAATGAATCGTCATCCGGCCACTTTGATGCCCGGTTCGGACCCGATTCTCTGCCCGACGGCGACTCCAATCACCCCGGCAACAGGCAGAAGGGAAGAATCGCATGGCAACCAATCACCTGAAAGTCTGGTGGCATGAATTGAACACCTGGGAACCCGACGAGGCCCGACACTTTTACAGCGTCACCCTCGGCTGGGATTTCGAGCCCACCAACCTGCCCGATGGCAGCCGCTACTGGGTGGCGCACCAGCACGGCCGAGCGGTTGGTGGCATTTTCCAACTGACCGAACCGGACTTCAACGGCATCCCCGCCCACTGGATGACCTATCTCGCCGTCGACGACATTACGGCCGCCCAGACCCGGGCCGAGCAGGCGGGCGGCGAGATCCTGAGGCCAGCCTTCCGACTTCCGGGCGTCGGTCGCCTTTCGGTTGTAAACGACACCTCTGGCGCGGTTATCGGCATGATCGAGCCCGAGGGGCACATTTCGGACATTTACTCAACCGTGCCTGTCCACTAGTTCGGGCAGCGCTGGCGCTACCCAGAGGCACTGGAGGGAGCTTTCCTCACCGGCGATTGAGGAAACCTCCCTGCCGTGCCTGCCCTGCTCCCACTCGCCCTTGCCTCCGGCCTCGTATTCCTCGCCGCCATCGTGCGTGGCTATTCGGGGTTCGGCTTTTCGCTGCTGGCGATTACATCCCTATCCCTCATCTTTCCTCCAGCGCAGGTAATCCCGGCGATCTTCATGCTGGAGATCGCGGCCAGCCTCCACATGCTGCCAGCCATCTGGCGTGACGTGCATTGGCGGTCACTGGTCTTCCTGCTGGCGGGGACCATCCTTGGCACGCCGGTCGGGGTCAATCTCCTGGCGACCGTTCCCGCCGCTCCCATGACTCTGGCGCTGGCCATCTTCGTGCTGGTGGCCACCATCCTTCTGTGGCGGGGCTTTGCCCTCAAGTCCATGCCCAACGGCCCGGCAACACTGGCGGTCGGCGCAGCAACTGGCATTGCCAATGGGGCCTTCGGCATCGGCGGCCCTCCCGTCATCCTGTTCTATTTCGCCAGCCCCGCAGGCCACGCCGCAGGCCGCGCCTCGCTGGTGGCCTTCTTCATCCTGACGGATGTGACGGGTTTGATCTTCCTCGCCCGCGAGGGGCTGGTCACGAAAGACTCCGGCGTACTCGCGCTGGCGTTCTTGCCAGCCCTGGCGGCGGGCGTATGGCTCGGGGCCCGCAGCTTCCAAACGGCCGATCCGGCGCGCTTCCGTAAACTCGTGCTGATCTTCCTCGCGTGCCTCGCCCTGCTGACGGCAGCGAAAGCACTGCTGACAATCTGATCGCAAAGGTGACCACTGTCACGTTACGGTAAAATGCCCGAGGCTCGCTGAGCACTATGAGCAAAGACGCCCGAGGTGTGCTGCCATGACCACGCTCGAGCTCACCAAACGGCTCCGCCGCAACTTGAGCACCCTGCTCCACCTCTTGCAGCGCCGCAGAACGATTGCCCAGCTCTCGACATCAACGACATGCGCGAAATGTGGTGGGTGCGAGCGTGGTGGCTGAGCGCAGCCCCTTCGGGAGACTAAATGTCCAGTCCCTCGTCGCTCACGAACTCAGCTCGTTCCGAGATGAAGTTGAAACGCTCCTCGGGCTTGTTGCCCATGAGCTGCTCGACGATCCTGGCGGTGTCGGCGCGTGCCGCATCCTCAAGGGTGACGCGCAGCAGGTGGCGCTTCCTAGGGTCCATCGTCGTTTCCTTGAGCTGCGAGGGCAGCATTTCGCCGAGGCCCTTGAAGCGGCTGACCTCGACCTTGCCACGGCCCGACATTTCGGTGCGCATCAGCTCCTGACGGTGCTTCTCGTCGCGCGCATAGGCAACTTTCGGGCCCTGCGCCAGCTTGTAGA
>JBEARP010000004.1:0-14580 GCA_041163105.1 Pseudomonadota bacterium
ACCTAACTGAGCAATCCATCGCTGCATCCTTTCGCTGGCGCTTTTTGCCGTAGACACCTGGGAGCACCGAGCAGCGATCAATATAGAGTTTGATCAATACTCATGTGCCCTCAATTGGAGCATCGGTGCAACTTGGCGGCCTCTAGGAACTCCTTCGACCAACTGTAATACAGGCTCTCGGCAATGCCCTCCCGCCGGCACAGTTCCGCGATGCTGTACTCGCCACGGAGCCCCTCCAGCACGACCCGGACCTTCTCCTCGGCCGAATGGTGCTTCCGGTTGGCCCGGCGGATGTCCTTCACTATCTGCTCGGGCGTCGCCCGCGTCTCGGATTTCGCTGTCGCGGACCTTCGGTTCTGTCTCATCTGCGCTTCTCCCAAGAGCTACGATGAGCCAGAAATCCTCCCTTCCTCAAGTCATCCAATTTGTCTCAGTAACGCTGCCGACGGACACAATGGGTGGTCCACTTGGTGTCTGATGTCGCAAGTCGGAATGCCTGAAAGCGAAAGGCAACCTCATGACTGATCAGCATGCGTGAGGTTGCTTGCCCTATACATGCCCGGGGTTGTCTTCTACCCCGCGGTGAATGGCTATCTCGATAACTTGAGTGAAAGGAGTACTTCGCGGGGCGCGGGTTGCCGCCAGACGGTTTGAAAGCTCTCGATGACGTTGTCTCGGGTTACAACCAGGCCCGGCAATGCCACCCAGGCCGGAACATGGCGTCCGAGAAGACTGAGGATCGCGGTCTGAGCTGCTGCGATGCCATGCTGTGATGGTTGCTGGGCGGCGACGCAAACGATGGCTCCACCCTTTGCGAGCTCGATTGCGACGGCCTCACCAAGGTCAACGGTAGCCATCGGTCGCGGCAATCGGATTGTCGCGAGGCGCCGCGCAACTTCAATGGCGGGCGTATCCCAGACGACAAACAGTCCGGCGAGCTTCGGATAGTCCGCTACCATCTGTTCGGCCAGTTTTGGCGCTTCGTCGATCTCAGCAAAGCGTGCGACGCGCAACTGAATGTCAGGGCGATTGGTCTGCAGCCATCTGGAGAAGGCAATTTCCCGCTCATTTGTGGCGAAAAAGTCCGCTGCAAAGCCCAGGACTCCCACCTCGGAGTCCTTCGGCAAGTGCGCGGCCAACCCAGCAGCGGCGATCTTGCCGAGGCCGAAATTGTCTGAGGAGACCAGGGCGGTGTAATGCGTGCCTGGCAGCAGCCCGGTCGGGGCGTTGTCGAGCAGTACAAGCCGGATGCCGGCAGCGGTGACCCGGCCATGGGCGGCAGCAACTTCCTCGTTCGCCACTGGCAGCGAGACGATGGCATCTGGCCGGAGCCCGATCAGCCGGTTCAACTCTGCCGCCTGGCTGCGCGGGTTGAAGCCGCAGTCCACAACTTCGGTGACAACCACGCCGCAATCCCCGAAGACACCCACCATGCCGGCGAGGAGCTGTTTTGCCCAGTCGCTCTCCAGTGTGTGCATCACGACAGCGACCCGCCACGCGGCAGCCTTGGCGGCGGTGCGATCCTCAGGGAGAAGTGAGACGCGTTCGGGGGGGGCCGCGCGTTCCCCGTGGGGCCCCAGGCCAGAAATCGTCATGTGGAATGATCCTTTCCTTGCAGGTACACAGCGGGCACCGGTGAGGCAGGTGAGGATGCGAGGCTCGGCGGGCTTTCGAGTTGGGAGAGAAGCGCGGCAAAATCAGGATGTGACTGGGGGCTGCGCTGCATGATCCACTCCCTGAGGAAGCCGGGCGCAAACAGCGCCTCGGAGGCCACTCGGGCTGCGCCCACCAGTCCACCAGAACTGCCCATCTGGGACCGGATGATGCGCAGGTCGCGCGTGACGAGGGGGTGGGAGGCGCCATAGACAGCCTCGCGCACCGCGGCGAGCAGGGTGTCATTTGTCTGCACGAGCGAGCCCGACAGCACGATCAGTTCTGGGTCCAGGGCATTCGCCAGTGTCGCCACGACCTGGCCTACCAGGTGGCCCGTCGTCGTGAGGATCGTTGCCGAGGCGGCATCGCCCATCTGGGCGGCTTGCGATACATCGATGGCGGTGATCTCGCCCGTGCGGCGCAGGATGTCTGCGAGCAAGGGGCTTCGGCCCTCGGCGGCCGCGGCATGGCCTTCGCGTTGGATCATCTCCGATCCGGCAAGGGCATCGAGCGATCCGCTGCGGGTCCCGTAAGACACGGGAAGCGATCCGATGAGGCCGGCCGCTCCCTGAGCACCGCGATAAAGTTGCCCGTCGCAAACGATGCCGACGCCGATCCGGCGATCGATCTTGACAAAGAGCATGGTGTGTCTGCCGATCCCGGCACCGGCATACAATTCACCCATGGTCATGGTTTCGATGCCGGACCGCATCCACACCGGCGCGGCGAAGCTCCGGGTTAGGGTTTCGACCAGAGGAAAACCCTCCCATGCGGGCAGGACGGGTGGTGTGGCGGAGAGAAAGCTTCCCTCGCTCGTGCTCTGGACCACGCCCGGCACTGAGAGCGATATGGCCCAAACACCTGCCGGCGCTGAATGGCGCTCGAGCGACCAGCGAAACAGTGACACCAGCCGTTCGGCCAACTGCGCAGGCGGTTCGGTAAGGTCTGCTGCCTCGTGGTGCTCCGTCAGGAGGTTTCCCGAGAGATCGGCAACTCCAACTCCGATGTCGGCCTGGTCCAGTGTGGCAACCAGGATCGTGGCGCGGCGCGCGGCGAAGCGGACGAGGCGCGGCGCCCGGCCGCCCGTGGCGGCGCCGAGTTCGCTTTCGTCGATGAGGCCGAGATCGCCCAGCATGGCGAGCCGATCCGCGACGATGGCGCGGCCGAGCGTGCTGGTGCGTTCAAGCTCCTGGCGCGTGGTTGCAGCACCGCTCCGCACGAGGTTCAACAGGTCGACAAGGGAGGGGCCGGCGATTTCCGCATTGCGCGGACGCCCCCGGCTTCGGCCTGGCCCTGAATCGCTCTGGGGGCGCGCGGAATCGTTCAAAATCAACATCCTAAAGCAGGTCTTGCCTAGCGATAAGGACTACCGTTTCGCTGTTCAAGAGAAAACTTCTGCAGAAAAAATACAAAAGATAGACTAGTTAGGATGAAATATTATTGACAAAAGACGAAATGCTGCCCAAGAATGCGCCAATGAGGCCGGAGATGGAGTTGCAGGTGCCTGCACCCGCAGTCGGTTCTCCAAGAGGAGGGCTCGTCGATGACGCGTTGGAAGTTGGCGTATCATGCGAATTGCTGGGGTGGTCTTGGGGGTGATGCGGTCGGCGTCACGTCGATCACACAGCTGCGCTACCGGACCTTTGGCGACATGGACCGCGCCTGCGCCGATATCGCGGCGGCCGGTTACACCGGCGTCGAGCTGTTCGATGGCAATCTGCTGGACTACAGCGCCGCCGCGATGCGGAAGCTCCTGTCTGACAATGGACTGGTGCTGGTTGCCACCTATGCCGGCGGAAACTTCATCTTCGATGACATTCTGCCGGAGGAATTAGCCCGGGTAACGCGGGCCGCCGACCGGGCGGCCGAGTTGAGCGCACCGCACCTCGTGGTGGGTGGCGGCGCCAAGCGGTTCGATGGCACGCGCGATCCTGATTACCACAAGCTGGGCGCTGCGCTGGACCGCGTGAAGGCTATCGCCGACAGGCTGGGCCTGCGGGCGCATTACCATCCGCACCTGTCGACGATCGTCGAAGGGCCAGACGAGGTGGCCAAGATATTCGACCTCACCAGCATCGACTTCTGCCCTGACACCGCGCATCTCGCCGCGGCTGGTGGCGACCCCGCGCAACTGATCCGCAGACATGCCGCGCGAATTTCCTATGTGCATCTCAAGGGCTTCCAGCGAGCGCCCTTTGCCTTCACGCCTCTCGATCGCGGCGATGTGCCGACCGGGCCGATCCTCGCGGCGTTGAAGGAAACGGGCTTTGCCGGATGGGTCTGCACCGAGCTTGACAGTTGGGCCGACCCCGCCGAGGGCGCGCGGCTCAGCATGGACTACCTGAAACGGGCGATGGCGGGCTGAACCGCATCCCTGCCACCGGGGGATGAACCCCGCAATCTCAATGGGAGGAAGAAGATATGTTGACCAGACGAACACTTGTTTACTCGGCAGCAGCAATGGCGCTCGCTGCGATCCTCAGTGCCCCGGCCTTTGCCGATCCCGATGCCGCACTCGCCAAGCTGCAGGAAACCGTCCTCTCCAAGGGGCCGAGCGGTGAAGACCCTTCGCCCGCATCCAGCGTGGTGCTGACCGATGATGAACTCGCCAAGATCAAGAGCATGGGGGCTACCGCCGCCATCGTCATGCATTACGGCGGCAATGACTGGAGCCGGGCCCAGATCAATGGCCTGCAGACCCAGTTCGCCGCGATGGGGATCAAGGTGATCGCCGTCACCGACGCCGGCTTCAAGCCGGAAAAGCAGGTCAGCGACCTCGAAACCATCATGGCCCAGTCGCCGAACATCATCGTGTCGATCCCGACCGACCCGACCGCCACCGCCAGTGCCTATCGCGCCGCAGCCAAGGCGGGGGCAAAACTGGTGTTCATGGACAATGTGCCGGCCGGCTTTGTGCCCGGCCAGGACTACATCTCCGTCGTCTCGGCTGACAACTACGGCAACGGTGTCGCGGCCGCGCATCTGATGGCCAAGGCTCTCGGTCCTGACGGCGGCGAGATCGGCCTCGTCTACCATGCGGCCGACTTCTTCGTGACCAAGCAGCGCTACGACGCCTTTAAGGCCACCATCGCCAGCGATTATCCCAACATCAAGATCGTGGACGAGAAGGGGATCGGCGGGCCGGACTTCTCGGGCGATGCCGAAAAGGCGGCTGGCGCAATGCTCACCGCCAACCCAGGCATCAAGGGGATCTGGGCTGTCTGGGACGTGCCCGCCGAGGGCGTGATGTCTGCTGCTCGGTCTAACGGCCGCGATGACCTGATCATCACCACGGTGGATCTCGGCGAGAACGTGGCCATCAGCATGGCGCAGGGTGGATTCATCAAGGGCCTTGGCGCGCAACGCCCGTACGATGCAGGTGTCGTTGAAGCCAAGCTGGCTGGCTACGGCCTCCTGGGCAAGAGCGCGCCGAAGTTCGTGGCATTGCCCGCGCTACCCGTCAGCAAGGATAACCTGCTCGACGCATGGAAGCAGGTCTACTCGACCGAGGCCACCGACAACGTGAAATCCTCGATGAAGTAAGCGATGATGCCGCGGGATGCCTCGCATTCCGCGCATCAATCGGGCCTTCGGGGCAGCTCTTACTGCCTCCGGAGGTCCACCCCCGATAGCACCCGGAGAAAACGATGACGAAAGTGATGAATGTCGCCATGATCGGCGGTGGTTTCATGGGCAAGGCCCATGCCATGGCATATGCCTCGATGCCGATGTTCTTCTGGCCCGCGCCGGCAATTCCCCATCGCAAGGTTGTCGTCGATGTCAGCGAGGGCGCTGCCGACGAGGCCCGCCGGCGTTTCGGCTTCGACGAGAGCTCCAGCGACTGGCGCTCGGTCGTGACGCGGCCTGACATCGACGTGGTCGATATTTGCACGCCCAACAACATCCATGCCGAGATCGCCATAGCCGCGGCCCGCGCCGGCAAGCACATCATCTGCGAAAAGCCCCTTGCCCGCACCGTTGAGGAAGCCCGCGCAATGACCGCGGCGGCCAAGGCCGCGGGCATCATCCACATGGTCGCCTTCAACTACCGCCGCACCCCGGCCGTGGCGCTGGCCAAGAAATTCATCGACGAAGGCAGGATCGGCCGCATCCTGAACTTCCGCGGAACCTACCTGCAGGACTGGTCTGCCGACGAGAACGGCCCGCTGTCCTGGCGATTCCAGAAGAAGATCGCTGGCTCAGGCTCGGTGGGCGACATTGGCACCCATGTGGTGGACCTCGCGCATTACCTCGTGGGCCCCATCGCCGAAGTGATCGCGATGACCAAGACCTATGTGGCGACGCGGCCGATCCAGCAGGGCGGGGTCGACAAGCTGGGCGCCTCTGAGAAATCGGCGGAGGCCGAACGGGCGCCGGTGGATGTCGACGACGAGGTCGTCTCGATGCTACGCTTCGGCAATGGCGCCATCGGCAGCCTCGAAGCCACGCGCAATGCCTGGGGTCGCAACAACTTCATCACCCTCGAGATCCACGGAACCAAAGGCTCGATCCATTTCAACTATGAACGGCGTGACGAACTTCAGGTGATGTTCGCCGACGATCCGGCCGATGTCCGCGGCTTCCGCACGATCTATACGGGCCCGGCACATCCCTATGGCAGCGGCCTCTGGCCGATCCCGGGCCTGGGCATCGGTTACTCCGAGACCAAGATCGTTGAGTGCTATGACCTGTTCAAGGCCATTACAACCGGCCGCCAGCCAAGTCCCAATTTCGAGGATGGTCTCCTGACCGAGCTCGTCGCCGACGCGCTGCTGCGCTCTGCCGAAACTGGAAAGTGGGAACGCGTCGAATGACCGCCCCCACCCCGGTCGCCGTGCGCATGACCGGCATCTCCAAGTCCTTTGGAGGTGTGCGGGCCCTGGACGGGGTGGACTTCGAGGTGCAAGCCGGAGAGGTCCATGCCCTGCTGGGCGGCAACGGGGCGGGAAAATCGACCATCCTCAAGGTACTGAACGGTGTTCACGTGCCGGATGCGGGCGAGATCCATGTCGGTGGCAAGCTGCTCGCGGCGCATACGCCCGAGGCGGCGCGCGCCGCGGGCATCGCCATGAACTTCCAGGAAATGTCGCTGATCCCGACGTTGACCGTCGCGCAGAACATCTTCCTGACGCGCGAAGTGCGGGACCGGCGCGGCATGATCGACGACGCCGACTCGGCCCGCCGGGCGAAGGTGATCTTCGACATGCTCGAGGTCAATGTCGATCCGCTAGCGCTGGTGGGCGACCTCGGGGCCGGCCAGAAGCAGCTGACCGAGATCGCCAAGGCCATAAGCCAGGATGCGCGCGTGCTGATCCTAGACGAGCCGTCGACCGCGTTGGCCGTGTCCGACGTGGAAAGGCTGTTCACTTTCCTGCGCCGCCTGAAGTCCGAGGGCGTGGCCATCATCTATGTCAGCCACCGCATGGACGAGATCACGCGCATCGCCGACCGAGCAACCATCCTGCGAGATGGGCGTCATGTCATCACCGCACCGCTCACGGAACTGCCGATGGATACGATGGTCGAGCACATCGTCGGCAAGCGCTCCAAGGGTCTTGCCGATGTGGTGCGGGGAGACAGCAGCCGGGGCGAGGTTCTCCTCGAGTTGAAGAGCGTTACGGGGCCACACAAGCCTGATGGCGTCAGCTTCACGCTGCACCGAGGCGAAGTGCTGGGACTGGCTGGATTGCTGGGCTCCGGCCGCTCGGCCCTCGCCCGGGTGATCGCCGGCATCGAACCCGCGGTCAGCGGCGAGATCCGCATCAAGGGGAAGGAGGTCACGGTCGCCAGCCCCTCCGACGCCATTGCCCACGGCATGGGACTCGTGCCCGAAGCCCGCGCCACGCAGGGCATCATTCCGGCCCATAGCGTTTCCGACAACTTGGTCATGGCGGTGATCGATCGGCTGACCCGCCGTGGACTGGTCGACGCTAGGCGCCTGCAGGGGCTTGCCGACGACATGATCGCCCGGCTCTCGATCAAAACAGCGAGCCGCGACCACGCCGTCTCCACGCTGTCGGGTGGCAACCAGCAGAAGGTCGTCATCGGCAAGTGGCTGGCCACTGATCCCGATATCCTGATCCTCGATGAGCCGACGGCCGGCATCGACATTGGCTCCAAGGCGGAGATCATCCGCCTGGTGCGCGATCTTGCTGTTGCAGGAAAGGCCGTGCTGATCATCTCCTCGGAGCTTTCCGAACTGCTGACGGCCTGCGACCGCATTCTGGTCATGGCCGATGGCCGCGCACACCAGATGCTGGAGCGCGCCGACTTGGACGAACCGGGAGAGACCGATCCCGAACATGCCCTGCAGGCCGCCGAACGCCGGCTGCAGATCGAGATCCAAATGGCCCTGAGCACGAAGGAGGCCAGGAATGGCTAAGGCAATGACCGCCCCCAGCACGACATTCTTTGCCAACTGGCGGCAGAACATCATCTATATTGGGTTCGTCGTCATCTTCATCGTTTTTGCGCTGACGCTGAGCGACAAGGGGTTTCTTCATCCCAACAACCTGCTGAACATCGTTCGTCAGACGGCCATGATCGCCGTCATGGCCGTGGCCATGACATTCGTCCTCTCGGCAGGCGAGATCGACCTGTCGGTCGGTGCCGTCGCCGGGCTCACCTCGGTGACGGTTGCCATGGCGATTGCTGTCGCCGGGCCGGTCGGAGGCGTGATGGCGGGACTTGCCACGGGCCTCGCCGTCGGCATCTTCAATGGCTGGCTGACGACCAGGATCGGCATCCCGTCGTTCCTGACCACATTGGCGATGATGGGTATCGCCAAGGGCCTGGCGATGTGGATATCTGACACGGCGGCAGTTCCGATCCTGTCGCCGGGCTATTCTTGGCTCTTCGGCGGCGGGTCGATCGGACCCATTCCGGTCCTGCTGTTCTGGATGGTGGCACTCGGAGCCATCGGTCATGTCGTGCTGCGCCGCTCGGGCTTTGGTCGCCGCGTGCTCGCCACCGGCGGTGGCGAAACCGCCGCCCGCTACTCCGGCATTGATACCTCCGGGATCAAGTTCCGCGTGCTGGTCATCTCCTCATGCGCGGCTGCTCTGGCCGGGATGCTTTATGCGGGGCGGCTGCAGTCCGGCCGTTTCCAGCTCGGCGAGGGTGACGAACTCTCCGTGATTGCGGCGGCCGTTCTTGGGGGAACCAGCCTGTTCGGCGGCAAGGGCACAGTCATCGGCACCATTGTTGGCGCGCTGATGATCGGGCTGATCAACAATGGCCTTATCCTCATGGGCCTCGAGTTCAGCCAGCAGCTCATTGCTCGCGGCGCTATCATCATCCTCGCTGTTGCACTGAGCCAAAAGCGGAGGTGAATATGGCGCATGTCACGATCATCGGCACCGTCATTGCCAAGCCCGAGACACGGGAAGAACTGGCGGGGCTTCTGGCAAACCAAGTGGCGCCCACGCGGGCCGAGACCGGCTGCCTAAACTATGATTTTCACGTTGATGCGGCAGATCCGTGCTGCTTCGTGTTCTACGAGAACTGGCTAAGTCAGGCCGATCTGGACGCACATCTGAAGATGCCGCACCTCGTCCCCCTGTTTTCAGAGCTCGACCGCCTCTTGGCCGCGCCAGTTCACATTCGTCATTTGACAATGCTGTCGGAGATGGTGGGTCCGCATGGCAAAGGCGTGACCTGAGGCAATGCCTCTGAAGCTTGGCATGGTTGGCGGCGGGCAGGGGGCTTTCATCGGCGGACTTCACCGCATCGCCGCGAGGCTCGATGGGCAATGGAGCCTGGTCGCGGGGTCTCTCTCCTCCGATCCGGCGCGCGCTGCCATCTCGGCAGCCGAACTCGGCATAGCGCCGGATCGCAGCTACGCAGACTTTGCGCAGATGGCTTCGGCAGAAGCCGCGCGGTCTGATGGCATCGACGCGGTTGCCATCGTCACACCGAACCACTTGCACGCACCCGTCGCCACGGCCTTTCTTAGAGCTGGAATTCCGGTCATCTGCGACAAGCCAATGACCCGGACGGCGGAGGAAGCAGAGGTGCTTGCAGCTCTCGTCACCCGCACCGGCGTGCCCTTCATCCTCACGCAGACCTATACGGGTTATCCGATGGTACGCGAGGCGCAGGCGATCGTGCATGAGGGCGCCATCGGGCGCATCCGCCATGTGCAGGTGGAGTATTTGCAGGACTGGCTGGTCGATGCGATCGAAAAGGCTGGCCAGAAGCAGGCGCTATGGCGCACCGATCCAGAGCTGTCGGGTGAGGGTGGGTGCATTTCCGATATTGGAACACATGCCTTGAACCTCGCCTGCTTCGTCACCGGGCTGACCCCGTCCGAAGTGCTGGCCGACCTGACTTCCTTTGGACCCGGCCGGCGGCTCGACGACAACGCCGCCGTGCTGCTGCGCTTCCACGAGGGCGCCAAGGGCATGATCTGGTCAAGCCAGATCACGCCTGGCGCCAAGAATGCCCTGCGCATGCGCGTGGTTGGCGAGACGGGCGGACTGGAGTGGGATCAGGAACATCCGGAAGAGCTGGCGATGAACATCACGGGCGAGCCGACCCGGATCCTGCGCCGGAGCGGTGATCGGGTGAACACAAGGTCACGCACGCCCGCCGGCCATCCCGAGGGCTATTTGGAGGCCTTTGCGACGCTCTACGCGGACGCTGCGCAGGCGGTCAGGGCATATCGGAACGGCAATGGTGTTGATCTGCAGGGTGTCCTACCGGGCGCCGTCGATGGCCTGATCGGAATGCGTTTTGTCTCCGCCTGTGTCCGCTCGAGCAGGACTGGCGGGCGCTGGACATCCCTCTAGAGGCTCACAGGTGTTAACCGCTGGCACTGATCTGATGGCCCGATGTGGGCTGGGAAATGTCGGCTTTTGGCGCAGAAGGAGTTTTGGCTCCGGTAACCCAATCAACGAGGCGGCGTCCATCCGCCACCTCAATCTACCCGGTTCTCTCCTCTGTCCAGAGTGTCAGATACCATGTGATTGGTTGGATGCTAATTACAAGGTTTGGCGCACCGTGTTGGAATTGAACCCCGTCCCAGCAAGTCACCTTGGTTCTCTAGGTCGGGTTCGGATCCCGGCGCGGGTTTCGGACTCCTGTCGCACCAAATGGGTCGCAGCGAGGATGAGAGAAGGAACCCATCACGCTGTTTAGGGGCGCATGAGGCGTCAATTCGCGTAATCGATGTTATGGCAGCGCAGCGGCCCTCCTGCTGGTTGGAGTTCGGGTCACGGCTGGGGAAAGCGCTGCTGCCGCTGGCATGGCGCTACGTCTAGAAGAGGGTGTCACCTGAGGAAGAGGCTGCGTGGCGTCAGGCCGAGAGGCGGGGGCAGGGGGATGAGTGGTTGAGGAGGCGACGACGGCGAAGTACTCGCCGGTGAGAGAGATCACAAACACCGATCAGTTTTCGGCCATCACATCGACTGAACTTGTGCGCAACCAGGTCGACGACAGAGCGACGATGAGCCAGAAATCCTCCCTTCCTAAAGTTATCGATTTTGTCTCAGAGGCGCTGATGCCGGACGTCCTCCGGAGGTACCTCGCACGTCGGATGATGGTGTCGAGATTGCCGGCGATCTGGCTCATGCTGTCGACCTGATCATTGTCCGGGATGTTCGGGAAACCGGCAACTTCCGAAAGGAATGCCTCAAGCCAGGGCGCACTTGATGGGATCAGAACTCGCCTGTCTGCTATTGCCAACACAGCATTTCCAAAGCGGTGGACCTTCGATGCGCCCGGTCGACGGACCGGAATGCCGTCGCGCTCGAGGGCTTCGGATGTCGCGGTCGAGCCAAGAACGTGCCTGTACCCTTCTCTCGCCAGTTGTTGCTGGGCGCCGAGGCCAACGCCCCGTTCATCCAGGACTATAAGGGCAGGCTGATCCGTCTTGTCTGCGGCCTTGATTGCAGCAATGACTTCGGGAAGTTCGGCCTTGATGCGCCTCACGGAGAGCAGGAAAATCGAATCCCGGCCCTCCTTGTTCTTCCCGAGCCCCCAGGAGGTGCATACGCTGGCATTTCCGTTGATTGTGGCGCCAATGTCCCAGGAGTGGATCAGCAGTTCGAAACCTGTAACCTCCAAGGGGGCGTATCGCGGCCACTGATCCACGGAGTACATGCCGGAGCCACCGG
Organism: Pseudomonadota bacterium; assembly: GCA_041163105.1. Taxonomy (GTDB): domain Bacteria; phylum Pseudomonadota; class Alphaproteobacteria; order Rhizobiales; family Aestuariivirgaceae; genus Aestuariivirga. The sequence continues at coordinate 11,769 of JBEARP010000004.1, forward strand.
CTACCGGGCGCTGCTGATACTGCGATTGGAAGACGTGTGGCGGCAACATGTGCCGCAGCTGTGCGACCGTGTCGCCGTCCATCAGCCTGGGGTTCAGGAGTTGGCCTTCCTTGCGGTGGTATATGATCCGGCCATTGTAGATGTATTTCGTCTCGTCCCGGTCGGCGATCAGCGGGAACCTGAGCACAAAGTCCGCCGTCGGCTCGAAATCGGCTGACGGATCGTCAGGCGCCAGCCGATGCATGACGAGAATCATGGCTCCTTTGCTCTGGTCGTTGAAGCGTGTCTGCACGGAGCTGCCGAGCCAGGAGCGGAACTCTCTCTTTGCAGTTTCCGACGAGACGTCTTCGGGCTGCAGTGGATCGTCGATGATGATCACGTCTGCGCCGAAGCCGGTGATCGTGCTTCCCACCGATGTCGCATAGCGAAACCCTCCTGCCGTCGTCCGAATGTAGTCCTCGGAGGATTTTTCCAGTTCGACATTTGGAAAGATCCACCGATAGATGGGCGACCGCAGGACGCGCCGCGTAAGGTTTGACAGATCATGCGCGAGGTCATCGCTGTAGGAAATGCAGATGAACCTGGTTCCGGGCTTCCGTCCGAGACACCACGCCACGAACAATACCGACGTGATGACCGACTTCATGTGCCGAGGTGGAAGGTTGATCAGGACCCGACGACGTTTGCCTTCCTCGACCCTGCCGAGAACCGACGCGAGCAGTTCGAGATACTCCGCGAAAACAAGCTTCTGACCTGGATGCAGAACATCGAACGTCAGCTCGATGAAACACCAGAAGTCTGCACGTGCCAACAGGATCAGGTCTTCCGGACCCAAACTGCCCGCCATGGTGGTTTGCGGAGATGTCGAGGCGGGTAACCCTGTCATTCCTTTGTCCCCTTCACCGCCTCGATATGTTGGAAGCGCGCCAGGATGCGGCTGATGCTCTCCTCATCAGGAAGCTTGAACGAGGCGGCGTCGTGGACTGCGTCGGCGGCCTCCGACGGTATCAACATCCTTGTCAGTCAGCGTCAGACGTGCGAGCTCCCCATCGCGGAACAACGTCCTGTAGCTCGCCTCTTCCCGGGCATCGCCTTGAAGGAGCCGGTGAGGGCCCAGGCACCAGACGTCGCCGGGTTGCGACACCGCAAGTGGTGACGTGGGCGGAACTTCGTCGAGTGGGTCCACCTCTTCTAAGGTCTCCGTGTGCAGGAGAGCGTCGATCTCTGCGGTCTCAAAGCCTGTAACCAGTAGGTCTTCGTTTAGCTCCACCAGCTCGTGCATTTCTTCCCGAAGCACCTCGTCATCCCAGCTTCCGGTCTCGCCGAGCCGGTTCAGGGCAATCGTCAATAGCCGCAGTTCTGCCGGACTAAGGTGGCTGATGACCACTACCGGCATTTCGGGCAACCCCAGTTCAACTGCTGCATCGTGAACGGTATGGCCATGGACGAGGCGGAAGTGCTCATCGACGATCAGCGGGAGTACGACGCCGAATTGACCAATACTCGCCCGCACTCGAGCAGTCTGCGCTACGTCCTTCTTGCGGATTCGCCGGTCCGCCGATTGGATCTGACCGGTTGCCACGTACTCGATCTTCAGCCTGGGCAGCAGGTCATTGCGCCTCGCCCGGGTTTCTGACGGGACGGCGGCCTGGGCGGCCAGGTTCTGCCGCCGCTGCTGCGCCTTTTCCTTCAAATGCGAATTGATGCCGTCTGCCTTGCGGACGCAGCTGCGTGTCAATCTTGTTTTGTCGGCCATCTGTCTGATCTCCTCTTTCGATTTCTGAACCACGTTCAGCTCGGAAGAGGCGGTCACCACGAAGGCGGATCACAGACGCGAGGCAATCATGCCGGAGACCCATCTCCGGCCGTGCCTTCCAGCGTCCAGTCCTACCCTCTTTGGTGTACCGGCGTCGGCGACCGCGTTCTGACGAACAGAAGCGCAGCCAAGAATGAAATTAGGATGATGCCGTCGAATGTCGAGGAATTTCGTTTGGGGTGGTTCGCAGTACGAACCACTCCCTCCGTGGCCCGTCACATGACAGGGTGGAGGTCGAAGAGCTGGTCAGTCCGCGCGAACCGCCGATTCCCTATTATTCCCTGTTAGGCGTTTTAGGGAATTTCGTCTGGGGACAGCAGAAAGAACCTCTATTTCCAGATGTTGGCGAGGCGCGTGCAGGTCAGCACACGCCCCATGAGCTCAAGTTCCCTGTTCCGTTCCCTGTTTGCAGGGAAAACAGAGACCTACTCGCCATGGACTGACTCCACAGCTATTTATTCTAAGTCTCCGCTATTATTCTGGGTGGCGCCAGATGCCCCGGGAATGCCCTCGACATGTCCGGGGCTTGCCTTAGGAGTTGCTCGAACACCGTATTCGGAGACCGGCAAGAAAGGTCTTCATTTGCGAAGTCCTGCGACCTTTCCGCATTGTCTGGTGCCTGGCGCGCTGCCGCGGCACCAAGATCTCGGGAGCTGAAACATCCCGTGTTCGTGGCGCGCCAGGCTTATCGAAGTGCCCGTTTGTTGACCTGACTGGACAAATCCGACACAAGTCTCCGGTCGGTCGCTTGCGGCCCTGTATTCCGTTCCTCTCACCGAGCTTTGTGTCCGTACCCGCCATGTCCACCACCAGCCTCATCGCCGCCCCGTCAAACCTGCCCATGCCGGTAGCGAAACCGCTGTTTTCGTATCGGAAGTTCTGGGCACAGCGCTATGGCACCGCGCCGTTCTTCCCGATGTCGCGGGAGGAGATGGACCAGCTGGGGTGGGACAGTTGCGACATCATCCTCGTCACCGGCGATGCCTATATCGACCA
>JBEARP010000005.1:0-13343 GCA_041163105.1 Pseudomonadota bacterium
CGGCTGACATAAGACGGGTTGATGTTCTCGGCGTCAGCGATCTCCTCAATAGTCTGGTAGTAACCCTCCCGCAGCATCTTCTGCCAGCGGAAGCCCCGCGCCAATGCCTTCAGCAGGGCGCTGTCAGGCCTCTCCCGTAGCGATGGACCGCCGGGCTTCCCGTCAGGCGTAAGGATGAGCTTCCGCCCTCCGCGTTTGCGGATCTTGAATGGAACGGTGATGGTGGTGGTCTGATCCGTCATGCCGCCTTCCGGTTTTTCGCGGCGGCGATTTTAACCTCTGTCGCGATCGCGGCCAGCCCTTTGTCTCGGATGCGGATCTTTAGTCCGCCGGTGCCAACCTCAACCCGCTCGATCAGCAGTTGGATGACTCGTGCCTGTTCGGCCAGAAAGAGTTGTTCCCAGAGTGGATCGAGTGCCGTAAGGGCCTTGCGCACCGCGCGGAGTACCAGTCAGATCTCGTGTAGGAGGTGTGGCATGACTGCTTCTAGCGCTTCATGCAGATTCTGCAGTCAAGCACATGGATCGGTAATTTTGCTTATCTTGCAGGCATTGACCTGATTACACGCCATGTTACCGTAGCTGGGCTCGGGGGTCAGATCTATGACACATGGATCGTGCTTGAATAACACCTCACGCCACGTCGGAGCCTTGGTCCTGCTGCTGTGTCTTTTTGTCATGGCAATTTCCGGACTGGCCCGTGCCGATACGGGGCGTTCCTGCGCTGCCCCTGTCAATGCTTGTGGCTGTGTTTCCTGTGGATGCCCGTCAGGCGCCCCCGAACCCAGTTGCCCTCCGGGTCAAGAGATTTACGGGGACTCTTGTATGCCTTCCTGCCCCGGCAACTTCACGCGATACCCTGGCTACCCCGGCGTGTGCTTGCCCCCTTGTGATCATGGCTGCCCGGTGGGCTACGACCAGGTTCCATTGCCCAACTGCCCCGAGGGCTATCATCGTGATCTCAACGATGCTGATTACTGTGCGCCTGATCAATATGAGCCAGGCGGCGATAGTTCCTGCATGCCGGGAATGGTCTACTCCTTTGAGCGGCAGGCATGCGTGGCCGATTGCCCGCAGGGCAGCTACGTTGATGCGATCGGTCTCTGCAAGAGCTACTACGAAACGGAGTGTCCCCAGGGCCTTCGCCATGACCCAGAGACCGGGCGCTGCGTGCCACCGGGTGACTGGCCTGCTGGCTATGAATGGGTCTGCCTGCCGCAGTGCCCGGAGGGCTATGTCCGCGATATAGCACACCCGACACGCTGCCTCCCGCCGCCGTCCACCTGCGTGGAAGGCTACGAGCGCACCACTGGTAACCGTTGCGAGCCTGTTTGCGCGGAAGGTACTCGGCGGGATTCCTATGGGTATTGCGTGCCAAGTGACTGTCCCGAAGGCCAATATCCAGGCCTCGATGGTGTTTGCAGAGAAGCAGAATGTCCTTCAGGTTATGAGAAATATCGCGGCAATTGTATGCCACCCTGCGATGAGGGCTATGGCCGGAACGAAGCTGGCTACTGCATTCCGCCGGACGAGGGCTGCCCCTCTGGCACTCAGAGGTTCGAGGGCGAATGCATACCAGACTGCCCGACTGGCTACGATCAAGATCCGCGTACGGGACAATGCAGCCCACCGTCGCGAGGCTGCGCGCCTGGTGAGGAGTTGGTCAGGGGGACTTGCGTTGCGCCATGCGACCGATCGATGGTGCGCAATGCTGAGGGGCGTTGCGTGCCGACTGGTTGTGCGAAGGGAGAGGAGCGTGTCAATGGTATCTGCCTGCCGCGCTGCGAGCCACCACTGGTCCGTGATGCTAACAACCGCTGTGCTTGCGCCCAGGGCACGGAGCTCATAGGCGGGCGCTGCTTGCCTCGCTGCCGCGAGGGTATGACGCGCAGCCCCTCTGGTCAGTGCCTCTGTCGACCTGGCACCGAGTTCGTCGGGGGTCGGTGCGAACCCGAGTGCAAGCGTGGCCTGCGGCGTAACGCCAATGGTGAGTGCGTGCCGCTTTCTTGCCCGGAAGGTGAGGAGAATGTTCGCGGCCGCTGTCTGCCAGCCTGCCTCTACGGTCAGGTTCGGAATGCCAAGGGTAAGTGCATCTGCCCGCCTGGCGAAGTGATTGGCCCCTCGGGCTACTGTCAGACCGAGGTCACCGACTGCCCGGAGGGCTATCGGCGCAACGAAAGCGGTCAGTGCGTCCGCAAGGATAAAAACAAGGTCAAATGCCCTGAAGGCTATTCCTACAGCAAGCGCTACAAGACCTGTCTACCGGATAAGCGTAAAGATGAGCCGGTTCCAGACACGCGCCAGGATGAGCCTGCGCCGGACACGCGGGTGCCCGACATGAAACTTCCGCCACTTGAGGGCCAGAACACGAAGCGTCCTGACAAGCGGCCCCCCGAAGCGGGTGGCGGGGATTGCCCGAAGGGCTACGTGCGGAACAAGAAGGGGAAGTGCGTGAAGGGCTGACGTATGAGCCTGAGCTCTGATTGCGTTCTATAGTACCAGCCGACTATATGCTTCAACCATGGTGCGGCGGAGCGCAATGTCTTACTTTGGGAAGTAACTATTTACGGGCGTGTGGCCTCGTGTCGGACTCACGCCGGAACCCTCGTACAACGGTACGACCGAAGCCGAGTTGGGGATAGGCGGCTAAACTTGTACTGTGTGTTCATTAATCCTAGTGGCTGACAGATGGCGAAGATGTTCATGAGGAAGAAGGCATGCACGGCTGAAATCTGCCTCTCTCCGCCCTTTGGTCTCCAACGCTCATGACTACGCAGAAATAGTGCATCGTTCATAAATATATGAAATTATGAAATTCTCTGGAAATCTCACTTCCGCAGTGTGCATCTTTTAACCTGCGTGCAATCGGGCCTATAAATCAAAACTCTGTTGCCGTAGAACTTGCGGCAATGTGTACCTAAAGGGGCGGGGGACTTGTGTTTTGCCGTGATGGGCTCGAGGAAAGCTCCCCACACAATTGGGGCAGTGCTTTTTCACAAAGTGGATCCTCTTGTAGAGAGTTTGGCAGAAGAGCCCAACCTCATGTGATCCAAGTAATGAGAAACATAGCATCCTTGGGCCGGGGCTCAAGGACTGTCTGTAAGAAGTTTTCAGAGTCAGGTCAGTCCCAATGAGCCCTCATACTTGTTATCAACTCTATTCCGACTTACTCCTTCACCTTTGGATTAGATAAACGTCGATGACGATCAAGCCCTCCTCCATCTTGCGTTTCTTGCTTCGACCCGTATTTCGCCTAGTCATTGCTGCGGCTATAGCTTTTGGCTCCTTGTTCATGTTGGTAGCGCTCAAGCCGGATACGGTCGAAGCGGCGTCAGGTGGAACCGATGCAGCTGTGCGCACTGCCGTCGCCAAGCTTCCAGCATTTGTTAGGAAAGTGATGAAGAGGACCGGAGTACCCGGTGTCGCTGTTGCTGTCGTCCACAAGGACAAGCTGATCTATGCTGAAGGGTTTGGCGTTCGTAGTACTCGGACGGGCGGCGCAGTCACCCGGGACACGGTCTTCCAGATTGCATCTGTCTCGAAGCCCCTCGGTTCAACGGCCGTTGCTGCCGCCATCAGCAATGGTGCACTGACCTGGGATACGCCCGTGGCGCCGCTGTTGCCTGGCTTCTCACTAGCTGATCCCAGCGTATCCGAGGCCGTGACGGTCGGGGATCTCTATGCACACCGCAGCGGACTGCCGGGAGAATTCGGGAACGACCTAGAGAAGTTCGGTTTCGACCGGCAGTACATATTCGAGCACGCAGACCGCGAGCCGCTGGCGCCATTTCGCACGTTTTATGCCTACAGCAATTTTGGGTTGACCGCGGGCGGCGTGGCTGCAGCCAATGCCACGGGCCGGGACTGGAATGCCCTCGCCCGTGACTTCCTGTTTGCGCCGCTGGGGATGGTGCGTTCCACCTACAGTCATGAGGCGCTGAAGAAGATGAAGAACGTCGCGTCGCTTCATCAGAGGGTGAACGGGAGATGGGTTCCCGGCCCGAAGCGCAATGCTGACGCCCAGGCTCCCGCAGGGGGGGCGAACTCGACGGTGATGGATCTCTCGCGATGGATAAGATTGCTGCTCGCGGGCGGAGTATATGAGGGGCGTCGCATCATCGAGCGCCAGCCACTTGATGACATGCTCTCCATCCAAATCCGAACCTCGGGAGACGGCGAGGGCATCGCTCGGGGATACGGATTTGGAATGGAAGTGTCCGTCGAGGCGGACGGGGGTGTCGCCTGGTCGCACTCGGGTGACTTTCAGAGAGGAGCTTCCACGCAGGTCTATCTCGTGCCTGAATTGGAGCTTGGCATTGTTACGCTGACCAATGGTTGGCCGGTCGGAGTGCCTCAAGCGATCAACGCGACATTTGTCGACTGGGTCAGCTACGGTAGATCGACGGAGGACTGGCTGAAAGTGATTGGAGCTCTCTTTGCTCCATACACCACTCCAACCTATGAGATAGACGGTCAGAAGCGGCCCAGAGATCCAAACTCTTCAGGTCTACTTGTTGGTTACGCCGGGAGCTACGAAAGTGATTATGCGGGCAATGCGGAGGTCACTGTCCAAAGGCGCCAACTCGTGCTTGCGCTCGGACCAGATGGCGCTACACGCATCCCGTTGCGTCATTGGGATGGTGACGTATTCTTCTACAATGCTCTAGGGCTTCCCGATGGCTTCTACACCGCGGTACGGTTCCTCCGCGACGGACAGGGTTTTGTCACGTCGATGACTGTGGATGAAGTCAACTCCGGCTTGGGGCGTTTCGCTCGGATACCCTGAAAGGGAGCTGTGCGCGTGAAGTTTACGATTTCTTCAAAGGTCATTTGGTGGGGAGGAACGACGCTCTGTCACAATCAGGAGCGGCTTTGATCAAGGGAGCTTAGACCTCCGCTACTAGCATCTCGACGAAGATGCCAGCCGACACCGCAACGGACAAGAGTGTCGTCATCTCCAGCACGCGACGGGATTTTGAGACAAAAGCAATCAAGGCCAAGACTGCAAACAAAGCCGACGCGGGGTTGTTCGTCGGCCCCTGGTCGAGGAAGTACCAATTAAACACGTAAGCCGAGAGGACGTAGAGGATGAGGAAGGGCATTGCCCATCTACCCTGCTGCTCGTACCAGACTCGCAGATCGCCACCTGCCTGCGACTCTGAATTCGGTAAGATCATCGCTCCCGCCAGGAAGAGATTGAAGATGAAAATGAGGAGACAGACAAAAATTGCGAAAGTCCATACTGGCACAACTTTCTCGATTTCGACGAGTCCCCAGGAGAATTGCAGGAGTAGAATGAATATCGTTGCTGCCCAGGCAAAGGGAAGCCAGTCTAGCTTGATCTGAGCCCGCCCGATGATGCAGTTGACGGTCGATAGGATGATGCGGGTCATACCGAGGCCCACGATGATCCCGAGCGCTCCCTGCACCCATTGAAACGAATGCATTGTGGTTCCCCCTCCCAATGTAACATTCCCACGACGACTATATTAGACGCGCCTCCCTGTTCCAAGCCAAGGAAGCAGTTACGCGGAATCACCCGATGTCGATCCGAGGTTGGAATGAAGCAGCAGAAAGAGATGACTATCGCAGGCTAAGTGTTTTCACGCGCGACCGGCCTATTGACCGTCAAACCCGCCAACCACATTATGCATGAAGGAGATCTCTTCCCCAAAGGCCCGTGTGCGGCACGTTCCGGAGATTACTATCGGCCGTTGCTTTGGAGACATGGAGAAACTTGCAATGTCTGAACTGAGCCGCCGCCGGATACTGCAACTTGCATCGACCGGGGCACTTTTAGGTGCCTGGTCTCCGGCTGCCCAGGCCGAAACGCCTAACTCTCACTATGCTGACGCCATTGAAAGGTCACGCCGCCAGGTATTGGAGGTTCTGGACAAGACAGCGACGCCCTCCGCCACCGTTGCTCTTGTCAAGCGGGACGGGGTGGTCTGGTCCGAGGCGTTTGGATTTGTCGACAAGTTGGCCCGCCAGCGGGCCAACACCGACACGCTCTTCTGCATTGGCTCTTGCAGCAAGGTCATTGCGGCGGCGGCAGTCATGAAGCTCGCAGAACGCAAGCTCCTTGAGCTCGACGCACCGATCGTCGAGTACCTTTCGGACTTCAGCATGGCCTCCCCGGACTATGACCAGGTGACAGTCCGGATGCTGCTCAACCATGCGTCCGGCTTTCCGGGCACCAACTACCGCAACGCCTTTACAGCGTCGCCCCACCATGAATACCTCGAGGAAACAGTTGGAACGCTGCGGGAGTTGCGCCTAAAGCACCCGCCTGGCGAATACTCCGTCTACTGCAACGACGGCTTCACAGTGGCAGAGTTACTCGTTCAGCGTGTATCTGGCATGCCCTATACGGAATTCGTCACGCACGAAATTCTGACGCCCCTTGGAATGGCTGGAAGCCGCTTCGCCGTCGAGCCCTTTCCGCCTGGAGGTTTCGCACCCGCCTACCGGGGTGAGATCAGGCAGGTAATGGAGTTTATCAATCTCTATGGCTCAGGCGGGCTCTATAGTTCAGCCAAAGACATGTCCTTCTTTCTTAGAATGCTCCTGAACGGCGGCGCACACGCCGGACACCGCGTTCTAAACCCCGGCTCGATCGATGAAATGGCATCGAACCAGACAATTCGGAATTCGTTCCGACCCGTCGCTAATCGGGACGGTTATGGTTTGGGTTGGGACGGGGTCATGCACGACGATTTCGCTGTCGCGGGCATAACTGCGTGGCACAAAAGTGGCGGCACGTCGGCCTACTCCAGCTTCATGATTGTCCTTCCCGAGGAGGGGCTCGCCGTATTCACATCGGGTGCCTCGCCAGCCTACAGCGCCCCGCGCGTAGCAGAATATGTTCTTAGTCAAGCTCTTGTTGACAATGGTCGCGTAAAGGAGTTCGACCTACTTCCCTCCACGTCAAGAAGCAGTGCTTCACCTGGCGAGGAACTCGTGAATCAATTAGAGGGGATATATGCCTATTATGCCGGCGTAATGCGTATCGAGAAGGACGGTGCAGGTGGGCTTCATGTCATCGACTTCGAGAACGGAAATTGGAGTGGAACGCCTTCGCCCCTCGTCTTCGACGCCGAAGGATCCTTCGCGGACGTCAGATCACCGGAAACATCCTTCCGACCTCTGGCGACTGGAGGACAGGATTATCTCATTGTCCGGACGCCTCCTGGAATTGGTCGCGGCGTCATAGAAGTCCCATTCTTTCAGAAGATGCCGCTGGGGCCGGAGTTGAGCCCGGCCTGGAAGAGACGCCTAGGAAAGCGCTGGCTTCTTGTGAATGAGGCAGCCAGCTCGCTGATATTCGACCTTGCAGCGCCTACCCTTCGCCTTTCCTCAATTCCAGGCCTTCCTGGATATGTCGTCATCAACAGTCCTTCGTCGGACACCAACAATCAGCTGGTGGACGCGGCGATGAGCAACGACGTCGCAGAGATGTGCTTGAGGATACCCGTAGCGAACGGCCGTGATCTCAATGACTTGCGTGTGGTTCCCTCCGCGGACGGCGAGTGGCTGAAGCTTGGCGGCTATCTGTTCCGGCCGGAGGCGTCGGTTCCGGCACTGACCACCGGGGCGGTCAATCTGGCGGTCAAGGCACCGGATCAAGGCTCCTGGCTTAAGGTGGACGCCATGGCGGCAGGTGTTATCAAGTTAACGGGCGCAACGGATTGGAAGCTGTTTGATGGGATGTTTTCTCTCACTGGCAGCAGCAATAGGGTGGGCGCAGCTGACAGTCTTGCGATTGAACACGGACAACACTTTCTGCTGGCCTACGGTCATCCCGGCACTGTCATCAGCGTAGCACTATGAGCGCCGGCTAACAGTTTGTTTCATTCCCATAAACAGTTCTACGAGCTCTCGAGATGACCACCATACGCCAATCATATCAACGTCTTCTTCAATTGGTGGGCGCTGCCTTTCTCTTTACAGCGGTCGTCGTATGCCCCAATGCCGCCAGTTCAGCGGAGGTCCTCAGGCTTGATAATGCCGTTGGGCACTTGAATTCCCCGTACCCAGTCTCGGGTCTCATCCGTGTGGCAGAGGGCGTGTATGTCGAATATCGCGACTGGGGTGGCGAGGGAACACCGATTATCTTGTTGAGCGGCCTCGGTGATACCGCTGCAGTATATGACGAATTGGCGCCACGTCTAACCCCTTTTCATAGGGTATTGGGTCTGACGCGACGTGGATATGGAGCCTCAAGCACGCCTGGCGAGGGCTACGACGTCGCGACCCGTGTTGCAGATGACTTGGCGGCACTCAACGCTCTTGGCGTGCGTCGAGCGCTCTTGGTCGGCCACTCGATCGCTGGTGACGAGTTGACCGGCATCGCTCAAGCGAGGCCCGATTTACTTGCCGGACTCGTCTATCTTGATGCCGCTCTTGATCGCACCGACCCAGCATTAGCAGTTTTTGACGAGTGCATGCAGATGACTCCAACGCCAGAGGCACTGATACCTTTTGCTCCCGGTGAAGTGCAGAACGTGGGCGGTGATCTTGAGCTCGTTACGTTTACCGCTGCCGCCAAATTCGTCTCGGCAATTCTTGGAGCGTCGTATCCGGTGAGCGAGTTGCACCGCAAGTTCGCTTTCAATCCAAACGGCACGCTTGGCACTGTTCAACATAGTATCGCAGAACCTGCCTTGAGTGCAGGCACCGCAGCGGTCGGTCCTGATTACAGAGGCATCAAGGTACCGATCACCGCACTTTATGCGGATGACGCCCAGCCAGAGGTCGCATTCCCGATAGCGGCTTTGGCTGGGTCCGAGGTTCGTGCCTCATTGCAGGATTGCGCCACGCGGATCGCGAAGGCGAAACGGACTCTGGGTGCCGACAAATTGCGAGCCGCGGTTCCAGACGCCCGTATTGAGATTGTTCCAAATGGGCCCCATTACTTCTTTTTGCAGCAGCCTGATCTCGTTGCAAGGGAGGTTCTCTCGACCGCTGCTCGTGCCAAGTTCTGATACTATAAGTTCCATAATGGCACGTAATTCAAGGGGGCGGCGGCAGGGAAGATCAATGACCACCAAAGGTATAGGCAACATCCCGCCCAGAATCCTGTCGAGCTCGCGTGCTTTCTGCTTGGGGGTCGGGCTAGCCATCGCCATCGTCGCGCAGTCGTCTGTGAGCCTTGGCGAGGGGGTAACAGCGCAGGAGCCGATGGAGGCGAGGGTCACGAAAATCACCCCTTCTCTCGATGTGTATATCGAGAACGGTATGAAGGCGTTCGATCTCCCCGGCCTCGCCATGGGCATCGTGGTTGGCGACAAGCTGGTCTACGCCAAGGGCTTTGGCATCGATCGGAAGGGTGGGGCGGCGGTCGACTCTGAGACGGTGTTCCAGATCGGATCGACCACCAAGGCCTTCCTTGCCGCCACCATGGCTGTCGCCGTGGACAAGGGTAAGTTCGCTTGGGATGACCGCATCGTCGACCTCTATCCGGAATTCCAGCTCAAGGATCCTTGGGTCACCCGCGAGTTCCGGATGTTTGACATCATCTCGCAGCGCTCGGGCTTGCCGTCCTATGCCAATGATAGCTACAGTATCCTCGGGGCTAACGAAACCCAGAAGATCCAGTCGCTTCGGCATGTAGAGCCTGAGTCGAGTTTCCGCTCAAGGTTCACATACACCAACATCACCCACCTTGTTGCGCAGCGCATCGTCGCGCGGTTGATGGACGCGCCGGACTGGCAGACGGTATTGGCTCAAGAGATTTTCGCGCCTTTGGGGATGACGAAGTCCTCGACTAGTCTCGAGGCGATCGAAGCCTCTCCAAAGCATGCACGCGGCTATGAATGGTCGCCGAGCGGCGTACGCGAGGTGCCCTTCACCCGACAGATGCCTTACGATTTCGGCGGGGCCGGCGCCATAAACTCTACGGTCATTGACCTTGGCAAATGGGTACGCCTACAACTTGCCGGTGGTACATTCGAAGGCAGAACTATTGTTTCGGCCGAGAGCCTAGCCGCGACGCGCACGCCGCGTATCGCAATCACTGATAGGGTCAGCTATGCTATGGGCTGGGTCGTTCAGTCTACGCCCAATGGCAATGTGACCTTTCATAATGGCAGTACCTTGGGCTTCGGCTCCTATGTTGGTATGGCACTCGATCACGATGTCGGCGTCATCGTACTCACCAACTCGAAAAATGTCGGGCTGCCTGACGCGATCGGCGCCTGGACACTTGATAGGCTGCTCGGCAATCCTGAGTTTGACTACGCCGCCGTAAAGCTCAAAGAGGCAAAGGCGGCCGACGAGGCCGATAGGAGGAAGTTCGACCGGCCAGTCGATACCAGCGCCTCGATTCCGGTCGATCCGCTCGCTGGCGCTTATGCCAACCCTGTTTTCGGCGACGCCTCAGTTAAGGTTGATGAAGGTACACTGTCGATCTTGCTCACCACGATAGGCACCACGCTGAGACTTTCCCCGTGGAGCGGCGACGTGTTCGCAGTTACCGTTCTTCCTGATGGTGGGAGGCAGGCCTTAGCCGAGAATATCGGCCGCGCCCCGATAGGCTTCGCCCAGTTCCGAGTCAACTCCTCGGGCAGGATGGACAGCTTCAATCTGACCCTCGCTGGGAAAGACGAGTATTTGTTTACTCGGAAGTAGAATTGAGGAGGTGATCCTGCGCGATGAGCTGGAAACGATCGGTAGCCTGGTACTCGAGGCAGAGGCCTCGACCGCGCCAAGTGTACAGGTGGCCAATGGTCATGAAAGGTTGCGTGGAATTGGGAACTTGTCGCGAGATCATGAGAACCTTTGATTCCGCCAGTGCAGCGGAAACGGCCTCATCGCCCTCACCATCGTCAGCCCTGGCGGCTGCCGCCCTGCCAGTATCGCCTCAATGATTCCCGGCGACAGCAGCGTCATGCGCATCACGCGGCTGACGTAGGACGGGTTGATGTTCTCGGCCTTGGCGATTTCTTCGATGGTAGCGAAGTCACCGGTCTCCAGCAGCTTGCGCCAGCGGAAGCCGCGGGCCAGTGCCTTGAGGAGCGCGCTGTCGACCCGTGCACGCGGCGCCGGTGATGCAGCCGTTCCATCCGGCGTGATGACGAGCTTGCGCCCGCCGCGCTTGCGGATGGTAAAGGGTACGGTGACGGTGACGCTCTGTTCTGTCATGCCGCGGCCTTCCGGCTCTTGCCAGCTAGACTGGAGACCTCTGTCATGATTTGCGAGAGCCCCTGTTCCCTGAACTTCAGCCTCAGGCCGTCTGTACTAATGTCCACGCGCTCGAGCAGCAACTGGACGACGCGTGCCTGCTCGGCAGGGAAGAGTTCTCGCCATAACACATCAAGAACCGCAAGCGCCTCGCGCACCTCGTCCTCCGCCAAGCCTTCGCACCCCGGCTGCGCGGCGCGCCACGTTGCCATGACCACCTCCGGCGCACGCAGCATGCCGCGGATTTGGCCAATGACAGCAGCCTCGATCTCCGCCGCAGGAACTCGCGCCACCGGGCATTTGCCAGCGCCGTGCTTTAGAACCGTCTGGCTCACGTAGTAACGGTAGAGGCGCTCACCCTTGCGCGTATGTGTGGGCGAGAAGGCGGCCCCGTCAGAGCCGTAGAGCAAGCCTTTCAGAAGTGCAGGCGTCTCAGCGCGCGTATTGCTGGCGCGAATGCGAGGGCTTTCCTGCAGAATCGACCGAACCCCTGCCCACGTCTTCTGGTCGATCAGGCGCTGGTGCTCGCCGGCGTAGCCGGTTCCCTTGTGCACGGCCTCGCCGATGTAGGAGCGGTTGTTCAGCATCCGATAGAGGAAGTTCTTGCTCATGGTGTTGCCGCGAGGCGTGCGAATGCCCCGGCGGGCTGCCTCTCGGGCCAATTCCGTGGCTGAGCCGACTTCCAGGAAGCGGGAGAAGATCCATCGGACATTCCGCGCTTCCTCTTCATCAATCACGAGCTTCCGGTCCTTTGGCTTGTAGCCGTGGGGCGGGTTGCCGCCCATGAAGATGCCCTTCATCCGGCTTGCCTTGACCTTGTCCCGGATGCGCTCCGCTGTTACCTCGCGCTCGAACTGGGCGAATGACAGGAGGATATTGAGGGTCAGGCGCCCCATTGATGTGGTGGTGTTGAATGACTGGGTGACGCTGACGAATGTGACGTTGTTCCGGTCGAAGACTTCAACCAGCTTTGAAAAATCCATCAGCGAGCGTGACAGGCGGTCAATCTTATAGACCACCACAACGTCGACGTGTCTGTCGTCGATGTCGGACAGCAGTCGCTGCAGGGCAGGGCGCTCCAGCGTGCCGCCAGAAATCCCGCCATCGTCGTAATGTTCTCGGACTAGCGCCCAGCCCTCGGAACGCTGGCTGGCGATATAGGCTTCGCAGGCCTCGCGCTGAGCGTCGAGGCTGTTGAACTCCTGCTCGAGCCCTTCCTCGGAGGACTTGCGGGTGTAGACCGCGCATCGCAGTTTGAGGGTGGCAGGCTTGCTCATGCGCGCCTCCCCGACTTGAGCCCAAAGAAGGCCAGCCCGTTCCACTGCGTTCCGGTGATGGCGCGGGCGATGGCTGAGAGAGACTTGTAGGGGCGGCCCTGATACTCGAAGTCGTTGTCACGCACGGTGACGCAGTGCTCGACGCCCTGGTAGTCGCGGATCAGGCGTGTGCCGGACACGGGGCGGTCGTTGGCGGGGCGCTTGCGAACGTTCACCTTGCCGCCGTCGAGTTCCTCGCCCAGCTTTTCCAGTTGCCGTATCGTCTCCGGCTTTAGTCCGCCGTAGGCCAGTTCCTGGATCCTGTATGCGAGCCTGTTCTCAATGTATTTTCGGTTGAACGGAGGCGGCTCGTTGTCGAACAGCAGCCGCCATTGTTCCCTGAGTTTGGGCGTAGGGGTCGTTTTCAGCGCCGTAAGCCGGGCGAGTACGGGGTCGTTCATCGTGTCATGCCTCCTGAGTTGCAGGTTGCATGACCGCTCTTCGGGGTCGGCAAGTCGACGTAACTCTCTCCGGCCACGCCAGATAAAGGACTGGACTTCCCGGCCCGCAGCCGGATGAGGCCGTCAGCAAGGATACGTCCCAATTCGGCGAGTCGTTCGCCGCGATCCATCAGGTGGGGGTTCAGGGGGTTTGTCATGTTCCTACGGTAGCGATCTGGGCGCCAGTTCCTCCCAGGAGGCCCATCCTCCAACTCGTAAGGGGATCGGACCCGCCGCAGCTATCCACAGGGAGGCAATTGTATTCCATAGGGTTTTGACGCAATTGCGCGTTCGCAAAAATTCCTATGGACAGGAACGTGTGTATGTGGAACAAATAGCGAACATTTGATTGTGAGAGGATGCGTTCAATGTCCCGGATCAGTGCCTGCTTTCGTCATTCCGCCCTG
>JBEARP010000006.1:0-4480 GCA_041163105.1 Pseudomonadota bacterium
CGCCGGGCCGGTGTGGGATCAGGTCCGTCCAGTTCTCCTTGCGTGGATCGGAAACGGGCGCGGTGACGAGCTTGTAGTCCTCGGCCCCGCCCTCGTTCGTCTTGATGATGAACTGGTCGGCCCGATGTTCGATGTCATACTCGATGCCCTCGACACGCGGGGCGACGAGGCGGGGCGTCGCATCAGATTTCTCGGCGTCGATCAGCCAGATCTCGGAGGTGTCATGGTCGTGGATACTGATGGTGATCCACTTTTCCGAATTGGTCTTGCCCACGCCGGTGAACTTGCCGGTGTCCTTCTCCTCGTAGACCAGCGTATCGGCGGATTGCTCCGTACCCAGAGCATGGCGGAAGGTCTTCAGCGGGCGGTGGTTGTCGTCCTGCAGCGTGTAGAAGAAGCTCTTTCCATCCGTGGTCCAGGTGGCCTCGCCTGCCGTGTTCTCCAGCACGTCCCGGTGCTCGGTGCCTGTGGCGGCGTCACGCAAGCGGAGTTCATAGAACTCCGAGCCGTTGCCGTCGAACGACCACGCAATCAGGTTCTGGTCTGGCGAAAGATCAATGCCGCCGAAGCGGAAGTATTCCCGTCCCTTGGCAAGTTCATTGCCATCGAGCATCAATTGCTCCGGGCCGTCCTTGCCGCGCGGCTTCCTGCAATAGCGCGGGTGCTGGCCACCGGTGACATAGCTCGAATAATAGTCGAAGGCGCCATCGGGAGCCGGCACCGAGGAATCGTCCTCCTTGATGCGACCCTTCATCTCGGCGAAGAGCTTGTCCTGCAGCGCCCTGGTGTCGGCCATGACGGCCTCGTGATAGGCGTTCTCGCCCTCGAGGAAGGCGCGGATCCCTGCCGGCAGCACCGAGGGATCATGCATCACCTCCTGCCAGTTGTCGGCCTTCAGCCAGTGATAGTCGTCGTGCTTTTCGTGGCCGTGCCAGGTTTCGACGCGCGGGCGCTTTTCCGCCCGCGGCGGCTTCGGAACAGATGTGGTCATGCTCAGGCCTTCTCGTCCGGCTTGAAGTTCATCGCCACGCCGTTCATGCAGTAGCGCAGGCCTGTGGGCTTCGGCCCGTCAGGGAAAACGTGGCCCAGGTGCCCGCCGCAGTCGGCGCAATGCACCTCCGTGCGCTTCATGAACCACGAGCGGTCTTCGGTGGTGCCCACCGCATCCTCCGCGATGGGCGCGAAGAAACTGGGCCAGCCGGTGCCGGATTCGAACTTGGTGCCGGCGGCGAAAAGCGCCTTGCCGCAACCGGCGCAGGTGAACACGCCCGCGCGCTTCTCGTGGTTCAGGGGGCTGGTGCCCGCCCGCTCCGTTCCATGCTCGCGCAGCACGCGATAGGCCTCGGGCGTCAGGGCTTCACGCCACTCGGCGTCGGATTTTTCGATTTTGCTCATCTGGGGCTCTCTTTCGTCCACCAATGTGGGGGATCGGAATGGAAAAGTGAAGCGCAGCCCGGCACTTCGCAAAATCGTGAAAGGTTCGATTAAGCATGGCGGCGGGCTGAGACGCGCGGCATAATGCAAAACCTCCAGTTTTAATCAAATCCTCAAATGTCGCCTGCTCTATGGTTTGCAAAGAGGAACTGATGTCGCTCGATGCGCCCATGACCGACCGTGATCCCGCCCCGCGACGCGGCACGGTGGACTCATTCCGGTTGCTCACCGCAAGGCTGAAGCGGCTGGACATGCCGCCGCCGCCGCCGGTGCCGATGGACGAGCCGCCACCGCTGCCGGCGGCCTCTGTTGCGCTGCCACCGGCACCCCCCGATCCTGGCGCGGCCGCGTCTGCCTTGCTCGACATCGTCTGGGGGGCGGTGGATCTGCCACCGCAAGAACGCAGCATGGCAGGCGATACGCTGCTCCTGCTGCTGCCGAAGCTTTCGATCCGCGACCTCGGCATGCTGGCAGAGCGCATTGCGGCCATGGACCAGCCACCGCCATTGCTGCTGTCGCGGCTGGTGAGTGATTCCCGGCCGGAGGTGGGCGGGGTGCTGCTGGAGCGCAGCGCGCACCTCGACCAGTCCGACATGCTCGCCGCCTGCCGTGACGGCGATCATGAGCGGTTGCGTCTGCTTGCCCGCCGCCGCCACGTGCCGGCCGTCCTGTCCGATCGGCTGGTGGATTCCGGTGACCTGTTGTGCCAGTTGGTCCTGCTGCGCAATCCGGGCGCGGACATATCGTTCAGGTCCTTCCTCAGGCTGTCGCAGATGGCGGGAGAGCATCCCGGCTTGCAGGTGCCGCTGGCGCTGCGCGCCGACTTGCCGCTGGCCGTGGCGCTGGACCTGCTGTGGCGGCTGCCCCCGGAGTTGCGACGTGTGGTCATCGCACGCTTCCTGTCGGATTCGGTGACGCTCGGCCGCATCCTCGCCATCGGGCTGGCGGCCGGTGGAACGCCGCTGCCGCCGGACGGTGCCGCGCCCTTGAGCGAAGTGGAAGGCGCGCTGGAAGCGCTGCTGGCGGGGCGGCGGCCCAACTCCGTCGCCCGCTTCGCAAGCCTCGCGGGCATCACGCAGGACACGGTGGAGCGCATCTTCGCTGACAGCGACGGCGAGGCGATGGTTGTGCTGCTCAAGGCCCTGGGCCTCGGCCGCTCGCGGATCGACGATGCCCTTGACCGGATCCGCGCCGGCACCGGCCTCATCAGCGAGGGCCGCATGCAGGAGGAGCTGAAGGCCATGTTCGATGCATTGTCTTTCACCAAGGCCCGCGTGCTGCTCACCTATTGGGACTGGTTCACGCGCCGGGTGGGGCCTTATTCCGAACTCGCCGAGCCGGGCCTTGTTGAAGCCGGTCCGCTCGCCTAAACAGAGTCATCAATCCAAGGAAGACCTGCCGCCCATGGAGACCAACAAGACCCTCATCGAACTGGCTGCCCAGATCGTGGCGGCCTATGTCGGGCACAATGCCGTTGAGCAGGCGGACCTGCCGAAGCTGATCGGCGAGGTGCACAAGGCGCTGGAGCAGGTGGCCGCCGGAACGGGCCGCAAGGACGAGGGTCCCGATCCGAAGCCCCCGGTGAGCGTCAAGAAGTCGATCACGCCCGACTATCTGATCTGCCTCGAGGACGGCAAGAAGTTCAAGTCGTTGAAGCGCCACCTGCGCACCCACTTCAACCTGACGCCCGAGCAGTACCGCGAGAAGTGGGGCCTGCCGGCGGACTACCCCATGGTGGCGCCGAACTATGCCAATTCGCGCTCCAACCTGGCCAAGAACATGGGCCTCGGCCAGCGCAAGGCACGCTGAGGCGATCCTCAAAGATTTTATTCCGCCTGACTCTTGCGGATCAGCCGTTCACGATTCATAAACGAGTCGTTGGGCAAGGCATCGATTCGCAAGGGGCGGAGTTGGCTAAAGGTTCGGTCAACATAGCATTCAGGGCACAGCTGGTTGTGCCCGAGCAGCGCCAACTCTATGACTACTGGCTGTCGCGCACCGACCAGGGCTTGCTGCCCACCCGCGCCGACATCAATCCCGCCGACATTCCGAGGCTTCTGCCCTTCATCAGCCTGATCGACGTGGGTGACACGATCGAGCGGTCCCGGGTGCGGCTGGCCGGCACCAGGCTGCGTGACGTCTTCGACCGGGAGATCACCGGGCTCCACATCGACGACCTCGACCTCGGTCTCAAGCGCGACTACTGGATGACCGCCTATCGCCACACTGCGGTGGATGGCAAGCCGACCCAGGGTATCGTGCGCGGGCCCAGGGTGAACAAGGAGCACCTGGTGCAATACTGGGTGCGCCTGCCGCTGGCCGCCGGCAACGGTTCCGGCATCCGCATGATCCTCGGCCTCGACTATTTCCTGTCCGGCCTCGAGGACGAACAGCGCCAGGCCAACGCCAGCTGAAGCCTTGCCCCACATGACTGGCGTCATACCGGCGAAGAGCGTGAGAACGTTGTCATTCCCATATCAGGAAATAAATCAAAGAAGGTATTGATTCCTGTTTTGTTCTCTCCTATGTTGCAGCCTCTGTTAGGAGGAAAGCCCCATGCGTGAGATGCCCGCCAAGTCTGCCACTGTCATCACCAGCCCTGCCTTCAACGAGGCCGAGAGCCCGCTCACCTGGCTCCGCTCGCGGCGCGGAAAGGATGGCAAGCCGTTGATTTCCGAGTTGCAGTATCTCGCTGGCGAACGGCTGCGCATGGACTTCGAGCGGGCGATGCTGGCGCGCCGCACCACGCTGAACTGGGACCTCGCGGGCGCCGGCGCGCGCAGCGGCAATGTCTCTGCGGAACTGAGCGACGGGGCCATTGCCGCGCGTCAGCGCTATCATGCCGCGCTTGACAGCGTGGGGCCTGAACTCGCTTCGATGCTGGGGCAGGTGTGTTGCCTGTCTGCCGGCATCGAGCAGGCGGAACGCGTGCTCGATCTGCCGCAAAGGAGCGGCCGCGCCGTGCTGGGCTTGGCCCTCACCGCACTGGCACGCCATTATGGCATGGCCGCGCCGCAGCGCCGGGACAGCATCGCGGGATGGGCCA
>JBEARP010000007.1:0-3902 GCA_041163105.1 Pseudomonadota bacterium
AGTTCTGGGCACAGCGCTATGGCACCGCGCCGTTCTTCCCGATGTCGCGGGAGGAGATGGACCAGCTGGGGTGGGACAGTTGCGACATCATCCTCGTCACCGGCGATGCCTATATCGACCACCCGAGCTTCGGCATGGCGCTGGTGGCGCGGTTGCTAGAGGCGCAGGGCTTCCGGGTTGGCATCATCGCGCAGCCGGAGTGGCGCGATGCGTCCGCATTCAGGGAGCTTGGCAAACCCAACCTGTTCTTCGGCGTCACCTCGGGCAACATGGACTCGATGGTGAACCGCTATACCTCCGACCGGCGGCTCAGGCATAATGACAGCTACACGCCGGACGGTGAGGGCGGCAAGCGGCCGGACCGCGCCGTGATCGTCTATGCCCAGCGCTGCCGAGAGGCCTTTCCCGATGTGCCCATCGTGCTGGGCGGCATCGAGGCATCGCTGCGTCGCATCGCGCATTATGACTACTGGTCGGACAAGGTGCGCCGCTCGATCCTGATGGATGCCAAGGCGGACCTGCTGCTTTACGGCAATGCCGAGCGCGCCCTCGTCGAGGTGGCGCACCGCATCGCCAGCTCCGGCATCGAGGCGGACTTCAGCGATGTGCGCGGCGTGGGGTTCATCCGCAATGCGCTGCCCGAGGGTTGGGTGGAAGCCTCAGCCGACGACATCGAGAGTCCTGACGAAGGCATTCGCCGCAAGAACCTGCAGCATGTGCCCACTGTGATCCGCATTCCCTCCTTCGAGCAGGCGGCGGCAGACAAGGAACTCTATGCGCGCGCCTCGCGTGTGCTGCACAAGGAAGCGAACCCCGGCAACGCGCTGCCCTTGATCCAGCGCCACGGCGACAAGGAGCTCTGGCTCACGCCGCCGCCCATTCCACTGACCATGGCGGAGATGGACGGCGTCTATGACCTGCCATATGCGCGCGCCCCACACCCAATCTATGCCGGCCGGAAGATTCCCGCCTGGGAGATGATCCGCCACTCGGTGACCATCATGCGCGGCTGCTTCGGCGGCTGCTCCTTCTGCTCCATCACCGAGCATGAGGGTCGCATCATCCAGTCGCGTTCGGAGGAGTCGATTCTCAAGGAGATCGAGACGATCCGCGACAAGACCGAGGGCTTCACTGGCGTCATCTCGGACATCGGCGGGCCGACAGCCAACATGTATCGCCTCGCCTGCAAGGACCGGCAGACGGAGGCGGTGTGCCGGCGCCCGTCATGCGTCTATCCCGACATCTGCAAGAACCTCGACACAAACCATGATCCGCTGATCCAGCTCTACCGCAAGGTGCGCGCAGTGCCGGGGGTGAAGAAGGTGAACGTCGCCTCGGGCGTGCGCTACGACCTGGCCGTCGAGAGCCCCGAATACGTGCAGGAACTCGTCGAGCACCATGTGGGCGGCTACCTGAAGATCGCGCCGGAGCACACCGAGGACGGCCCGCTGTCCATGATGATGAAGCCCGGCATCGGCAGCTACGATGCGTTCAAGAAGCTGTTCGACGAGGCGGCGAAGAAGGCGGGCAAGAAATACTTCCTCATTCCCTATTTCATTGCAGCCCACCCCGGCACCACGGACGAGGACATGATGAACCTCGCCCTCTGGCTGAAGAAGAACGGCTACCGCGCCGACCAGGTGCAGACCTATCTGCCTTCGCCGATGGCGCTGTCGACCGCCATGTATCACACGGGGTTCAATCCGCTCAAACCGGTGCGCCGGGGCGTGTCGGAGCCCGTCGATACCGTGCGTGGCCTGCGCCAGCGGCGACTGCACAAGGCCTTTCTGCGCTATCACGACGCGGAAAACTGGCCGCTCCTGCGCGAGGCACTGAAGAGCATGGGCCGAGCCGACCTCATCGGGCCGGGCAAGCACCAGCTGGTGCCAAGCTGGCAACCCGCCGGCACGGGCGCCAAGGGCGAAGGCAAGCAAGCCGGCCAGAAGGGCCGCAGTCACACGGCCGCCCCCAAGGGCAGCAAGTTCCTCACCAAGGGTGTGCTGCCGCGCCGACCGCCCGGCAAGGCATGAGCAAACGATTCTGATGCGCACTGTCAGATCCGCCTTGAAGAGAGGCGTATCTCCCTCGGCCGGAGCAGATATTGCAATGGCCGCCTTTGTTGGCGGCGTGAGCAGTCTTGCGCGAATGTCCGGGAATGCCCTGTTTATGTTTCCTGAACTTGGCGCCTTGTCCTACGGCGTTTTCCACCAGCCGAATGGAGCCTGGGCGAAGTCGCCCCTGTTGCTGGTAGCGACGCCGTTCCTTGCCGGCGTGGTCGGCACGCTGGTCACGCGCAGCTTGCCATATGGCGTGTTGTCCGTCCTCGTCGTGGTGTTTTCTGCACTCCTGATCATACGCTTGTTGCGCTCACCCGTTGCGCCGGCGATTTCGGCCGGCCTGTTGCCATTGACGCTGGGCGAGGCCGGCTGGTGGTATGCCCCGTCACTGGTTGTGGGCTGTGGCTCGCTGGCTGTGATCTCGGTGCTCCGGCGACAGCTCTTTCCGCCTGCGGAGTTCGAGGTGGCAAGCCATAGTGAGTCCCTGAGTGGCGGCGGGGCAGGGCTGGATTTTTCGTGGCTCCCGTTCTTCATGGCATTCCTGGTGGTCGCCGCGGTTTGCGCAATTCTATCCGGCATGCGGTTCCTGCTGTTTCCGCCGCTGGTGGTTATCGCCTACGAGATGTTCGCTCATTTTGACGAATGCCCCTGGGCGCAGCGGCCGTTGTTGGTTCCGGTCATCTGCGGGCTCACCGCTGCGGTAGCCTTGCTGATCATGGGCTCGTTCGGAACGGGAGCAATGGCCGCTGCGCTGTCAGCCTTGTGCGGAGCAACCGTGTTGCGGCTTTTCAAGCTGCGTTTCCCGCCCGCCGTTGCCGTTGCCATACTGCCCTTCGTTATGACACAACCTGATTTCCGGTATCCCGTAGCTGTCACGATTGGGGCGATCATTCTTTGCGTGACATTCTTCCTCTGGCGGTCGGTTCGCGGCAGAGCGGACTGAGTGTCAGGGATCTGGCACGCTCAATTCAGGCGAAATGAGCTTGGTTGCCAGGGGGCAGGATCGCGATTCGGCGCGTTTCCGATCGCTGATGATATGCTTGCTTGTCCACGTCGGATGTTGTGAGGCACTCGGGTACGCGTTAGAGAACAAAATTCCGAAGCGTGTGCCGAAGAACAAAGTTGACATGCATGTCTGCGATCCGTGCTCATGGAAGCCTGCGCAAGAATTCTGGCTGACGTCCCGGGAGAATCCAGATGGTGTCTTCCCGCTTTGGCAGGCGCTCTCCTGCGTAGTCGTTGATATTGGATTGAAGCATGCCGCAGATTTCCCGCGTCTTCACCGATTTTGTTCCGACACTTCAGTTGTTTATCGAAGAGGAATTGCAGGGCGAAGCATTGTTCCGCAGACTGGCGGACTATCATCAGGGCAAGGCCCGCAACGTGTTTCAAATCATGGCAGCGATTGAAAGTGGCGTGATCGCAGCGATGCAACCAGCTATTGTGCGGCACGGTCTTGAGTTGGCCAATCCAAAAGTCTTGTACGAGGAGGGCCGATGCGAGGCAGACAATGGGCTCCATGACTTGGATGGAATTCTTGAATCACGTCCATCAAGGCTATCCGGCATTCTCACCGCCTTTCTTAGGCTGGTTTTCGAAGTCCAGCCTCGCGTCCTTCGGAGGTTCGCTGTCCTTCTATGGGCGGTAGTTTGCGATCCTCGGATTGCATGATCTTTCGGAACGCCGGCGGATTGACAATTTTCTCGGTCGTAGGTGGCTTAGCTCTGCGTACCATGCAGAATAAAGATCCGAACCTATGTCTTGTTGAAATGTAGGTGCTCTATAGCGAGCCGTGTCTTTGAGGATAGGGTGCTCGCTCCCTAAGGACTGCGGTGAGCGCAAACG
>JBEARP010000008.1:0-12194 GCA_041163105.1 Pseudomonadota bacterium
TCGAGGACATCGGCATGCGCTCCACGCGCATTCGCGCCGAGGATGGTTCGCTCGTCACCGTCACCAATTCGGAACTGGCCGACAAGGTCATCAAGAACGTGTCGCGCCGCGTGTCGCGGCCCGATGCCGGGTCTGCCGCCGGCAGTCCGTGAAACGTGCCTGCAAACTCCAGAGAAAAGGAAGAGACCAGATGGACTACAAGACCGACATCGCCAAATACACCGGTTCGATCAACGACAAGGCCGTCGATGCCATCGTCAAGTTCTGCGGCATCGCGCTGCAGTCGCGTGACGCATCGCTGGTTTCCTGCACCGACGAAGCCGAAGTGGACCGCATCCGCAAGGGCTTCGCCACCAAGGTGCTCGGCCTCGACGCGGCGGAGAGCGACAAGGTGATCAAGCAGGTCTGCGAGAAGATGAAGGCGGACAAGACCAAGCACCGCGTCACCTTCTATTATCTGATGGCGGAAGCCTGCGGCAAGGTCGGCGCCCTGGCGTGATCTGTCGGCAGCCGGTGCGGCATGGCAGGACGCCTGTTCCGCCGCCGCCCGGCCCCATTTTCCGGCAGATGACTCAGTCGTCCAGCCTGATGGCGTAGAGCTGGCCGACGAAGCTGACCAGCACCGCCGTCGACCAGCTGAGACAAAACACGCCCGACAGCGAGATCATCGGCGCCAGCATGCGCCAGCGGTCGTCGACGTTCACGAGTGTGAGGCCGAGCGAGGTATAGTTCTCGAGCGAATAGAAGATGCCCTCGCGGTAGTTGGGCAGCGCACCCGCTATGTAGATGAACAGGCCCCAGCCGAAGTTGGTGAGCAGGTGCAGGCTGAACAGCAGCATCATGGCCGAAAGGATCAGGAAGACCGTCTGGTGATAGCGCAGCTTGCTGACGTCGGGCACGGCGACGTATTTGCGAAACATGCGGATGGCAAAATGCAGGCTCATCAGGTGAAGGGCAACGATCACCATGAAGGCCAGAATGCAGAGCCCGAAGGACTCGAGAACGAGTTGCTCGTATGCCGCGCTTTCCATCAGCCCCTCTTACACATTTGACTGCGGCTTCGGAAGGGCGGGAAGGCAGGCCCGGGGCGCGTTTCTCGCGTGGCCTATGCCGAGTCCTGCAGGATCGCCACATAGTCGTCCGGCGTCGCTGTCCGCGGGTTGGTGGCGTGGCAATGATCCTTCATCGCGTCCGCCGCCACCGGCTGCAGCATCTCCTCCGTCACGCCCATCGCGGTGAGCCCTGATGGCATGCCGAGACGCTGGTTGAGCCTTGCCACCGCCACGTCCGGCGCCTCGCCGAGGAAGTGGTGAAGCTGCTCCCACTTCGGACCGATGGCGGCACGGTTGAAGCGCAGCACGGCGGGCATCAGCACGGCGTTGAGCGTGCCGTGGTGCAGGTTCAGCTGGCGGATGGCGCCGAGCGGGTGGGTGAGGGCATGAACCGCGCCCAGCCCCTTCTGGAAGGCGAGCGCGCCTTCCAGCGCGCAGACCATCATGTCGTTGCGCGCCGCCTTGTTGGCGCCGTCCTTCACCGCAGCCTCGATCGACCGCCAGCCGCGCGTGAGCCCGTCAAGCGCGATGGCGTCGGCCGGAGGGTTGAAGGCCGGCGCCATGAAGGTCTCGAGACAGTGCGAGATGGCGTCCATGCCGGTGGCCGCCGTGAGGCCCGGCGGCAAGCCGTAGGTGAGTTCCGGGTCGCACAGCGCAATCGACGGCAGCATGTAGGGCGAGATGATGCCGAGCTTGCGGCCCTCGGCCGTGATGATGACGGCGGCGCGGCCCACCTCGGAGCCAGTGCCCGCGGTGGTGGGAACGGCGATGAGCGGGCAGATGCGGCCATGGATGCGGGCCAGGCCCCCGGCCACCAGCGTGTATTGCGCCAGGGGCCCTTCATGCCCGGTCAGCAACCGCACACCCTTTGCGAGGTCCAGCGCCGAGCCGCCGCCGAGCCCGATGATGCCGTCGCAACCCTCGGTCCGGTAGAACGCATGGGCGGCGAGGACGGCCTCCTCGGTGGGGTTGGTCGGCGTGCCGTCGAAGATCACCGGCGGCGCTGCCAGTAGTCCGGCCACGCGCGAGACGAGCCCCGTGGCCACCAGGCCGCGGTCGGTGCAGAGCAGGGGACGCTTGACGCCAAGGAGATCGAGAAACTCCTGCAGCCGTGACACCTGGCCTTCGCCGAATTCCACGCGGGTGAGGTAGCTGATGGTGCTCATGGCCGGTCTTTCCGCTTGTTTGCCCTGCTGATATATGAGTTACTTGGCGCAGAAGCGCCGCGCGCTGTCAAATGCGTTTTGGAATTGATGCAAGCCTTTGAAATCATGATCGAGAAAGTATCCGGCAAGTCTGATCAGATATATGAGACGCTGCGCCGCGCCATCGTCCGGCTGGAGATGGAGCCCGGGTCGGCGATTTCCGAGAAGGAGTTGTGCGGGCGCTTCGAGGTGTCGCGGACGCCAGTGCGCGAGGCCCTGCAGCGGCTGGCGGAGGAAGACCTTGTCGACATTCACCCGCATTCCGGCACCTGGGTCAGCCGCATCTCCTTTGCACTGGCCGAGGAAGGCTTCGTGCTGAGGCGGGCGCTGGAGGTGGAGAGCGTGAGGCGGGCGGCGGCACTGGTGACGGAGGCGGGCGTTGCCGAACTTGACGGCCTCATTGCCCGCATGCGCTTCACCCTGCGCGACGACCGGCTTGCCGACTATCTTGAGGTCGACGATGCCTTCCACGCCGCCATCGCGCGGATCAGCGCCTATCCCCGCATCTGGAAGTTCATCGGGCTGGCCAAGGTGCAGCTTGACCGCATGCGCCAGCTTTCGGCCCCCGTGCCGGGGCACCTCGCCGAGGTGACCGAGCAGCACGCGGCCATCGTGCAGGCGTTGGCGCGGCGCAATGCCATGCAGGCAGAACTCGCCATGCGCATCCACCTCGATTCCTCCTTCGAGGTGATGGCGGCGATCTATCCCGGCCAGCCCGCGATGTTCGCGGAGGCTTCAAACACCAATCGCGTGGCGAGGGCCGGATGAGTGCCGTGAAGTCGTCCTATGACGTGGTGATCGTCGGCGCCGGGGTGGGCGGCGGTGCCATGGCCAACCGGCTGGCGCAGGCGGGCGTCAAGGTGCTGGTTATCGAGCGCGGCACCAGGCTGCCGCGCGAGGCCGACAACTGGAGCGTCAAGGCCGTCTTCCACGACCGCAAATACTCCACGCGCGAAACCTGGCGTGACCGCGAGGGAGCGGAATTCACGCCGTCCACCTATTACTACGTCGGCGGCAATTCCAAGTTCTTCGGCACCGCCACGCTGCGCTTCCGCGAACAGGATTTCGAGGGCATGGAGCACGAGGCTGGCCGGGCGCCGCGCTGGCCCGTCCGCTATGCCGATTTCGAGCCCTACTACGCCATCGCCGAGCAGCTGATGGGAACCCATGGCGAGGCCGGTCTCGACCCCACGGAGCCGCCGCGCTCCGGCCCCTTCCCGCACCCCGCCATCGGCCACGAGCCGGAGATCGAGGCCTTCAACACGAAGCTGCGTGCCAGGGGGCTCCGCCCCTTCCCGTTGCCCGTCGCCATCGACCTGCACTCTGGCGGCACGTGCATCCGCTGCCGCACCTGCGACGGCTTCGCCTGCAAGCTCGGCGCCAAGAACGATGCCGAGGTGCGCCTCGTCGATCCGGCGCTTGCGACCGGCCATGTCGACCTGATCCTCGAGACTTACGTGCATCGTTTCATCACCGACGGCTCGGGCCGCAGGGTGGCGGGCGTCGAGGTGGAGCAGAAGGGCGAGCGCAAGGTGATCAGCGGCGACATCTTCATTTCCAGCGCCGGCGCCATCAACTCGGCGGCCCTGCTGCTGCGCTCCGCCAACGACCGGCACCCCAAGGGCCTCGGCAATTCCTCCGACCAGCTGGGCCGCAACTACATGGCCCACAACAACACCGCCATGATGGCGGTGAACCCCCTGAAGAAGAACCACGTGGTCTTCCAGAAGTCGCTGTGCATCAACGATTTCTATCTGAAGAACGCGGTGAGGCCCTATCCGCTTGGCAACGTGCAGGGCCTGGGCAAGCTGCAGGGCGGCATGCTGACCGCCAACATGCGCTGGGTGCCGGAGCGCCTGATGAGCTGGTTCGCCGAGCGCAGCGTCGACTGGTGGATCATGTCGGAGGACCTGCCGAGCCCCGACAACCGCGTCAGCGTCGATGGCGACGGCAAGATCCGCGTGTCCTACACGCCCAACAACCTCAAGGCCCATGGCGAGCTGGTGCAACACTGGACGCAGCTGATGAAGAACCTGGGCTATCCCATCGTCATCACCCAGAAGATGGACATCACGGTGGCCATGCACCAATGCGGAACCGCACGCTTCGGAACCGACCCGGCCACATCCGTGCTCGATTCCAACTGCAAGGCCTGGGACCTCGACAATCTCTATGTGGTCGATGCCTCGTTCCTGCCGTCCTCGACGGCCGTCAACCCCTCGCTGACCATCGTTGCGCAGGCGGTGAGGACGACGGATCACCTGTTGCGCGAGGTCCTCAAGACCCCGGTGCAGAAGCCGGCGTGATCCCGCGCGCCATTGCCCGGTGGCGGGTGACGGCGTAGGCTCGCCCACGCAGTCATGACGAGCGGAATTCTCTGCCCGGCAGTCGCGGTGAGGCACCATGCATCTTGTCCGGTTCTACCTTCCCGTTCGCGACAACACGGGCGCGTCCTTCCCTGCACAGATGCTGGCGGATGTGTCTTCGGAGCTCTCGGGCCGGTTTGGCGGTGTCACTGCGCATCTGCTGTCGCCCGCGAGCGGGCTATGGCGCGACGGTGGCGACATGCATGCCGATGACGTGGTGATCTTCGAGGTGTTCACCCAGAAGGTCGACCGCAGCTGGTGGACAGCCTATCGCGAGCGCCTGGCGCAGGACTTCCGGCAGAAGAGCATCCTGATGCTGCTGCAGCCGGTCGAGGTCATCTGAGGCCGCAGGTCAGCTGGTGAATGTGTCTGCGTAGCGCTTGCGCAGTTCCGCCTTCTGCACCTTGCCCATGGCGTTGCGCGGCAGCTCGTCCACTGCGAAGATCCTTTTCGGCACCTTGAATTTCGCGAGTGAGCCGGAAAGTGTGGCGATGATCTCCGCCTCCGGTGCCAGTTTTCCCTTCGCGGTCATGACCGCGACGACACCTTCGCCGAAGTCCGGATGCGGCACGCCGATCACGGCGCTCTCGCCCACTCCGGGAACGGCGTCGAGCACTTCCTCGATCTCCTTGGGGTAAACATTGAAGCCGCCGGAGATGATCAGGTCCTTGGCGCGCCCCACGATGGTCACGCGGCCCTGCGCGTCGATGGTGCACACGTCGCCAGTGATGAACCAGCCATCTGCGGTGAAGTCCTCGCGGGTCTTTTCCGGCATGCGCCAATAGCCCTTGAAGACGTTGGGACCCCTTACTTCAAGGACGCCCGGTTGCTCGCCCCGGATGCGCACCGAAACGCCGGGCAGCGCGAAGCCCACCGTGCCGGGCACGCGGTCGCCGTCATAGGGGTTTGAGGCGATCATGCCCGTCTCGGTCATGCCATAGCGCTCGAGAATGGCATGGCCTGTCCGCGCGGAAAATTCCGCATGCGTTTCGGCCAGCAGTGGTGCGGAGCCCGAAATGAACAGACGCATGTTGCGCGACGTGTCCCTCGTGAAGCCCGGTTCGGCCAGAAGGCGCGTATAGAAAGTCGGCACCCCCATCATCACTGTCGTCTGCGGCATGGCGGCGAGCATCGCCTTCGCGTCGAACCTGTTGAACCACAGCATGGTCGCGGCAGACAGGAATGCCGTGTTCAGAGCCGTGTAGAGACCATGCACATGGAAGATGGGAAGCGCATGGAGAAGCGTATCGTTCGACGTGATGCGCCAGAGCTCGACCAGCGTCTCTGCATTGGATGCGAGGTTGTCATGGGTGACCATCGCGCCCTTGGAACGCCCAGTCGTTCCCGATGTGTAGAGCAGCCCTGCGAAGTCGTCAGCGGTGCGGGCCACCGTCTCGTGGCGGTCGTCCATGGTGGCGGCCATTGTGGCGAGCGAGCCAGCGCCGTCGGCATCGAGATTCACCACGGCGAAGACGCCGAATTTGTCGGCAAGGGTCCGCATCTCCGGCTGGCGCGCCGGATCGCAGACGATCAGCTTCGGCTGTGCATCCTCGACAAAGTAGGAGACTTCCGCTGCGGTGTAGGCCGTGTTGAGCGGTTGGTAGACGGCACCCGCCTTCAGCACCGCGAGGTAGAGCAGAACATTGGCGATGGACTTTTCCACCTGCACCGTCACGCGGTCGCCTGGTTCCACGCCTAGCGCACTGAGCGCATTGGCATAGCGCGCCGCGCCGCGCGCAAGCTCACCGAATGTCAGGCTCGCTCCGTCAGCCGTGCCGATTGCCACCCGCTCCGCATGGGACTCGAAGACGCGCTCGAAGCGCGCATAGAGGTTGCCGTTGCTCATGCCTCGAGGAAGGCCTTCATGCGCTTCAGGGCCTCTGCAAGGTCTGCCTCGCTCGCGGCATAGGACAGCCGCATGTAGCCCTTGCCGTTGTGGCCGAAGCTTTCACCGAAGATCAGCGCCACATAGGCCTTGTCGAGCAGTTCGCGTGCGAGGTCGCGTGACTCCCAGCCGGTGCCGGTGATGTTGGGGAAGGCATAGAAGGCGCCGCCCGGCACGCGGCAGCGCACGCCGCGGATATCGTTCAGGCCCTTCACCACCATGTCACGGCGTTTCTGGAAGCTCTGGCGGAAGCGTTCGATCTCGTCCATCGGACCGGTGATCGCCGCGAGGCCACCCATCTGCGTGGCGACACTGGTGCAGGAATGGTCCACCGTGATCAGCTTCTTCACATACTCGATCAGGTGTTTGGGCCAGATGCCGAAGCCCAGCCGCCAGCCCGTCATCGCGAAGGTCTTCGACCAGCCGTCGAGGATGATGGTGCGGTCGCGCAGCTCCGGGAAGCTGAGGAAGCTCACGAAGTCCACGCCGTCATAGACCTGGTGGCTGTAGATCTCGTCTGACAGGATGGCGACGTTGGGGTGCTTGGCCAGCCCATGTGCCAGCTTGGTGATTTCCGCGCGCGAGACCACGCCACCCGTTGGGTTCGCCGGCGAGTTGATGATGATGAGGCGGGTGGCGGGCGTGATGAGGGAGAGCACTTCCTCGGCGTCGAAGCCGAAGTCCTTCTCCTCGCGGATGGGGTAGGGCACCGGTGTGGCGCCGCTGGAGCGCGCCGCATCGCGATAGGGCGGGAAGCCCGGATCGGGGTAGAGGATCTCGGCACCCGGTCCGCCGAACATCTGGCAGGCGAAATAGAAGGTCACCTTGCCGCCCGGCACGATGACGATCTCGTCGCCGGTGATCGCCGCGTTGAAGCGCTTGCCCACATATTGCGCCACCGCGTCACGCAGCACCGGCAGGCCTTGCGGGCTGGTGTAGCCATGCGGCCCGTCGCGCACCGCCTTTTCGGCAGCTTCCAGAATGTGCTTGGGCGGCTGGAAGTCGGGCTGGCCTATCCCCAAGTTGATGACCGGGTGGCCCTTGGCCTTCAGTGCATTGGCGCGGTCGAGCACGGTGAAGGCGGTTTCTTCTTCGATCGCCGCCACGGCAGGATTGATTTTCAGCATCAGCTCACATCATCGATTGCGGGGTCTAGCAGGTGGCTGACATTGCGTCCGCCGTGCCCTGTTTCTACGGCGCGGGCGAAGACTTCCGCAACGGATTCCGTCAGCTTCGAATTGCAACCCAGCCCCTCGGCCAACTCCGTGTAGTAGCCGATGTCCTTGGCCGCGTTCGCAAGTGCGAAGCGATAGCCGTCAAAATCGCCCTTCAGCGCCGGCTCCACCATCTTGCGCAGCACGCCGGAATTGCCCGAGCCGTTGAGCATCACCTCGTAGAGGTCCTTCCAGTCGATCGTGGCTGCGCGCGCCGCTCCGAAGGCCTCCGCCACCAGCACCACCATGCCGGTGACGAGATAGTTGGAAATGAGCTTCGCCGTGTGGCCCGACCCTGGCGGCCCGAAATGGCGGACCGTGGTGGCGAAGCAGGCGAGGAGCGGGCTGATGCGGACAAAGGTCTCTGGCGTAGCCCCACACAGCACGCCGAGCTCGGCCTTTTCCGCCTGCTCCGGCCCGCCGGTGAGCGGAATGTCGGCATAGGCCACGCCCATGGCCGCCAACTCATGCGCCAGCTTCTTCGTGGCCGCGGGAGCGGAGGTGCCGGCATCCATGATGACCTGCCCCGCCCTCAGATGCGGTTTCAGCTGGCGAATGGTCTCTTCCACCACCTTCGAGGTGGTGACGCAGAGCAGGACCACCTCGGCCTGCGCGATGTCCGCCAGCGTCTTGGCATCCGCAGCGCCTTTTGCGACAAGGTCATCCACCGGCGCCCGGTTGCGGTGGGCGATCACCGTCACCTGATGGCCAGCCTTAAGCAGGTTGGCTGCCATGCCATGGCCCATCATCCCCGCCCCGATCAGCCCGACATGCATGCTTGCCTCAATTCCCCGCCCTGCCTATGGTCCGCCCAAAATCAACGGAGTTCACGGCATCATGGCGCTGCACCGCAATTTCATCAATGGCGAATGGCTGGAAGGCAAGGGGGTTCGCGAGAACCTCAACCCCTCCGACCTCACTGATATCGTCGGCGAATATGCCCAGGCCGACAAGGCGCAGACCGAAGCCGCCATCGCCGCCGCGAAGGCAGCGCAACCTGCATGGGCTGCCGCCACGCCGCAGGTGCGCGCCGACGCGCTCGAATTCATCGGCACCGAGCTCCTCGCCCGCAAGGACGAGATCGGCCGGCTCCTGTCGCGCGAGGAGGGCAAACCCCTCTCCAACGGCATTGCGGAGACGATGCGCGCCGCGCAGATCTTCAAGTTCTTCGCGCAGGAGACGCTGCGGGTTGAAGGCGTGGCCGTGTCCTCCATCCGCCCCGGCGTTGACGTGCTGATCACGCGTGAGGCGGTGGGCGTCGTCGGCCTCATCTGCCCGTGGAACTTCCCCATCGCCATTCCGGCGTGGAAGATGGCGCCGGCGCTGGCCTTCGGCAATGCGGTGGTGTTCAAGCCCGCCGACCTCGTGCCGGGTTCGGCCTGGGCGCTGTCCGAGATCATCTCGCGTTCGGGCATTCCGAAGGGCGTGTTCAACCTCGTCATGGGCCGCGGCTCGGTCGTCGGCCAGACGATGCTGGACTCAGCGGACGTGAACGCCATCTCGTTCACGGGCTCGGTCGAGACCGGCGGCAAGGTTGCCATGGCCTGCGCCTCGCGCGGCGCCAAGTTCCAGCTGGAGATGGGCGGCAAGAACCCGCTCGTCGTTCTCGACGACGCCAACCTCGATCTCGCGGTCGCTGCCGCACTCGACGGCGCCTTCTACCAGACGGGCCAGCGCTGCACGGCATCCTCGCGCCTCATCGTGCAGGCGAAGGTTCACGATGCCTTCGTCGAGCGCATGGTGGAGGGCATGAAGAAGCTGAAGGTCGACAACGCGCTGGCGGATGGCACCGTGATCGGCCCCGTCGTCGACGAAGCCCAAATGGCGCAGGACGAGCGCTACATCCAGATCGCACGCGACGAGGGCGGCCAGCTCGCCTGGGGTGGCGAGCGGCTGAACCGCGACACCAAGGGCTTCTACCTCAGCCCCGCGCTGTTCGTGGGCACCAAGAACGACATGCGCATCAATCGCGAAGAGGTGTTCGGCCCGGTCGCCTCGGTGATCAAGGTCGACAGTTACGATGAGGCGCTGAGCGTTGCCAATGACACGGCCTTCGGCCTGTCGTCCGGCATCATTACCACCTCGCTCAAATATGCCACCGACTTCCGCAAGAAGTCGGCGGCGGGCATGGTGATGGTGAACCTCGCGACCGCGGGCGTGGACTATCACGTGCCCTTCGGTGGCCGGAAGGGCTCGAGCTATGGTGCACGCGAGCAGGGCCGCCATGCGGTGGATTTCTACACCGCGATCAAGACGGCCTATACGCAGGCCTGACGATTACGCAGCGGCGGGGGCCCTCAGGGCCCTCGCCTCACCGGCGAAGACGAACAGCCCGCTGGCCACCACGATGGCCGCACCCACCAGCGTCCAGAGATCCGGAACGTCGCCGAAGAACAGGTAACCCACCGCGATCATCCACACGATCTGCGTATACATGTAAGGTGCAAGCACGCTGGCGGGCGCCAGCCGGTGCGCCTGGATCAGCATGAAGTGGCCGACGGTGCCCGCCAGTCCCATGAAGCCCAGCATCACCCATTGCAGGCCTTCCGGCGTCTTCCACACGAAGGGCAGGGGTGCGGCTGCCGCGAGCGCGCCCACGAAGCCCACATAGAACAGCGATGTCTCCGCCCGGTCGCGCCCGCCCACCTTGCGCGTCACGATGTTGTAGATGGCGCCGCACAGCGAAGCTGCGATCGACAGCAGCATGGCCCAATGGAAGCTGCCGGTGCCCGGCCGCATGATCACCAGCACGCCGCAGAAGCCGATGGCCACCGCGATCCAGCGGCGCAAGCCCACCTTCTCGCCGAGGATCGGCACCGAGAGTGCGCAGACCCACAGCGGAATCGAGAAGAAAATCGCCGCCGTCTGGGCGAGCTGCAGATACATGATGGCGATGAAGTTGAGCAGGGTGGACGTCACCAGCAACAGCCCGCGCAGCCCCTGCAGCACGGGGTGATCGGTGGCCAGCAGCTGCGCATCGCCCTTGCGGAGGATGACAGCAAGTGACAGGCCCAGCGCCACCACATATCGGCCAAACACCGCCACCACGGGCGGCAGGTTCTGCACCAGGTGCTTGGCGGTGGCATCGAGCAGCGTGAAGAAGACCATGGAGGTCACCATCAGCAGGATGCCGGTGAGGCGCGGTGTCATGGCTTGGGCTTAGCGCGACGCGGTGTTCCGCGCATCACTCTTGGCAGGGAGGGGCCCTGCGCTTTGTGCATGGAGGCGATGGCTGTGCCTTAGGCCAGCGCGATGCCGTGTTCCTGGAAGCTCTTGCGCGCCGCATTCGCCGAACCGTCCAGATCGATGGACCGGCAGGCGGCCTCGATCACTTCCGTTTCGAAGCCGAGGCGCCGGGCATCCTCGGCCGAGAAGCGCACGCAGTAATCGAAGGCCAACCCCACGCAGACCACCTTCTCGAAGCCACGTTCCTTCAGGTAGCCGCCAAGCCCGGTGGGCGTCTTGCGGTCATTCTCGAAGAAGGCGGAATAGCTGTCGATCTCCTCACGGAAGCCCTTGCGGATGATGAGCTCGGCATTGGGAATGTGCAGGTCCTTGTGGAAGGCCGCACCGGGCGTGTCCTGGATGCAGTGGTCGGGCCACAGCGTCTGGTGGCCATAGTGCATCATGGCCGTCTCGAATGGGTTCTTGGCCGGGTGCTGTGTGGCAAACGACTTGTGCTCGGCCGGGTGCCAGTCCTGCGTCAGCACAACGTGGCGGAAGCCGTGGGCGAGCCGGTTGATCAGCGGCACCACTTCGTTCCCGCCGGGAACGGCCAGCTTGCCGCCCGGGCAAAAATCATTTTGCACGTCGATGACGAGAAGGACGTCGGTGTCTTTCCACATGGCTTCACCTCATGTCGGCGATGGCGGCGGCACAGCCCTTGAAGGCCGGGAACTTGTCGACGATCACGTAAACCGGGATCGGCCGCATCACGAAGGCCAGCCGCCCCTTCTCCTCGAAGATGGACCTGAAAGGCCCGGATTTCAACCTGTCCACGATGGAAGGTGCAATGCCGCCCGCGAGGTAGACCCCGCCCTTGGCCTGCATGGTCATCGCCGCGTCGCCCGCCACCCGCGCCAGCCAGGCGATGAACTGGTCGAGCGTCCTGACGGCTGCTTCATCGGTACCGGCCAGCGCCGCCTGCAGCACCGCCTCGGGCGTCTCCAGCGTCGGAACCGCCGCCGCAGCGCGATACATGCGGAGAAGGCCACCACCGGTGATGGCATCCTCCGACTCGAACAGCACGCCGGGCTTCGACATGCGCTCGCGCCAGTCGAACTCGGCTTGCGTCACCACGGGCAGCGTGATGTGGCCCACTTCGCCCGGCAACGCCATCCAGCCGCCCTGCGGCAGTGGCGCCAGCGTCGCCATGCCAAGCCCGGTTCCCGGCCCCAGCACGATCTTGACCGCCGGTTTCTGCGGCAACTCGCCGCCGATCTGGACGACGTCCTCGCCGTCCAGATGAGGCA
>JBEARP010000009.1:0-2968 GCA_041163105.1 Pseudomonadota bacterium
CGCATTCATGCTGCGCCCTTCCGCGTCGCGAACAGATCTGCCGTCCAGTCCGCACCCATCACGGCGATCAGCGCCGTGACCACGCCCAGCACCGAGAAGAACCCGATGGGCGGCACGCTCAGCCCCACGAAGCCGACGACGCCCGCCGACCACAGCCCGGCAAGAGCCGTCACCACGCGCAGGAAAACGTGCTGCTCATCGCGCTTTCCCGCCTGCGCCTGCTCGACGCGGTCGGCGAAGACCACGGTGAGCAGCCCCGAAAGGAAGGGCGGAAAGGCGAAGATGATGATGATGATCCACTTGAACACGGTGAAGAAGCCGGGATCCTCCATCACGATCCAGCCGAAGATGAAGGCCCACAGCGCATAGATCGCGGCACCCACCGCCAGGGCGCCGCCAATCTGCAGCCAGCCGAGCACGCGGCACCAGAAATCCGCCCGGTTCATGACGTTCTCCCCCTCGCCATCATGGTGAACGAGTAAATCACGAGTCCCGCGCAAATCAAATGGAACAGATTGAAGGGCCCCACTACCGCGCCATAGGGCTTCAGGAACTCCCACAGAAAGCGCTGCCCGGCATAGACCAGCACGAGGATGTAGAAGCCATTGCGCATGAAGAAGGCGTTGCGCTGCCCGATCAACACCAGCGCCACCACCAGGAAGGCCAGCATGGTGAAGGATTCATAGAGCTGCACCGGATGGCGCATCACGCCATCGCCAAAGTCATGGCCCCAGGGCAGCGCGGTCGGCGTGCCATGGGTCTCGTCGCTGATCCCCGCAAGGAAGCAGCCCCAGCGCCCAACCACCACGCTGGTCGCGAAGGCCGGCACGAAGATCAGCCCCGTCGATCCGCTGATGCCGCGTGCGCGCTTGAAGATTTCCACCGCGGCGATGGCGCCTGCCAGCGCGCCCACGATGCTGCGCCCGAGGCCGGGCTCACTGGAGAGATACAAATTGAGCGTCCCCGCCCCGAAGCCGCCGATCGCCGCCCCCGCCAGCAGCGCCACGCCATAGAGCGGCCCCGCCGAGTCGATCTTCTTCCCCGCCTCCTTCAGTCGCCAGTTGTAGACGAACATCGTCATGCCCAGCGCGGCACAGGCGGCAAGAAGATCGAACAGGGTATGGATCAGCACGACGTCACACTACACGCCCCCACCAACGCCGTCATCCCGGCGAAGGGGTCCGCTCCTCACGCCGCCATCAGCAACGGCCCTGTCGCCACGCTCCCCTCAGCGCTGGCCCGTCTCCGGCCGCCCGATGGCCTCAGCTCTGATCTTGGCCTCGAGCAGACCATTGTCGTCCAGAGCGTCCGGCAGGTGGCTCTTGGTGATCGACACCTGCACTTGCGCATCCGTGGCACCCAGCTGCCGCACACCTTCCAGCGCCAGCGCGCGCGCCTGTTCATCCGCCGCCACCAGGGCCTGCGGGCCTGACGTGAACACGCTCGCCCCCTTTGGCCCCAGCACGCGGAACAGCCCGCTGCCGTCACCCTCGACCGAGACTGTCACCACCTGCGCCACCACGCCCGTCGCAGCACCCACCGCATTGGCGACGTCGAAGAACGGCGGGAAGATCATCTCGCAGCCCAGCCGCTTGCCGACCTCTTCGTAGTAAACCCGCACCGGCCCGCCCACGGCGACCACCGGAACCGATGGCGACAGCGACACATTGGCCAGACCAAGCTTGCCACGCCCCGAACTCACCGCATCCACAAGCTCATGCTCGCCGAATGTCTTTCCGAAGGCCGTGTCGAGGATCACCTTCGCCGTGCGCCGCACCGTTTCCGACCACACCTCGCGGCAGAAGCCCTGAACGCGCTCGGCATCGCCCAGCCGCATGTCGCGGAAGCGCACCATCAGCTTGGCGGCCAGTTCCGCCGCGGGCCCCGGCCAGTTGTCCTGCAGCCCCAGCACGTGGGCGGCATCCGACGGCGTGAAGCCACCCGTCTGCACCAGCCCCTTGCGCTTCAGCGATGCAAGCGCGCGCTGCGCGGCAGATGACACCGCAATCTTGCGAATCTGCACCGGCCGCTCGCCCACCATGGCCAGCAGCTCGGCCTCTTTCGCAGTCACTTCCGCCGTCAGCGCATCATTGGCGCCGAACGGCCTCAGCACGAACTTCCCGTGCATGGAGCCGCCCTCGGTGTCGGCGAGGTCCGCCTCCAGCATCGCCACCACTTCCGGGTAGCGGGAGCCGAGCAGCGAGATCGGCGCCACGCGCTGCGGCCCCACGGTGATCACGCCGTTGAGCCCGATGGCAATCTCGCTGTCGCCACCGAGCCCGATGGTCTTCACGTCGATGGCCTTCACCATCGTCCGCCAGCCGCCCACTTCGGCACCCTGCTCCGCCACCTGCGGCCGGCCATTGGCCAGCACGCCGAGGTCCGTCGTCGTGCCACCCATGTCGGACATGATGAAGTCGCTGCGCCCGCACAGCCACGAGGCGCCGACAAGGCTTGCAGCAGGACCGGAGAGAACCGTCTCGATGGGCCTCAGCGCCACGCGCTCGGACAGCGCCAGCGTGCCGTCGCCCTTCACGATCATCAGCGGGCAGTCGATGCCGAATTCCGCCATGGAGCGGCGCACGGCCGTGATCAGCATGGACACGCGCGAGATCAGCCGCGCATTCAGCACGGCCGTCAGCGCCCGGCGCGGCGCATCGAGCGCCGATGTGAGTTCCGTCGAAAGCGTCGCGGGCTTGCCCGTCGCCTGCGCGATGATCTCTCGCGCGCGGTTCTCATGCTTCGGGTTCCGCACCGCGAAGGCGGAGGCGATGGCGAAGGCATCGACCGGCATTCCGGCCACGGCGGTGGCGAGCGCCTCCACGTCCAAGGGCTTCGCCTCGTCGCCATTGTGGTCATGCCCGCCGCTGATCAGCGCGATGGGCATGCCCGGAAACGCCTTGGCGATGCCGGTGCGCTCGGCCATCTTCTCGTCGAAGCCGATGAGGATCACGCCCACGGCGCTGCC
>JBEARP010000010.1:0-9925 GCA_041163105.1 Pseudomonadota bacterium
TGATCCCCGTCGCCATGCGCTATCTCGTCACCGAACTCTCACCGCAGGCCGCCATGGTGCTCAGGCTCTATCCGGCCGGGCTTTTGGCGATCATCGTCTGCCTGTTCACGGGTGTCAGGCAGATCGAGTGGCGCGACTGGGGCCGCATCATCATTGCCTCTCTGGCCGGCAACCTGGGTTACCAGATCCTCGCCGCCTTCGGCATGCAGTCGGTGCCTGCCAGCTGGACCGGTCTCCTGTTCGGGCTGGAACCCGTCTTCATCGCGCTGTTCGCCGTGGTCTTCGCAGGCGACAGGCTCACCCCATGGCTCATCGGCGGGATCTTCGTCTCCATGTTGGGCACGGCGGCACTGATGCTGGGCAGCACGCTCGCCCCGTCCGGCGATGTCTCGCTGCTTGGTCTCGTGCTGGTCACGTTGTCCACCATGGGCTGGGGCATCTACACGGTGATGATCCGCCCCGCCTCGATCAAATATGGCGCGCTGCCCGTGGCCTGCCTCGCCATGGCCATCTCGGCGCTCCCCATGCCGCTGTTCGTGTCCATGGACTTCCCGCAGACCCTCGCCTCGATGAACATGACGGCCTGGTTGGCAGTGGGCTTCGTCGTCGTCTTCGGCACCTTCCTTGCCACCTCCGCCTGGAACTATGCGCTGGGTTCGATGGACAGTTCCATCGCCGGGGTCTTCCTCTACGTGCAGCCCGTGGTGGCCGCCATTGGCGGCGTCCTGATCCTGGGCGAGCGGCTCACCTGGCCGCTGCTGCTAGGGGGCGCACTCATCATCCTCGGCGTGGCCATCGCCCAGTTCGGCCCACTCATTATGAAGCGTGCTGCACCCATCCGCAAAACGCAATTGAGCAACCCGCCCCGCGGGGTTATGGAATCCCGATGACAGCCGAAGCCCGCCCCGCTGACCACATCCCCTGGTACCACACCATCACCGCGATGATCGTGGCGGGTTGCCTTGTCGCCATCGTGAACTTCGGCGTGCGCTCCACCTTCGGCTTCTTCACCGTTCCGGTGTCGGAGGCGCATGGCTGGCCGCGCGAGATCTTCTCCTTTGCCATGGCGATGCAGAACCTCATCTGGGGCCTCGCCACGCCCATCGCCGGCATGCTGGCTGACCGTTACGGTTCCGCCCGCGTGCTGATGGCGGGCGCCGTCATCTATTGCCTTGGCATGCTGATGATGGCCTATACGGAGTCCGCCTCGATGTTCAATCTGGGTGGTGGCGTGCTCGTCGGCATCGGCATCGCCTTCTCGTCCTTCTCCATCGTCATGGCGGCCTTGGGCCGCATCGTCCCGCCGGAGCGCCGCAGCTGGGCCTTCGGCATCGCCACTGCCTCGGGCTCGCTTGGCCAGTTCATCTTCGCGCCGCTCGGCGCCATGCTGGTGTCGGCCTATGGCTGGCAGCAGGCCCTCGTCATCCTCGCGGTGCTCTCCCTCCTCATCATCCTCTTCGCCGCGCCGTTGCTGAAGCAGAACACGTCCGGAAGCCGTCCCACCGCGGGCGAGGCGGACCTCACCATGAAGGCGGCAATCGGGCTGGCCTTCGGCCACCGCTCCTACATCCTGCTCGTCTCGGGCTTCTTCGTCTGCGGCTTTCAGCTCGCCTTCATCACCGTGCACATGCCGGCCTATCTTGCCGAACACGGCATCTCGAAGGAGTTCGCCGGCATCGCCATGGGTTTGATCGGCCTGTTCAACGTGGTGGGCTCCTATGTCTCCGGCATCATCGGCGGGCGCGGCGAGAAGCACGTGCCGCTGGCCTTCATCTACTTGATCCGCGCCGTCATCACGGCGGGCTTCGTGCTGCTGCCGGTCACAGCCACCACCACGCTCATCTTCACCTGCTCCATGGGCCTGCTCTGGCTGTCCACCGTGCCGCTCACCATGGGCCTCGTCACGGTGATGTTCGGCACGCGCTACATGGCAACGCTTTATGGCTTCGTCTTCGTCAGCCACCAGCTGGGTTCTTTCCTCGGTGTGTGGCTGGCCGGCCGCCTCTATGACCAGTTCGGCTCCTACGACATCGTGTGGTGGCTGAGCGTGGGCCTCGGCGTCTTCGCCTTCATCGTCAACCTGCCCATCCGCGAGCAGCGGGCACCGCGTTTCGCAGCGGCCTGATGAAGCTCTCGGGCCATCGACTGGCACTGGCGTTGTTTTCAGGCGTGATCGCCCTTTGGCTCGTCGGCATGGCGGTGGTCATGCGCCACGCGGCACTTCCGCCAGAAGCAAGTGGCATCATGCTCGCCGTCTTCGAACCCGGCACGCCCGAGGATGACGTATTTGCAAGTCTCACCCGCGCCGACGCCCGCATCCTGAAGCCCAGCGGCCTGTCCTTCATCTGGGTGGTGTCCAGCGATGAGCCGGGCCTTGCGGGCAGGTTGCAGCGCGAAGGGGCACTCGGCACCTATCGCGAACTGCCCGTCAGCCCCGTCATCGCCGGCTGCTTCGCCTTCGCCGATGCCAAGCTCGCCAGCTTCGCCCAGTGAACTTGGCAGCACTCTTGAAATTAGGCTGCTAACATATTGATTTAATACCGCTTTATGAAGCGTCAGTCTTGACGCGTGCCGCGTCCTCTTGGCACCATCGGGTGAGTCTCACCAACCCACGGAGGAACGACATGGGCGACCGGGATTTCGAACGTCAGATGCAGGGCTGGAGCCTGACCACGGCGGAGATCATGTACCGCATGCCGGATTTCAGAAACGTCCTGCAAACCTACATCTGGCAGGACTACGACCTCGCCCCGAAATTCCCCCGCCTCATGAAGTTCCTGGATTTCTGGTCGCACAACCTCGAGGGTCCGCTGGCCCAGGTGCGTATCGCCCACGCCGGGCTCATCGGCCCGGTCGAACTTCGCCACGTCGGCGCCGAGTGGAAGCTGCACTAGCCTGCCAGCTGATCTTCGATCCAGCGCAGGATCGCGGGCCGAGTGGCCAGCATGCCGCCATAGGCCAGGCGCTCGTCGTTGTAGCCGCTCAGGAGGCGGTGGAGGGCCCCAAGGCTCTCGCGGTCCTGCGCGATGGTCGACAGCGGGTCGGAATAGGTGTGAATGCCGAAGGCCAGCGCACCCGTCTCAGGCAGGCGCAGGAAGGTCTGCCGCTCCACGCGCAGCCACAGCGTGTCTCCCGCCTTGCGGTGGTCCGCGCGCAGCACGCGGGCCGCGTCCTCGCCGGCCTCGACGTTGGCCGCGTGCGAGCCTTCGGGGAACAGCCGGCTGGCAATCGGCGTCACGAACCAGTTGAAGCGAACCACCGGCTTGCCCGCCTGCACATTGGCGATCACCCGGTCGATGCGCTGCGCCAGTGCCGCGTTGAGGCCCGGCACCGGTTCGTGCGCGAAATGCATGTCGCGCCCCACGCAGGAGACGATGCGCCCCGAACTCGTATAGGCATTGGAGGCGGCAATCACGATGTCGCGGCCCTCCTCGCGCCCGAACAGCACGAAGTCCTCCTCCACGATCCCACCCAGCACGTCGAGCGGCTCGCGCCCGACAGTGCCGAGGTCGTGGCGTCTGCCGTCGATCCTGTCGTCCAGCACGTGTTGATCGCCTGCGAAGGCATGCCCGTGCCGGGCAAGGAGATGCGCCACGGCCATGCCCAGCAGTTCCGCCTGCGCCAAGCGTGAGCGTTCAAGTGACTGGTAGTAGATCGGCGGGCAGCCAGCGAGGCGCGCCCGCTTGTCTGCCATGAAGGCCGCATGGTCCTGCCCCACGTCAAGCCACTGCGCCGGGTCCATCGGCTTCAGCCCGATCTCGAAGGCCGCGCCTGCAGTCAGGTAAGGCCGGTGCCGCGGAGCAGGTATCATTCCCCGACTATCGCGCGGCATCGCTTGCCTGCCAAGCCGCCGAAAACAAAAGGGCTGCCGGTCGTGACCGGCAGCCCTCGAAGACCGTTTGCCCGTTCGATCAGCGGTTCTTGATCGCGCCGACGATGCCCGACAGCACTGCACCACCGGCACCGCCGCCGATCAGGCTCGACAGGATGCCCGCAAGGTCCAGGCCCTGCGTGGCCGTCGCAGCCGCATCGGCCGGTACCGCGCCACCCGTCACACGCTCGATGATCTGACCCAACACCACGCCGCCGATCGCGCCGACGATGGAATTTCCGGCGCCACCCATGTCAAACTTCGAAGATGCCTTGCCCGCCACGTTGCCGCCTACGGCACCAGCGATCAGTTGAATGATCAAACCAACGATATCCATGAATCCCCCATTTTCCTTCGGGCAGCCGGAATCGACTTTAACCCAAGGTCAAGATACAGGCGTGCAGGTCGCGGAGCAATTGCAACCTGTGCCGATCCACAACGCAGGAAGATATCTCTACAACTCTCG
Source organism: Pseudomonadota bacterium (assembly GCA_041163105.1). Taxonomy (GTDB): domain Bacteria; phylum Pseudomonadota; class Alphaproteobacteria; order Rhizobiales; family Aestuariivirgaceae; genus Aestuariivirga. The sequence goes on from JBEARP010000010.1 coordinate 4,338, forward strand.
CACGAGTTCTTAGGGCGGTGCTCGTGTCCCGTGCTCGCCACGGCCCTCGCCGCGCGAATCGATGCCGCGGGCCTTCACATAGTTGCCGAACACTTCGACCGCCGCATCGGCCAGGGTGTAAACCAGGAACCACAGCATCGCCAGCCACAGTCCCCCCAGCTGCCAGGCAAGAAAGGCGATCAGCGGCAACAGCGTATCGAGGCCGGACAGAATGCTGAAGCCCGTGTCAAACAGGCTCCGCCGGCCAGGCGTTCCGGGTGCCGACTTTGCGAACAGTTTTTCGGCATAGATGCGGTTCACACGCGCATAGGTGACGAGAATGGCGCAGCACAGGCCCACCGCCACCCATGGAAAGCTCGCCCCCGGCCAGATGCGATCGGCGATCAGGCCGTAGCAGCCATAGGCGACGCTGCGGTAGAAGATATCCGTCGCGAAATCCAGGTAGCGGCCACTCAGCGAGTTCTGGTTGGTGGCGCGCGCCAGCACGCCGTCGGCACAATCAATCACATTGAAGGCCAGCGCGAGAAGGGTAACCACCCACATCGCCTGTTCGGGCGGCAGGAACCAGCACGCCGCAGCCATGGCCGGAATGAGCAGCACCCCCAGCAGCGTCAACTGGTTGGGCGTCACGCCGAGCGGCACCAACGCCCAGGCCAGCACGAAGGACGGCATCCGGTAGAACACCAGCGAACCCCAGTCGCTGGCGAGTTCCTCCTTCAGCTTGCGATCGCGATAATCGGCAAGGATGGACGCAAAAGGCACCCTTCTCATGACCCGTTTGACTCCCTCTGAGGGCTGCACCACTATAGAATCAAAAGGAATTTTACCATGACTGTTTCAACGGCGGTGATCCTGGCTGCCGGCCGGGGCATGCGCCTTGGCGATGATTTCCGCGACCGCCCGAAAGGCTTCATCGAATGCCAGGGCACCACGCTGGTCGGGCGCTCGCTGGCCCTTCTCAAATCCTGCGGCATTCGCCATGTCGTCATCGTCACGGGCCACTGCGCCGATTTCTACGACGAACTGGCACGCCAGTCCGGCGGCTTCGTGACCACGCTGTTCAATGAGCGCTATGGCGACAGCGGCTCGCTCGTCAGCCTCGGCGTCGCGCTCTCCGCCGTCGAGGCCCCTTGCCTGGTTCTCGATTCGGACATTGTGTATGAACGCCGCGGGCTTGCCGCATTGCTGTCCTGCCCGATGGAAAACGCCGCCCTGGTGTCTGGCACCACCGGCTCGGGTGACGAATACTACACTTGGGTAGATGCTTTGCAGGGCCTGCCGCTGCCCGCCGTGCGGCGCCTCTCGAAGCGGCTGTCGGACGAGCCCGACCCGCCACTGGGCGAGCATGTGGGCATCATCAAGATCGGCAATGCCCTGGCCCGGAAGGTCTGCGACGCTGGCCCTCGACGGGTGAAGGCGCAGCCCATGGCCTTCTACGAGGACTGCCTGATCGACCAGCTGCCCGGCTGTCCCATGGGTGCCCTCGAGATTGCCGATCTCGTGTGGTGCGAGATCGACGACCAACGCATGCTGGAACGCGCCCGCACCCTCGTCTTCCCCCAGCTAGACTCGCTATAAATCGTCGAGCGTAATGGTCAGCCTCTGGCGGCCGTCCGCAAGACGCGAACTGGCAAAATGATCTGCCTGGTGCCGGATCATCGCAGCCGACAGCGGTAGCCTCACCTGTGCATCGCTCTGTCCCAATTCCACCCGGCTGTTCATGGCGCCGGGAAGCGCCTCGCCGGTCCACGTGAAGTCCACACGCAATGCGGTCTCGTCATATTGCGCCGCCGCCGTGACGGGACCGCGGGAGACAATGCCCATTGCCAGCGCGAACTCCTCCATCACCGCGTCCGCCTTCGCGACCAGTTCGGTGCGCGCGCCCCATAGCCGCGCATTGGAAACCATCCAGTTGCGCAGCACGCCGTCGCCCTGCGCCACCTCCCACGTGGTCTCCACCCTGCGCTGCACGCCAATGCGGAACACCGCCGTCAACACGATGGCCACCGACACCGCCGTGAGCAGGGCTGAGCTGAACACCATCTTGATGTCGAGCGGCACCGCCAGGGCATGCACGATATCGTCGAAGGCCAGCCCGACGATCAGCGCCGAGCCGATGGTGATGGCCCGCCGGTTGTCGATCATCCGCTGGGTGAGCATGTTGAACCCGGCCCGCATCACGAAGCCCGCGGTGAAGAACACCGCCGCCCCCTGCACCGATTCAGGTATGAGCAGCAGCAGCGGCGGCCCGAATGGCAGAAGCCCGAGCACGATCCACATGGCGCCAACACCGCGCGCCACCCTCGGCGACGATACGCCGCTCGCCGCGACCAGACCCACGCTGCCCGAATTGCTGTTGACAGGCATCGAGCCAAGCAGCCCAGCAATGATGTTGCCAAGCCCCTCGGCCACGCCACCCGCCGCAATGGTCCGGGTGTTGGGCCGCTTCCAGTTCTGGTCGGACACCTGGTGGCTCGCCACCACATCGCCTGCCACGCGCAGGAAGCTTGCCAGCGCACCAATCATGAAGCCCGGCAGGTAGCTGTCGGTGAAGCTGATCCCGACCAGCGGCCAGCGCAACTCGGCCAGAACGAACTCCGGCACGGCAACAGCCTCGGCGCCAAATTGCAGGTAGAGCAGCAGCGCCGAAACGCAACCGGCGCAGAGCCCCGCCAGCACCGCCACGGGCCGCCACGCCTTGCCGCCCCACACGGACAGCGACACCATGGTCACGAGTGCCACCACGGCGGTCAGCCACTCGAGCGGTGCCGACACCTGCCCCACGCTCACCCCGCAAATGAGCCTGAGGCCGAGGATGCCCCAGCCGAGACCGATCATCACCACTGCCACCCCGATCACGTCCGCCGGAATGAACCCCCGCAGGTGCCGCAGCAAGCGTGACAGCACGAGCTGCGTGCCCCCCGCCACGATGGCAAGCCCCGCCACCGCGCCAAGCCCATGGCTCTCTGCCACCGCCAGCGCAGGTGCAACATAAATTCCGGTGAAGCAGGCGGGCAGCAGATAGCCGGAACCGATGCCGCGCCAGCCCCAGGCCTGCAGCAGCGTGGCAATGCCAACGGCGATCATCGCGATCTGGCAATAGCTCTCGACTGCAGCGCCATCGAGCCCTGCCGACTGCGCGATAAGCCGGGGTATGACCAGCGTCACCGCGCCCAGCCCGAAGTGCTGCAGCACGGCCGGAATAGAGATCGCCCAGCCCGGCCTCCTCACGTCGGCATATTCGGCGATTGCCATCCGCTCTGTCCCCTCCCGATCCGCCATGGCGCGAGTTCTGCCGGCGTGCCGAAGATCAGACCTTGCGTTCGCTGCTGGTCAGCAACTTCCACATAACGTCGGTCCCCAGAACGAATGACAGTTCACGGAAGGCAATGAGCGGGATCAGCATCACGAACATGATGGCCGCATAGACAAACATGCCGAACCAGCTGCCGCCGCCGATGCTCATGATGCTCTCGGCAACCGGCACCCCCTTGATCGCAGCGTGGATCGTTTCCTCGATCACGTGGAACACCAGCAGCAGCGCGGTGAACAGCACCGTCCTGCCCAACACCACCCAGACCAGCGCCCGCTTGCGCAAGCCATCGCCGAGCTTGAGCATTTCGCCGATCAGCAGCACCTTGCCGAGGATCAGAGCATTCACGATGGCGTAACCCTGACGCCAGTAGTCGATGCCGTTCTCGTTCAGCAACGCCCTCTTGTACAAGGCGAACAGTGCCAGCACGACCCATAGGTAAAGGGTGATGGCGATGTAGATCTTCATTTCGGCGATCGCCTTTTCCTTGAGGCTTTCGTGGACCGCGCCCGGTGCCGGAGGTGGTGTCGGTGTCTTTGCCATCACAGGTTCCTCGTCAATCACTGCCGAATAGAAAAAGGGCCCCGCCAATGGCAGAGCCCCATGTTCGTCCGCTGAAAGGCCGCAGCCTTTAGCGCGAGTAGTATTCGACGACCAGGTTCGGCTGCATCTGGACGGGATAGGGAACGTCCGAGAGAGCCGGCACGCGCACGAGGCGAGCGGTCATGCCCTTGTGGTCGACTTCGATATAATCAGGCGTGTCACGCTCGGCGAGCTGCACGGCCTCGAGAACAACCGCCAGGCCCTTCGACTTCTCGGTCAGCTCGATAACGTCGCCGGCCTTGAGGCGGATCGACGAGATGGTGACGCGGCGGCCGTTCACCTTCACGTGGCCGTGCGACACGAACTGGCGCGCGGCGAAGATGGTCGGCACGAACTTGGAGCGGTACACGACCACGTCGAGGCGGCGCTCGAGCAGGCCGATGAGGTTTTCCGACGAGTCGCCCGTCATGCGCACGGCTTCGTCATAGACCGAGTGGAACTGGCGTTCCGAAAGATTGGCGTAATAGCCCTTGAGCTTCTGCTTGGCCTTCAGCTGGGTGCCGAAGTCCGACATCTTGCCCTTGCGGCGCTGGCCGTGCTGGCCGGGGCCGTATTCGCGCTTGTTGACCGGGCTCTTGGGGCGGCCCCAGATGTTCTCGCCCATGCGGCGGTCGATTTTGTACTTCGCGTTTGCGCGCTTCGTCATTTACGGTCTCCTAGTGTGACGTTGAGAACCCACCCTCCTGGCACCGGTCTCCCGGCCGACAGCCCACAAGGGGCACGGGCAAGCAAACACGGAGCCCGAAAGCTCCGTGCTGCGGCGCATATAGGGGATGCGGGAGACGCTGTCAAATCCGCCTTGCCGCTCGGGGAACTGTCGGCCAAAGTCCTGATCTTCCAAGGTGATTTCCCAAGCTCTGATGCCCCAGAATCCAGCCCTCCGCCATCTCCGGGACATCGCCGCCGTCCTCACGGTGGGCTGCTTCATGTTCCCGCTGTTCTGGTGGGGCCTCAATTCCATCAAGCCCGCCCATGCCATATTCGAGAATTTCAGCGTCAACTGGTTCGACTTCACGCCCACACTCGACAATTACCGCGTGACGCTGGCAGGTGAAGGCCCTGCCTTCTTCGCCTCCCGCCAGGCCATCCTTGACACGCTGCTGGTGGCCATGGGCGCCACACTGCTCACGCTCATCACCGCCCTCCCCGCTGCCTTCGCCCTTTCGCTGATCCACTTCACCCGCAAGCGCTTCGTCTTTCTCTGGGTTCTGTTCCACCGCATCCTGCCGCCCATCGCCATTCTGGTGCCGCTCGTCTTCACGTATTCGCAGATGGGCCTCCGTGACACGCGGGCGGGCGTCATCCTCGCCCATGCCGCCGTCAACCTCCCCTTCGCCATCCTGCTGCTCAAGTCCTTCTTCGATGACGTGCCTCGCGAGGTGGGCGAGGCCGCAACCATCGACGGTGCCACCCGCTTCACCTGCTTCACACGCATCTATGCGCCGCTGGTCAAGGGCGGCATCGCCGCCACCGCCGTGCTCTGCTTCATCTTCTCGTGGACCGAGTTCCTGATGGCGCTGTTCCTTACCAACTCCATCCGCCTTCTGCCCGTGCAGCTCAGTCTTGTCGTCACCCAGACCTGGGGCTTCACATCGGCCTTGAGCACCGCCAGCATCCTCCCCGCTTTCCTCTTCGTCCTCCTCGTCCAGCGCCACCTGGTGCGAGGCCTGAC
>JBEARP010000011.1:0-17210 GCA_041163105.1 Pseudomonadota bacterium
CAGGTTCGGCACCTTCTCGGACAGCTGCTTCAGCGTGGCCGCGGTGTCGGCCCAGGTGCGGGCCATGTCCTGCTCCGCACCACCATCCGGGAATGTCTGGTAGCGGTTCGGAATCGCGGCGGACGCAATCTGCTCTCCCTTCGTGGTGAAGGCGATGGACTTGATGACAGAGGTGCCGGCATCGATGCCGATCAGCACGCCATCCTTCATGCGAGCGTGCCCCCATGTGCAATAGCATTGCCGCCGGCGTGATCGAAGAGGTGAAGGTCGCGCGCCGCCACGTTGAGCGAGACGTCGCTGCCGGTGGCCCGCGACACGCGCTCCTGCGATGCGGAGACCACGGTGCGGCCAGCGACGTCGACGGCCACATGCGTCTGATCGCCCAGCCACTGGCATGCCATTACCTTGCCGCGCACCGGCCCATCGCCCAGCTGCAGCGCATGCGGGCGGATGCCGAGGGATATGCGCGGCGTCTGGGCAAGCCGCTGGCGCAGTGCCTCCGACATGTCGGAGGCGGGGTAGGTGAGTGTCGTGCCACCTTCGACGGTGAAGCTCACGCGCTCTGCCGTGGTGGTCACATCTGCGGTGAACACGTTCATCGGCGGCTCACCGATGAAGGTGCCGGTGAACAGGTTGGCGGGCCTGGCCTTGAGTTCGGCTGGCGTTGCGTATTGCTGCAGAACGCCCCCTTCCATCACCGCGATGCGGTCGGCCAGTGCATTGGCCTCCGTCTGGTCATGGGTGACCAGGATGGTGGTGCAGTTGTGCTCGCGCAGGTAATGCTTGATGCGCCCACGCAGAATGGCGCGCAGCTGCGGTTCCAGCTGGCCCATCGGCTCGTCGAGCAGGTACAGCCCCGCATCGCGCACCAGCGCACGGCCCAGACTGGCGCGCTGCTGCTGGCCGCCGGAGACGGAGGATGGATACTTGTTGAGGATGTCGGCAATCTCCAGCATCTCCGCCATGTCCTTGACGCGCTTGTCCTGCTCGGCTTGCGGCAGCTTGGAGGACTTGAGCGCGAAGGACATGTTCTCGCCGATCGTCAGCGGCGGGTAGAGCGAATAGGCCTCGAACGCCATGGCCACCCCGCGCGCCGCGGGCGGCAATGTGTGGATGGGTTTGCCGCCAAGCGTGATTGATCCGTTGGAAACCTCTTCGAAGCCCGCGATCATGCGCAGCGTCGAAGTCTTGCCGCAGCCCGAGGAGCCGAGCAGCGCCACGATCTCGCCGGGCTTCACGATCAGGTCCAGCGCCTTCACGGCATGCACGTCGCCCTTGCGGGAGTGGTAGATCTTGTCGACGCGGGTGATGTCGAGCTCAGCCATGGAGGCGCTCTCCGGTCTGGCGGTCAAAAATATGGGTGCCGGCCGCGGCGAAGCTGGCCCGGACCTTGGCACCAGCCTCAGGAATGTTGGTGGCACTCGACGGCAGCGAGGCGAGGAATTCCCAGCCATTGGGGTTCTGCAGCAACAGCACGGTGCGCTCGTTGAGCGGCGTCACCGCGATGACCTCCGCCTCCACGCCCGTTGAACCGATCTCCACCGCCTCCGGCCGCACGCCGAAGATCACCTCGCGTCCGGCAAAGCCGTGATAGCCGCCCGCCAGCGGAACATGCGTGCCCCCAAGCACCACATGGGTGCCGCCCTCGTTTTCGATCACCGTGTCGATTGTATTGATGGAAGGGTCGCCGAACAGCCGCGCCACCCCCAGTGTTGCGGGGCGCATGTAGATGTCCTCAGGCGTGGCCGTCTGCACGAACTGGCCATTGGCCAGCACCGCGATGCGGTCGGCCAGAGCCATCGCCTCCTTGTAGTCCTGCGTGACGTAGAGAACCGTGGCGCCGGACTGGCGCAGCAGGCGCGGCAGCTCAAGTCGCATCTCGAAGCGCAGCTTGGCATCGACGTTGCGCAGCGGGTCGTCGAGCAGCAGGATCTGCGGCTCGGCCGCCAGTGCGCGGGCCAGCGCTGTGCGCTGCTTCTGGCCGTTGGAAAGTTCGCGCGGCGCGTGGTTCAGCACATGGTCGATCTTGAGCAGCTTCGCCACCTTGGCGACACCCGCCTTGACCATGCTTTCGTCCGCACCCGCGGCGCGCAAGGGCGTTGCGATGTTCTCGGACGCGTTCATGTGCGGGAACAGCGCGAAGTTCTGGAACGCCATGCCCACGCCGCGGTGTTCGGGCGCGATGTCGGACACGTCATGTCCGCCGATCTCGATCAGGCCGGCCGTCGGCTCCTCGACGCCCGCGATCAGTCGCAGCAGGATGGTCTTGCCGGTGCCGGAGCCGCCGAAGATCACCACGATCTCGCCGGCATCGGCCGCAAGGTTCAGCCCGTCGAAAACCTTGAAGGCGCCGTAGCTCTTCGTCAGTGACTTGATTGCAAGCTGGCTCATCCCTTCACCGCACCCATGGAAAGGCCCTCGACGAGGTAGCGCTGCGCGTAAAGCGCCAGCGCCAGCGTGGGCGTGATCGAGATGATGATGGCCGCGGCGATCTGGCCATACTGGATGCCCGATGCCGTCACGAAGGCCAGCGCCCCCACCGTCACCGGCTGCTTGTCGGCAGACGCCAGGATCAGCGCGAAGACGAAGTTATTCCAGGCGAAGATGAAGGCCAGGAGCCCTGCGGCAGCAATGCCAGGCTTCGCCAGCGGAATGGAGATCCGGGTGAAGGTCCGCCACCAGCTGTTGCCGGCGATGCGGTAGGCATGCTCGATGTCGGGGCTGATGTCCTCGAAGTAGCCGCGCACGATCCACAGGATCAAGGGCAGGCAGATCAGCTGGTAGACCCAGATCAGGCCGATGTAGGTGTTGGTGAGGCCCAGCGTTTTGAAATAAAGGCTCAGGGGAAGCAGCACGAGAAGTGCGGGCGCGAAGCGGAAGGACAGCAGGGTGAAGGCGATGTCCTCACCCAGCCGGAACTTGAAGCGCGCGAAGGCATAGGCCGCGGGCACGCCCAGCACCAGCGAGAGGGCAACCGAGCAGACGGAGAGCAGTACCGAGTTGAACATGTTCTGCATGAAGTTCAGCTGCAGGCTGCCCGCCGCGGTGCGCAGCTGGCCGGTGATGAGGGCCGTATAGTTGTCGATGATCGGCGTGAAGGCGATCGACGGCGGAATGCGCAGGATCGTCTCGTTGGTCTGGAGCGACATGAGGAAGATCCAGACGATGGGGAACAGGAAGAACACCAGCACCAGCGTGATCGCCACGCTGCGCAGGATTTTCTCGACGCTTGATGAGTGGTCCATGGTCAATGCGCTCCGTGGGCGCGTTCGCGCAGTTTCAGCCACTGCTTGATGAAGACATTCGAAAGGGCATAGGTGATGGCCCAGAGGATGACCATGAGGGCCGCGGAGCGCCCTACATTGGTGGCCTGGAAGAAGTCGAGGTAGGCCTGAACCTGGAAGACCAGCAGCTTGTCGCCGGGCCCGCCTTGCGTCATCGCATAGATGATGTCGAACTGCTGGATCGAATCGAGCAGGCGGAACAGCGTCGCCGTGATGATGTAGGGCATCAGCATGGGCAGCGTGATGCGGAAGAACACGAAGCTCCGTGGCACGCCATCAAGTGCTGCGGCCTCGAAGGGCGCCTTGGGCAGCGAGCGCAGCCCCGCCAGCAGCAGGATCATGATGAAGGGCGTGTAGACCCACATGTCCACCAGCACCACGGTGAACAGTGCCGTGGCAGGGTCGGACGCCCACTTGAAGTCATGGATGCCGACCACGCTCAGAAGATAGCTCAGGATGCCGAAGTCCGGGTGCGTCATCAGCTTCCACATCAGCGCGGCAAGCGCCGGGGCCGTCATCAGCGGCAGCAGCAGCAGGATCGATGCAATGTTGTTGAAGCGCGACGGCCGCTGGAGAAGAAGCGCGATGCCAAGGCCGAGCAGCAGTTCGAGCCCCACCGTCAGGAACGCATAGGTGAGCGAGATGTAGACGGTGTTCCAGAACTTCGGGTCGGTGAAGAAGTTGATGTAGTTGTCGAACCAGATGAAGCCCTTCATGGCCGGCAGGTTCATCCGGTAGCGCAGCATCGAATAATAGACGGCGGTAAAGAACGGGATGAGGATGCCGATGCACATGAGGAGTGCGGGCAGCGACAGGATATAGGGCAGGGCCCGGCGCATGAAGCGGCTCTGCTTCACGGGGGTGCGCATCTGTTTGGCGGCGGCTGTCATTCGGGGGGCCCGGAAATCGACGGTGGGACGGTGATGGAAAAGCGCGCGGGGTTCCGCAGGGAGCCGGTTCCCCGCGCGCCAGTGGTTACTTAACCAAGGCCGGCTTCTGCCAGCTTCTTGTCCATTTCGGCGGCCATCGCGTCGAGGCCTTCATCGACGTTGATTTCCTTGGCCACCATCTTCTGCAGGTTCTCGGCCCACAGCGTGGTGAGGTCGAAGAACAGCGGCTGGGCGGTGAAGTAGATCTTCGCACCCGGTGCCGAGACTTCGTACTGGTTGAGGTAGCCCGGGTAGGACTTGTCGATGCGGGCGCGGAACTCCTCGTCCTTCCAGACGGAGGCGCGGACCGGGTTGACGAAGTCCATCTTGCGGGCGCCGAACAGGTCATGCTCGACGGAGGTCGCCCACTGCAGGAAGTACCAGGTGGCGTCCTTCTGGGTTCCGGCATTGTTCATGGCCAGCGACCAGATCCACACGTTGGGCGTGGGCGCAGCCGCTGCCGGGTTGGCCGCGAACGGCGCATAGCCCAGGTTGCCGGCTTCCTTGTTGTCGCCGCCGTTCATGAAGTAGCCGAGGATGTCGGCGTCGAAGATCATGGCGGAAGCACCCGCACCGAGGTCGGTGCCGACCTGGTACCAGGTGTAGGTGGACCAGTTCTTCGGGCCTGAATCCTGGATCATCTTGACCCAGTCCTTGTGGAAGGACTTGGAACCCGCCGAGTTCATCGCGGCCTTCAGCTTGCCGTCGGCGACGTTGAAGTCCCTCTCGCCGAAGTTGGCATAGCCCGAGAGGAAGCCCGGGTGGATCGTTGCCCAGCTGCGCGAGCCGCGGACGCCGACGCCATACGGGCCACCGAGGTCCTTGGTCAGCTTTGCCGAGACTTCGATCATCTCGCCCATGTTCTTCGGGGGCTGCACGCCGACCTTGTCGAACATCTTCTTGTTGTAGGAGATGTTGTTGAGCTCGAAGCCCCACGGGATGCACCACTGCTTGGCATCCGCCGAGCCGAGTTCGCCACCCGGAACACCGTTCCACGAGGTGGAGGCGCGCAGGCCCGGCAGCACGTCTTCCCAATTGTAGTTGGGGTTCGTCTTGGCCGGGTCCTTGATGAACTCGTTGAGGTCGGTGATCCAGCCGGCCGGACCATAGGTCCAGGTCATGTAGGCGCCAGTCATGAAGGCATCATACTCGGTCGAGCCCGACGAGAGGGCCGCCGTCACCTTGTCGAAGTAGACGTCCTCGGGGAAGATGTCCCAGGAGATGTCCATGCCGGTCATGTCCTTGAAGGCCTGGATATTGGCGATCATGGCATCGGCATAGGGATGCTTGTTGAGCAGAAGCTTGAGCTTCGAACCCTTGTACTTCATCCAGTCAAAGTCGGCGGCCATGGCGCGCGTCTGCGCCTGGCCCAGGAACATGCCGGCTGCCGAGGCCGTAAGGCCCAGCTTGCCTGCACCATTGATCACTTCGCGGCGGCTGATCTTCTTCGCCACGAAGGCGTCGAAGAGGCCCTTTTCTTTCTCGAACATTCCCATTCCTCCGTTGGTTTGTGGGGTCTTCTTGGTTAGCCCGGTGCGGGTTTTCCGTTCTTCTTGCCGGGCTCACGTCCCGGTTTCAGCGAGACGAGGCGCTTTGCTGTCGCCTCGTCGGTGATCAGGCCAAAAAGCAGTCCGTGCGCGAGAATGGCGCGGATGGCCCGAGTTTTCGATGTGCCGCCGGCAACGGCGACGATCCTGTGGCTCTTGAGGTCGGAAAAGCGCGGCGCCATGGCGCGCGCCGAGACCGAGTTCGGAAGGTGTTCGCCGTGCTCGTTGAAGAAGTGGCCGAGGAGCTCGGCGCAGGCGCCGGTCTTCATCACCTCGTCAACATCCTCTTCGTCCACCATGCCGGCGGTGGCGATGAAGCTCTTGCGGTCCACCTCGCCGATGCCGGCGATGTAGAGCTCGGCCTGCCTCGCCATGGCGATGACGTCCGAGACGCCATACTGTGCCTCCAGCACCTGCCGGTCCTTCTCGGTGTTGGCAAAGAAGGGGACGGGCATCACATAGGCTTCCGCCGAGGTGCGCTCGGCAAGGCGGTGGATCACGTCGAAGGGACTGGCTGCGAAGCGCCGGGTCAGGCCGCCGAGCAGCGACACGAACTTGGTGCCATGCGCGGGAACGCTCGGCATGAGATCGACGGCGGTTGCCAGCGTGCGGCCATGCCCCATGCCGATCATGCGGTACTTGGCGGATTCGATGAGGTTGCGCAGGTAGCGCGCGCCCGCGACCCCCAGCGTGCGTAGCGGCAGGGACCCCTCGTCGATGTTGGGAACGACTTCGCAGAACTTCAGCCCATAGTCGGCCTTGAGCTTCTCCTCCAGCGCGATGCAGCCGGAGATCGGGCCCTCGACGAAGACGCGGATCAGCCCGTCGGCGCGGGCCTTGGCGATCAGGCGGTGGGCCTTGGTGCTCTGCACGCCGAGAAGCTCGGCCACTTCGCCTTGCGTCTTGCCACCAGCGAAGTGCAGCCACGCGGCGCGGGCCGCGAGTGCGGCCTCCTCGTCAACCTGAGGGGCTGGCTGGTGAAGCGTCAACGTCTTCCCATCTGGACTGTGAAAATTTTTTCTTGAGGTGCAATATTTTTCAGATAAGCTCGGTCGTCAACAAAATTCGATATTGCACTGCACCCACCGCAGGCTCCGGAACATGGGATTTACGCTCTCCGTCAACACCAACCCCTTCGTGAACCGCTTCGCGGAACCCGAGGACCTGATTGCAACCTTGAGCGACGAGGTGGGCATCGGCCACATCCAGCTCGTGCATGAGTTCATCAACCCGTCCTGGAAGGCAGCCACCATCAAGCGCCTGACCGACCGCATGGCGCGCGCCTGTGTGGCCAAGCGGGCGAAGATCACCTCGATCATGACGGGTCCCTATGGGCGGTTGAACCACTTCGCACATCCTGATGCCGAGGTTCGGCAATATTATGTCGACTGGTTCAAGGGCATGGCGGACATCGCGGGCGACCTCGGCGCGCCCGCCATCGGCACGCAGTTCGGCATCTTCACCTTCAAGGACTATGACGACAGCGCGCGCCGCGACGAACTGATGAAGATTGCCCTCGATTGCTGGCGCGACGTTGCAGACCATGCAAGGAAACGCGGCCTCACCTGGCTTTTCTGGGAGCCCATGTCGGTTGGCCGCGAGCTGGGCCACACGCTGAAGGACACGCAAGCCCTGCAGGACTGGATAGATGCCGCGAGGCTGCCCATCCCGCTGAAGCCCATGGTCGACATCGATCACGGAGATGTGACATCTCCCAATCCCGCGGATGTCGATCCCTTCGCCTGGGCAAAGGACTTCGCCACCCAGTCGCCCATCATCCACATCAAGCAGTCCACCATGAACAAGGGCGGCCACTGGCCCTTCACCGCGCAGTACAACGAGAATGGCCGCATCACGCCGGAGGCGCTAATTGCGGCGGTCAAGGCCGGTGGCGGCACCGACAACGAACTCTGCCTCGAACTCGCCTTCCGCGAGCGCGAGCCCACCGACCGCAGCGTGGTTGCGGCCCTCAGGGAATCCGTGGCCTATTGGGCACCCTTTGCGAAGACGGGATACAACTGATGAAGACGCCGTGGATCGGCACCAGCTGGAAGATGAACAAGACGCGGGGCGAGGCCCGCGCCTTTGCCGAGGCGCTGAAGGCATCGCCCTTTGCCAACACCACAAGGGCGCAGCCCTTCGTCATCCCGCCCTTCCCCTACATCGCCGAGGTGGCCGGCATTCTCTCCGGCACCCGTGTCAAGGTCGGCGCGCAGAACATGCACTGGGCGGACAATGGCGCTTGGACCGGCGAAGTCTCAGCCCTGATGGTCAGGGACTGTGGGGCAACGCTGGTCGAGCTCGGCCACAGCGAGCGCCGCACGCACTTTGGCGAATCCGACGAGACGGTTGCGAAGAAGGTCGCGGCGGCGGTGAAGCACGGTCTCATCGCGCTGGTCTGCATTGGCGACACGCGCAGCGAATATGAAGCAGGCGCCACGGCCGACGTTCTGGCGAAGCAGACGCGCTATGCTTTGCGCGATGTCGGCGGCCAAGCGCCGGGCAAGGTCATCATCGCCTATGAACCGGTGTGGTCGATCGGCGAGGGCGGCATTCCAGCGGACCCTGATTTCGCCAACGCCCAGCACGCAAAGCTGAAGGCGCTCACGCGGGAAATCACCGGTCAGCCGCTGCCCATCCTCTATGGCGGCAGCGTCAACCCGCAGAACTGTTGCGATCTTGCAGCCATGTCGGATATTGACGGGCTCTTCATCGGAAGGTCCGCATGGGACCCCGCCGGATACATCGGCATCATCGATGCCGTCACAAAGAGATTGGGAGACAAGCCATGAAGATCGCCGTGGGCGCCGACAGCGCCGGTAAGCCGCTCCTCGACGTCATCGAGGCACATCTGAAGTCGAAGCCCGGTCATGAGATCACCAATCTGAGCCAGCAGGGCTACTATGCCGATCTTTCGGCCAACCTCGCCCACAAGGTGAAGGACGGCGAGTATGAGCGCGGAATTCTCATCTGCGGCACCGGCATCGGCGTCTGCATCTCGGCCAACAAGGTGCCGGGCATCCGTGCCGCGCTGACGCATGACACCTACTCGGCCGAGCGTGCGGCCAAGTCCAACAACGCCCAGATCATCACCATGGGTGCCCGCGTCATCGGGCCGGAGCTCGCCAAGGCCATCGTCGACACCTGGCTCGCATCCGAGTTCGATCCCAAGGGTTCGTCTGCCGCCAATGTCGAGGCGATCAACAAGCTGGATGGCTCGTGTTGATCATCGTCCTCTCCCGCAAGGCGGGAGAGGAGGGGGCCCCAACGCAGTTGGGGTAGGTGAGGGGAAGTGATCCCCGCACAATATAGCCGTGCCTTGACTTCCCCTCATCTACCCGTTGCTTGCACAACGGGACCCCTCTTCTCCCGCTGAAGCGGGAGAAGACGCGCGGCGCGAACACGTCACAGCGAACTGAACCCAAAACTTGCCGCCGGCAGGTCGAGGTAATGCTTCAGCTCGGCATCAAGCCTCATCAGCGAGATCGAGAAGCCCGCCATCTCCTGTGATGTGAGCCAGGATCCCACGTAGCTGCGATGCACCGTGATGCCTTCGCGGGCGAGTATCTGGCGCACCCGGCGATTGGCGATCAGCAGCTCGAACATCGTCGTGGCGCCAAGGTTGTTGATGAGAAGCGCCACCTCGTCGCCTGAGCGATAGGGCAGGTCGCGCAAGATCGGCGCCATCATCTGGTCGACGATGTCGTCAGCCGTCGTCATCTTCTGCCGCTTCACACCCTTCTCGCCATGCGCGCCCATGCCGATCTCGATCTCGTCGTCACCGAGCTCGAAGGTGAGCTTGCCGGATTCGGGCAGCGAGCCGGGCGAAACGGCAACGCCCATCGAGCGCGTGTTCGCCTCCGCCTTGGCCGCAACGCGTGCCACTTCGTCGAGGCTGGTCAGCTCCGCCGCAGCACCGCCCGTGATCTTTATCACGAACACGTCGCCCGCAATGCCCCGGCGCTCGTCAGGGCGGTCGGGCGCGCCCACTGCCACGTCGTCACGCACGCGGATGGTGCGGGTGTCGATTCCCTCGGCGGCGAGGAACTCGGCCGCCATGTCGAAGTTCATGTTGTCGCCGGAATAATTGCCATAGACGAAGACCACCCCACGCCCCCGGTGAATGGCGCGCACCGCTTCGCAGATGGTCTGCGGCGGCGGCGAGGTGAACACCTCGCCCGCGGCAGCGCCATCCGCCAGGTTGCGGCCCAGGAAGCCCCCGAAGATCGGCTCGTGCCCGCTGCCACCGCCAACCAGCAGTGCAACCTTTCCCTGCGGAATGTCCTTGAGGAAGAAGGCGCCGTGGCCTTCCACCTTGCCCACGCGCCCGTCATAGCCAAGCACCAGTCCTTCCATCATCTCTTCCGTGGCGCGGCGCGGATCGTTCAGGATCTTCTTTGGCGTCTTCATGCGTCTTCCCCGTGTTTTCACGAGCCATAACATGCGTGGACTGCCACTTGAAGCCGCCACATGCCAAGCCCTATCCTGAACCCATGAAGCATGACGAGATCCGCGCTGCTGTCGCCAAGTTGTGTGAGGCCTACCCCGGCCCTTACTGGCGCGCGCTTGACCGCGAACGAGCTTACCCGTCCGAATTCGTGGCGGAACTCACGCGTTCGGGCTTTCTCGCGGCGCTCATCCCGCAGGCCTATGGCGGCTCAGGGCTGCCGCTCGGCGCCGCCGCGGCCATCCTCGAGGAAATCCAGGCGGCGGGCTGCAATGGCGCCAGTTGTCATGCCCAGATGTATGTCATGGGTACGCTGCTCCGCCACGGCAGCGAGGAGCAGAAGCAGCACTGGCTGCCGCGCATCGCCCGGGGCGAACTGCGGCTTCAGGCGTTTGGCGTCACGGAGCCTGACAGCGGCACCGACACCGCCTCCATCACCACCACGGCGCGGCGCGAGGGCAACCACTACATCATCCGCGGCGCCAAGATCTGGACGAGCCGGGCGGAACACTCCGACTTGATGATCGTTCTCGCACGCACCTCGCCGATCGCTGAAGGCAAGAAGCGGACAAGCGGATTGTCGGTCTTCCTGCTCGATCTGCATGAAGCCCGCAAGCAGGGCCTCACCATCGATCCCATCCGCACCATGATGAACCATGCCACCACCAGCATCGGATTTGATGACGTGCCGGTTCCGGCGGAAAATCTCATCGGCCAGGAGGGCGAGGGCTTCCGCTACATCCTCTCCGGCATGAATGCCGAGCGCATCCTGATTGCCGCCGAATGCGTTGGCGATGCGCGCTGGTTCATCGATCGCTCTACTGCCTATGCCAAGGAACGCGTGGTGTTCGGGCGTCCCATCGGCCAGAACCAGGGCGTCCAGTTCCCCATTGCCCGCGCCTACGCCAACATGCGCGCGGCAAGCCTCATGGTGGCCGAGGCGCTGCGTCGTTTCGAGGCGGATGAGCCCTGCGGCCCCGAGGCCAACATGGCCAAGATGCTGGCGGCCGATGCCAGCTTCGAGGCGGCGAATGTCGCGATCCAGACGCATGGCGGCTTCGGCTTCGCCGAGGATTATGACATCGAGCGCAAGTTCCGTGAAACGCGGCTCTACCAGGTGGCGCCGATCTCCACCAATCTCATTCTCTCCCACCTGGCCGAGCATGTTCTCGGCCTTCCGAGGTCCTACTGATGGAAAACTTCAAGGACTGGATCGGCCGCAGCGTCACGCGCATCGACACGCTGACGCAGCGGTTGTTCGACAAGTATTCGGCCACCATGTCGCCGTTCCTGTTCGAGGCGGGCGAGCGGATCGCACCGCCGGGCCTTCACTTTGGCCTCGCTCCGCCCACGCCGGACACCGACGAGACAGGGCCCGACGGCGCTGAACTCAAGGGGGTGTTTCTTCCACCCATTCCCCAACCGCGCCGCATGTGGGCCGGAGGGTCCATTGAAACCCTGCGCCCCCTGCGCCACGGGGCGCTGGTGATACGCACCTCCACCATCGCCGACATTCAGGTCAAGCAGGGCAGCAACGGAAGCATGTTCCTTGTCTCGATCGCGCACGACATCGCCGATGGTGATGGAACGGCGATCCGCGAAAGGCAGGACCTGGTGTTCAGCGATCCTCCGGCGCAAA
Source organism: Pseudomonadota bacterium (assembly GCA_041163105.1). GTDB lineage: Bacteria > Pseudomonadota > Alphaproteobacteria > Rhizobiales > Aestuariivirgaceae > Aestuariivirga. Next base: position 11,847 of record JBEARP010000011.1, read on the forward strand.
CTGCCGCCCCGGTCGGCCCCGCGCGGAAGATTGCAGCCGAATGGCAGGTCGAGGCATCGCCGCTGCTGCTGTTTCGCTTCTCGGCCTTCACCTTCAACGGCCATCGCATCCACTACGACCTTGGCCACGCCAGGGAGGAAGGCTATCCCGGCCTGCTGGTGCATGGTCCGCTGCAGGCCGCCCTCATGCTGAACCTGGCGGCAGACAAGCTGGGCTACGTGCCGCAGCGCTTCGACTATCGCTGCCTGGCGCCGCTCTATGGCGGTGCCAGTTTCGGCGTCGGGTGGGAAACCGGGGCGCTGCGCGTCATCCGCAGCGATGGCGTCATAACGGCGGAAGGCCAAGTTCACGCTCGAGGAACAGGCTGAGCAGCACGGTCTTGGCATCGACGATGCGGCCGTCCTGCACCATGCGGCGCATCTCATCGAAAGGCATCTCCATCACCTCGATGTCCTCGCCCTCATGCGCCTCGCCACCGCCCGCGCTGATGCGCGCCGCATGGTCATAGTCGGCAATGAACAGCGACAACCTTTCGGTGACGGCACCCGGTGTTGCGTAGACGGTCGTCATGAAGCGCAGGTTTGCCAGGCGAAAGCCCAGTTCCTCCTCCGCTTCCCGCTTGGCGCATTGTGCCGGGTCATCACCGTCCAGCAACCCCGCGCAGGTCTCGATGATGAAGCCGTCGCCATCGTGCAGATAGGCCGGAAGCCGGAACTGCCGCACCAGCAAAACGGTGCCGCGCTGCGTGTCATAGGGCAGCACCGTGGCGCCATGGCCATGGTCATGAACCTCACGATGGATGATCACCTCGCCACCGTCGCCCCGCGTGTAGCGGATGGTGTAGCGGTCGAACTTCGCCCAGCCGCGGGCAAGGGGCTCCACCTTCTCGACGGTGATGCGGCGCTTCATGTGCTTCGTTCCTGCTTGACGGAGTCGATGATGCGGCGTGCCAGCGTGCCATCCAGCAGGCCTTCGACCTCGCCATGCACGCGGCGGCGCCAGTTGGGCCACTCCCGGTCGGTGCCGGGAACATTGAGGGGGTCGGTCTCCCCCGCCAGGTCGTCGGCCTGCACCAGCATGATCTGTGACGGCGTGCCCGCCACGAAGCCATGGGTCGCGGCACTGGCCGCCACGGCGTCATCACCGCTGAAACCGGCGCGCTCGCCAAGCAGCCGCTCTTCATCCTGGCGGACGTGCCGGCGCGCGGCAGCCTGCGCGCCGGTGAGCTCGCCGATCGCGTGTGAGATATCGATGTCGCGCCCGGCGCGCCAGCCCATGAAGGTGGGCAGGTCATGCGAGGCAAGGCAGGCGAGCGCGCGCGGCGGATAGGCTTGCTCGCTCTTGAAGCCAATCCCGTCGCGTTCGAACCACAGCACGCGATAGGACAGGACCTGTGCCGCCGCCAGCGTCTCACGCAAGCCATCCGGAACCGTGCCCAGGTCCTCGCCCACCACCAGGCAGCGGTGCCGGTGACTTTCGATTGCGGTGACGGCGATCAGTGCGTCGAGTGGAAACCTCACATAGGCGCCATCCCGGCCTTCACCACCGCGCGGCACCCAGAACTGCCGCGCGAAGCCCAGTACGTGATCGATGCGCAGGGCGGCGGCGTGGCGCATGTTGGCCGCAATCACGCGGCGCATCGGGTCCATTGCCTCGCCCTCCAGCGCAAGCGGCGAGAATGGCGGCAGGTTCCACACCTGCCCCGTCGCGGAGAAGGGATCCGGCGGCGCTCCGATCGAAACGCCCGCCGCGAAGCTGTGCGGATTGCCTTCGATCTCGCCACCGTCGAAGGCACAGCCCAGTGCAAGGTCGCGGTACAGGTTCCGCTGCTGCGCGGCATCGCCGAACTGGCGGTCAGCCACCCATTGCAGGAAGCCGCGATAGGCGATGCGCTCCGCTGTCGGGTGCTCACCCATGCGCAGCGCCTCGAAGCGGCCATGGGCGGCGAGCTGTGCACCGCTCTCCCGCGTGAAGGCATCGTATGCCGCACTGCCCGGGAACTCCGCAAAGGCACTTTCGAGAAGCCGCGCCTTGGCCTCCCACACGGCCGGATAGTCCACCAGCGGCAGTGCATCGAGGCTTGCGAAGGCAGCGCGCGATTTGTCTGCAAGCACCGCCGTGCGCGGCAGTTCCAGCATGGTGAGCAGCCGGTCGATGCTGATGTAGAGCGGATCGATGTAGCGCCGGTCGGATGGCTGGTAGGGGCTGGCCCGGTTGCGGTCCGAGGGGAACAGGTGATGCAGCGGGTTCAGGCCGGCATAGCGTCCGCCCGTTTCCGCGCTGAGTGCCGCAAGACGCCGCAGCGTCTCGAAATCGCCGATCCCCTCGCTGCCACGGTGGCGCAGGGAATAGAGATGCGAGGCAAGCCCGAAGACGCGGCGGCCGGCGGCGATGTCCTCCGGCAGGTAGCAGGCGCCGGGGGAGGCGATCACGCTGCGCGGGGCTGCATCTGCCTCGAGAAGCCGGTAGCAGCCGGCCTCGAGGCGCGCCCGCGCCTGCATGCCGGGCGCCAACTCCAGTGATCGCCTGTCGCCGCGCTCGTCCTCGATCACCAGCATGCGGCGGCGGGACGCGGCGGGCAGCAGCATCTCGTCCTCGCCCGCGCGAATCACCAGCGGCTTCGGCTTCGCCAGCATGCCATGGGCCTGCGCGAGGTCGCCCTCCGTCGCAAAGCCCAGCCCCATCGCGGCCAGCAGGGCGCGCTGGGTTTCGGGGCTCACGCGGTGGTGCGTGCCGTCAACCTCCCACCACTCGGGCTCGATGCCTGCGGCAGTGGCGAGTGCCTCGACCTCTTCATCATCCACGCCCGTCCGCGACAGGCGCTCCTCGGCGAAGACGCAGACGGATGTCGCCGGCACGTCCGGGCCCTCGGCGGAACAGAACAGCCGCGTCCAGCGATGGCCGGCGCGCGCCGGCAGGGCAGGTGGACGTGTCGGCCCCCGGTTGAACAGCAACGCCAGCCGCTTGCGGCCCGCGGCGAGCACGAGGCCCAGCACCTGTGCCGCGCCGTCCTGCCAGTCCATCGGGCCGCCATCGGCGCCGAACCAGCGGGCGGTGCCATCGGTCAGGAAGTCATCGGTGAAAAAGGGCGAAAGCGCCTGGCGCAGCTGCCACAGCGCGGCGGTGTAGCCGATGAGGCGCTGGTCGGCCCGCGGCCAGTCGAGCCAGGTGGTCGTGTTGTCCTGGGCATAGGCATTGTTGTTGCCGGACTGGCTGCGGCCGAACTCGTCACCCGCCGTGAGCATGGGCGTGCCGCGCGAGAGGAACAGCGTGGCCAGCAGCGCCTTGGCGTCGCCGCCCGGCCAGTTCGGTTCATGCGCGTTGCCATCGCGGTTGTCCTCGCCATTGGCGGCATTGTTCTTGGTGGCGAATGTCACCGTGTCCTGCAGCGTGAATCCGTCATGCGCGGCAATGAAGTTGATGCCGGTGGACGGCGGGCGGTGGCGGCCGCCGAAGACATCCGACGATCCGGCGATACGGGTCGCGAAGGCGCCCGTCATGTGCGTGTCGTCGCGCCAGAAGCGGCGCACCTCGTCGCGGTAGCGGTCGTTCCACTCCTGCCAGCGTGCCGGGAAAGCCCCAAGCTGGTAGCCGCCAGGCCCCACGTCCCACGGCTCGGCGATCATGATGAGGCGCGACAGCAGCGGGTCCTGCTCGATCGCCGACAGCAGCGGCGCATGCGGTTTGAAGCCCGAGGCCGTGCGCCCCATCACCGTGGCGAGGTCGAAGCGGAAGCCGTCGATCCCCGTGCGCATCGCCCAGCTGCGCAGGGCATCCGTCGCCAGCTGCAGAACGGCGGGCTCATCAAGTGCCAGCGTATTGCCGCAGCCCGTGTCGTTGATGAGCTCACCATTGGCGTGGCGATAATACAGCGCCTCGTCCAGCCCGCGCAGCGACAGCGTGGTGCCGTGAACGTCGCTCTCGCCCGTGTGGTTCAGCACCACGTCCAGCACCACGCGGATACCCGCTGCATGCAAGGCATCGACCGTGGCACGGATCTCCGCGAGCCCGCCCGGCGCAAGCCGCGGGTCCGGTGCCATGAAGCTCACCGGGTTGTAGCCCCAGGCATTGGCAAGCCCGAGGGCCGGCAGGTGCCGCTCGTCGATCCACGCCGCAAGCGGCATCAGCTCCACCGTGTCGACGCCCAGCCGCGTCAGGTGCTCGATGATCACCGGCTCGGCCAGCGCCGCCACGGTGCCGCGCTTGTCCGGTGGCACTTGCGCGTGCAGCATGGTGAAGCCCTTGACCGGCACCTCATAGATGAACTGCGGCCGGTGCGGCGGCAGCGCCTGCGCATCCGCAGCAACATGCCCGGCAATGGCCTTCGGCACGAGCAGCGAGGTCTCGGTGCCGGCCTGCATCAGCTCCGGCAGATGGCGGAACGGTCCGGTGATCTGCGTTGCATAAGGATCGAGCAGAAGCTTCTCAGGGTCGAAGCGCTGGCCATGCTCGGGGTCCCACGGCCCCTCGGCGCGCAACCCGTAATGCACGCCCGCCACAAGCCCCGGAACGAATCCGTAATGCACGTCGCCCAGCCGGTTGGTCAGAGCAATGCGCGCCGTCTCCAGCTCAGCCTCGAACACCGACACAGAGATGCGCGTGGCATGGCGCGACACCACGGCGACATTGGCACCATCGGCGCAAGGCGTGACGCCAGGCGGAAAGGGCAGGGCCTGTGCGGCGTCCACGCTCAGGTGATCACCGTGGGCGCGGCGCGTCCGGTGCGCTGTTCAATCTGTGCAAGCGCGCGCGACAGCGCGATCAGGTCGGCCAGTGCCTCTTGCGTCTCGATGTCGTGGCGGTGCGCGTCCGGCTCATAGCGCTCGATATAGACGCGCAGCGTGGCGCCTGCCGTACCGGTGCCCGACAGGCGATAGATGATGCGCGAGCCATCCGCGAAGATCAGCCGAATGCCCTGGTGCGTGGTGCGCGAGCCATCCACCGGGTCGTCATAGGAGAAGTCGTCGGCCATCGCGATGCCGTGCTGGCCGGCAAGCCCGGGCAATTGCGCGCGCAGCGCCGTCATCAGCCCGTTGGCGGCTTCGGCATCGACTTCCTCATAGTCATGCCGCGAATAATAGTTGCGGCCGTATTCGCGCCAATGCGCCGTGACGATCTCGGCCACACTCTGGCGGCGCTTCGCCAGCACGTTGAGCCACATCAGCACGGCCCACAGCCCGTCCTTCTCGCGCACGTGGTTCGATCCCGTGCCGAAGCTCTCCTCGCCACACAGCGTGGCCTTGCCGGCATCCAGCAAATTGCCGAAGAACTTCCAGCCGGTCGGCGTCTCATAGGCGCCAAGCCCCAGCTTCTCCGCCACGCGGTCGGCCGCACAGCTCGTGGGCATCGAGCGCGCGATCCCGG
>JBEARP010000012.1:0-13027 GCA_041163105.1 Pseudomonadota bacterium
TGCTAATGGTGCCGGTGTATGGTGATGGTGCACCGGCTTTGCGCTGGGTTGGGCTGGCTGTGGTGATGCACTGCCAATGGCTGGTGTCGGTGTCGCTGGGTGCCGCTGTGTGATTTGGGAACGGACGTAACCGGGCGTTCTCGGTGGGGTGGGCTGAGGTGTTTGCAGCTCCGCCAGAATTACAGCTCCGCCAGATATATCGATGCCACTTCGGAGGTTTCTGTCGCCTAGACCAGATTCAGAACGCCCACTTGCTCGCTCAATCGCCGCCACGCCCACCGGCGACCTTACATTACTCATCAACCAGTTTGGCAGACCTTGGAAAAAGGCGAGCTTCGGTAACTGGTTCAAGAGAGCCTGCACCGAGGCCGGCATCAAAGAAGATGGGAAGGCCGCCCATGGACTGACAAAAGTGGCGGCCACCCGCGCTGCTGAGGCGGGTGCCACTGAAACCGAACTGAACGCGATGTTCGGATGGACCGAAGGCTCAGGCGAAGCGGCTCACTACATTCAGAATGCAAGCCGGGTGAAACTGGCGCGAAGCGGGCAGGCGAAAGTTGTCGCCATTCCCCAAACCTTTCCCCAAACCGAGCAGGAAATCCAAAATTCTCCAATTTTATCAAAGCTATTTTTCAGGAGTGGTGGGCCCACCAGGACTCGAACCTGGAACCAGACGGTTATGAGCCGTCAGCTCTAACCATTGAGCTATGGGCCCCCACGGGAGGGGATGGCTACAGCAATTCGCGCCGCCATGCTATAGATTCCGGGCATGAGCCATGACCTGACGCCAGAAGCCGCCGTCGAGCGGCTGATTGACCTCTATCGCCAGTCCACGACGCGGCTGAAGGACTGTCTCGAGCGCTATTTTGACACGCGCGAGCCGCCCACCATCGAGGAGAGGCGCAGCTTCACCTACCCAGAGCTTCGCGTTGAATACCGCTCCGGCGGCGTGCAGCCGAGAATCGCCCGCGCCTACGCCAAGTTCCAGGGCCCTGGCACCTATGCAACCACCGTCACCCACCCGGAGCACTTCAGCCGCTACCTGATCGAGCAGCTGCGCTACCTGGTGAAGGACTATGGCGCAGCGATCACTGTCCAGGACTCGGATCAGGAAATCCCCTACCCCTATGTGCTGGATCAGGGCGACGATCTCGGACGCAATGACGTGACCGCGGCGGAACTCACCCTGCACTTCCCCGCCCCAAAGCTCGCCCAGGTGGGTGACGAAGTGCCGGACGGCGACTGGACGCACCGGCCCGGCCACCCGCTGCCGCTCGCCCTGTTCGACGCCGTGCGCGTCGACTATTCGCTGAAGCGCCTGCAACACTATACCGGCACCAACTGGCGCGCCGTGCAGCCATGGATCCTGCTCACCAACTATCACCGCTATGTCGACCAGTTCGTGAAATGGGGGCTGGAACAGCTGGCCAAGGACAGCCCCTATTCGGTGCTCTACCTGCCGGGTGGCGGCAAGATCACGCGCGGCATGGCGCGGGCGGAAGCGGAGAGCATCATCGCCAGTTCCCAGTGGCACCGCTTCCAGATGCCCGCCTATCACCTGTCGCGCGGAGACGGGCACGGTGGCGTGACGCTGGTCAACATCGGCGTTGGCCCGTCCAACGCCAAGAACATCACCGACCATCTCGCAGTGTTGCGCCCGCATTGCTGGCTGATGGTGGGCCATTGCGGCGGGCTGCGCCAGAGCCAGCGTATCGGCGACTATGTGCTGGCCCATGGTTATCTGCGTCAGGACCATATCCTTGATGAGCTGGTGCCGCCGGAGATCCCCATTCCTGCCCTGGCCGAGGTGCAGGTGGCGCTGCAGGAGGCGGCAGCGCGCGTGACGGGCGAACGGGGCGATGCGCTGAAGGAACGGCTGCGCACCGGCACCGTCGTCACCAATGATGACCGCAATTGGGAACTCCGTTGGACGCAGGAGCTGCGCCGCATCAACCTCTCACGCGCTATCGCGGTGGACATGGAATCGGGCACGCTGGCCGCCCAAGGCTATCGCTTCCGCGTGCCCTACGGAACGCTGCTCTGTGTCTCCGACAAGCCGCTGCACGGTGAAATCAAGTTGCCGGGCGCGGCCAACACCTTCTACGACCGGGCGGTGGGCGAGCACCTCCTGATCGGGCTGGAGACCATTGAGCAGCTGCGCGGCAACGTCGGCCAACTCCACTCCCGCAAGCTTCGGAGCTTCGACGAGCCACCCTTCCGGTGATGCCCAACTGGCGCCGCAATCTCTGCCCATCCAGTGACACCCCGAAGGAGAACAGCATGCAACGTCTGAGTTTCGCCGCCGCCGCCGTGATCGGCCTTCTGGCCGCCATTTCCCCCGCCTTTGCCGAAGGAGGCAAGATGCCCCGTATCATTTCGCTCTCCGGCCATGGCGAAGTGCGCGCCACGCCCGACCTCGCCTATGTGACCTCCGGCGTCGTAACGCAGGGCGCCACTGCGGCGGAGGCCCTGGCCGCCAACTCCAAGGCCATGACCGACCTGTTCGCGGCACTGAAGGAATCCGGCATCGAGGACAGGGACGTCCAGACCTCGAACTTCTCCGTCCAGCCGCGCTACGACTTCTCGAACAACCAGGCGCCGAAGATGGTGGGCTATGACGTGTCCAACAACGTGACCGTGACGCTCAGGAAGGTCGACACGCTCGGCACCCTGCTTGACAGGATGGTGCAGTCCGGCTCGAACCAGATCAGCGGCATCAGCTTCGACGTCTCGAAGCCGGAAGATGCGATGGACGAGGCGCGCAAACTTGCCACCGAGGACGCCACACGCAAGGCAAAGGTCTATGCCAAGGCCATGGGCATCGAACTCGGCAACGTGATGCAGGTGAGCGAAGGCAGTGCGGCTCAGCCGCCCATGCCGATGGTCCGCAGCACCATGATGAAGGCCGATGCCGCACCTCCCGTTCCGATGGCAGCGGGCGAGCAGACGCTTGCAGTGGACGTGAACGTGATCTGGGAAATCAAGTAGCCCTGATGATTGCAGCCCGGCATGGGCGTGATAATCTGCTCCCATGCCGGTTCTCGAACGCGACCCGTGGCGCCTCCAGTATTTCGAGCATGTTCCATGTCCGGAGCATGTCGCCATTCCCACGGACGACCCGGACTGCTGGCTTCTCTCACCGGCCCACCGCTGGATCTATGACAAGCTGAAGTTGGCACAGGCGCAGGGGCTTGATGCAGGCCCGCATGGCGTGCCGCCGGTTTCCTATCCCGTATTCTCCAAGCCGATCACCAACCTCAAGGGAATGGGCATCGGCAGCCGCATCATCCGGTCCGCCGCCGAGATGGAGCATCATTACCAGCCCGGCCATTTCTGGATGCCGCTGCTGGCGGGCGATCATGTCTCGACTGACTGCGCTGTGGAAGATGGCCGCATCGCGTGGCTCCGCCACGCAAGGGGTGTGCCGTGGGACGAGGGCATGTTCAGCTACTGGACGGTGCATGCGCGGCGGTTCCCGGAACTGGAGGAAGGCCTTGCGGCTTGGGTGGCATCTCACATGCAGGGCTATACCGGCATGATGAACTTCGAGACCATCGGCGGCGTCATCATCGAGGCGCATCTGCGCTTCGCCGACCAGTGGTGCGACCTCTATGGCGAGGGCTGGGTGGAGGCCCTGGTTCGGCTCTACGACAAGGGCCGCTGGCTTTTCGATGATGAGCGCCGGCAGGACGGGTTCTCCATGCCCCTCTTTGCCCGCCACGGCGGCGCCTTCCACCACCCACCGGCCAGTCTGCAGACGGAGATCAGGGCCATGCCGCAGGTGAAGAGCCTGCAGGTCACGTTCCATGAGGGCAAGCCACCGGAGGACCATGCCATGCCACCCGGCGGCTTCCGCCTCGCGGTGATCAACGCCACGTCATTGGACGGTGCAAGGGCGGCACGGCGGCGCCTGGCGGATGCATGGGAGGCTGGGCTGCTGCTGTCCCAGGACTAGTGCTTGCGTTGCGGCGGGTCCGCGTCATGCTCGTCGACGTGGAAGCGATGCAGGATGCGATGGAAGATCGGCGCCAACATCAGCGTCGAGATGCCGATCAGCAGGAAGCCAGAGAAAATGGCATAGAGCGCGGCGAAGATCTTGCCGCCGTCGGTCATCAGCGGGTTGAGCGGACCCATGCTGGCCAGGATCATGGAGGCATTGGCAAAGGCATCGACGGTCCGCATGTTCTCGAAGTAACTGTAACCGCCAGTGCCGACCACCAGCGATACGGCCACGATCGCCGCCGAATAGATGGCGTTGCGGGTGAGCCGGCTGACGAACACGTTCTGGCTCGCTACCGGCTGCTTCCGGGTCTCAAAGTGAAAAAGCCGCCGCATTGCATCTCCTCCCCTGCCCTGTGTCGCCCGAATTTTGATCTTTCGCAAGGCGGCAAGCCGCTGCAGGGTGTTCTCTCGGCCAAGTCATGGAGGTATCGACATGAAGCGACTGAACCACAATACCCGCGTGCTCGTCACCGACGGCGGCCGGGCCACCGTTTTCCGCAATGCCGGGGACGTCGGCAAGCCTGACCTGCAGGCCGTCAAGTCCTACCATCAGGACAATCCGCCCAACCGTGATCAGGCCCGTGACAAGCCCTCGCGCGTCATGGAGAGCGTGGGCTTTGGGCGCTCGACGGCCGAACAGCCGGACTATCACCAGATGACCGAGGACCGCTTCGTGAAGGGTATCGCGGCCGACATGGCGAAGGAGCTGGCTGCCGGCGCCTTCAGCGAGATCATCGTGGTCGCGCCTCCTGTGGCGATGGGCGTCTGGCGCAAGGCCGCCACACCTCCGCTTGCCAAGGCGACGCTCAAGGAGATCACCAAGGACCTGACCAAGCAGAGCGCCACAGCCATCGCCGACAGCGTGGTCAAGGCGCTTGAAGGCGACTGAGGGCTCGGCTAACGGAACGCCATGACCGACACTGCAAAACCAGCTGCGAAAACCCACGACCTCTTCGTCACCCGGCTTTACCGGGCGGACAAGATCGTACCCCAGAAGCTCACCAACGCCATCGAGGCGCTGTCCATGTCGCTGGCCATGGACGATGCGGCGGGCCACAAGTGGGCCGACAAGTATGGCTATACGGGCTATACCTCATATGCCTCGCTGAACGACCTGCCGTGGCGCTTTCCGGAATTCGCGAAGCTGGTGAAGGTCATCGACAAGCATTGCCTCGCCTATGCCAAGGAACTGCACTGGGACCTGCGCGGCACTAAGCCCCGGTGTGACTCGCTGTGGGTGAACGTGCTGCCCGAGGGCGGCCACCACACCTCGCACATCCACCCGAATTCGGTGATCAGCGGGACCTTCTACGTGGCGGTGCCGCAGGGTGCCGGACCCATCGTCTACGAGGACCCTCGCCTGGGCCTGATGATGGCGGCTCCACCGAAGCAGCAGGCCAAACTGCCGCAGAACATGAAGCAGCATGTCTCATTCAGGCCGGAAGTTGGCACGCTGATGCTTTGGGAAAGCTGGCTCCGCCATGAGGTGCCGCTCAACCGCGCCGAAGGCAACCGCATCAGCGTCAGCTTCAACTACGTGCTGGCCTGATCAGGAAAACACGCGCTCGCCCAGCTGGTCGACGATCTGCTGACCCTTGAGAATGGCGTGGTCGGCGGCGGCGTCTTCATCCGAAAAGCGATCGGCGCGGATGAAGCGGTGCTGCTTTGCTTCCCCATCGATGGTCTTGCTCACGGTTCCGCAGGTCTGCCACTGGCCGCCCTCCTTGTAGGGCGTGGCGGAGATCACGAAGCCATTGTATTCGAGCTGGCGCTTGGGGCCTGCTGGAGCGGACTCTTTCGAGCCACCGCCGAACAGCTTCTTCAGGAATGACATGACGGTACAACTCCACAGATCGACATGTGGCGGAGCCTAACGGGCGCCCTGCCCGAGATCAACCTCGGCCCGGCACCCACCCCTTGACCGCGTTGGCCATGGCCGTGAGGGTGACGGGCGCGCCCTCATCCACCTTGAGCCTGTCCTTGAGCGTCTGGCGGATCTCTGCCTTCACCTCGGGCGACAGCGTGGCGGCAAGCGTGGCCACGCGCGGGCCGGTGAGCGTGATGGCCCACAGCGTCTCGAAATCCGGGAAGGTGCGTTCCACGGTGATGGTGCGGCTCTCAATGCCAGAAAGCCCGGCCCCCTGCCACAACTCCTCCAGCCGCGACTGCCGCGAGGCCTCCCACGAGGGCGGCGCGATTGCCGGCAGCCCCCGGTCCTCGATGATCTTGTGCGAGTGGTGGAAGGGAAAGCCCTCCGGCCAGTCCCACATATAGGCCGCGACAAGGCCGCCCGGCTTCACTGCGCGCACCATCTCGGCCACGCCCTTTGCCGGGTCCGGCACGAAGGCGATGACCAGCGCCATCACCGCCGCATCGACGCTTGCGTCAGCGGCGGGAAGTTCCATCGCATGCCCCGCCTCGAAGCGCGCATGGCCCACATCCTGCCGCTTGCGGGCATAGTCGAGCTGTGCGGGCGAGGGATCGATGCCGAGGATGGAAGCCGGCTTCACCTGCTCCGCCAGCAATGCGGTGAAGGCGCCATTGCCGGCGCCAACGTCGAGCCAGGAGAGATTGGGAGGCGGATTGAGCCAGGCAAGGAACTGTTCGCCCACCTTGCGGCTCCAGATGCCCATGTAGGTCTCGTAAGCGGCACCGTCTTCGAAGCGGATCTGCGACTGTTCGGACATGAGAGTGCCTCCTGTTAGGCGAGGAGACTATCATGGAATAAGCACACTCACATGCCGTCATTGCGGCGAAAGCTGCAATCCAGTCTTGGGCTGCGCCAAAAAAGATGCCCGGGACCAGCCCGGGCATGATGAATGTCAAAACTGCAAACTCCGATCAGTTGTCGAGGAAGCTCCGGAGCTTCCTGCTGCGGCTCGGGTGCTTGAGCTTGCGGAGCGCCTTCGCTTCGATCTGGCGGATGCGTTCGCGGGTGACCGAGAACTGCTGGCCCACTTCTTCCAGCGTGTGGTCGGTGTTCATGCCGATGCCGAAGCGCATGCGCAGCACGCGCTCTTCGCGCGGGGTGAGCGAGGCCAGCACGCGGGTTGTCGTCTCGCGCAGGTTGGCCTGGATGGCAGCATCGATCGGCAGGATGGCGTTCTTGTCCTCGATGAAGTCGCCGAGGTGTGAATCCTCCTCGTCGCCCACCGGGGTTTCCAGCGAGATCGGCTCCTTGGCGATCTTCATCACCTTGCGGACCTTCTCGAGCGGCATCGACAGCTTTTCGGCCAGTTCTTCCGGCGTCGGTTCGCGGCCGATTTCGTGCATCATCTGGCGCGAGGTGCGCACGATCTTGTTGATCGTCTCGATCATGTGCACCGGAATGCGGATGGTGCGCGCCTGGTCGGCGATCGAGCGGGTGATGGCCTGCCGGATCCACCAGGTGGCGTAGGTCGAGAACTTGTAGCCCCGGCGATACTCGAACTTGTCCACGGCCTTCATGAGGCCAATGTTGCCTTCCTGGATGAGGTCGAGGAACTGCAGGCCGCGGTTGGTGTACTTCTTGGCGATCGAGATCACGAGACGAAGGTTGGCTTCCACCATCTCCTTCTTGGCGATGCGCGCCTCGCGCTCGCCCTTCTGCACCATGGCCACGATGCGGCGGAATTCGGGGATCTGCAGGCCGGTCGCGGTGGCGAGCTCGAAGATCTCGTCGCGGATGACCTTGATCGAGTCCTTCTCGTCGTTCACGAACTTCTTCCAGCCGAACTTGACGAGGCGGCCCACGCGCTTCAGCCAGTCAGGGTCGAGCTCGTTCGACTGATATTCCTTCAGGAACTCAGGCCGCGGAACCTTGTAGGTTTCGGCCAGCCGCAGCAGGCGGCCTTCCAGCGCGTTCAGGCGCTTGTTGATGTCGTAGAGCTGCTCCACCAGCGCCTCGATGCGGGCGTTGTTGAGCGAGAGCGACTTCACCTCGGCAACGATTTCCTCGCGCAGCTTCTTGTAGCGGCGCTCCTGGGAGGGCGAGAGCTCGGTGCCCTCGGCCACTTCCTGGTCCTGCAGCTTGCGCAGCGACTTGTAGCTCTTGGCGATGTTGTCGAAGATCTCGAGAACCTTCGGCTTCAGCTCCGCTTCCATGGCGGAGAGCGACACGCCGAGGTCATCACCCTCGTCGTCATCCTCCTCCTCGACCTGCGGCTTGTCGAAATCCTCTGGCGAGAGAACATCGCCGAACTCGTCGTCGGCCGACGGGCGGCGCACGGCGGCGGCAACCCGCTTGGCTTCGGCGCGCTTGGCCTCGGCCTTCTTCTTCACTTCTTCCTTGGGCGGAACATAGGGCGCGGGCGTCTGCACCGGGCCCTGCTTCTTGGCGTCGGGGCCGGCATAGGTGGCCTCGAGGTCGATGATGTCCCGGAGCAGGATCTTGGCTTCGTTGAGCTCGTCGCGCCAGATGATGATGGCCTGGAAGGTCAGCGGGCTCTCGCAGAGGCCTGCGATCATCGCCTCGCGGCCGGCCTCGATGCGCTTGGCGATGGCGATTTCGCCCTCGCGCGACAGAAGTTCCACCTGGCCCATCTCGCGGAGATACATGCGGACGGGATCATCGGTACGGTCGGCCGGCGTCTTGGCGGCTTCCACCTTGATGAGGGCGGTCTCGGTCGACTCGCCTTCGGCTTCGGCCTCGACCTTTGCGGTCAGGTTCTCGGTCTCTTCCTCGGACTCGACGACGTTGATGCCCATCTCGTTGAGCATCGCCATGATGTCTTCGATCTGCTCGGGGCTCGTCTCGTCGGAGGGAAGAACGGCATTGAGCTCATCAAGCGTCACAAAGCCGCGCGCCTTGGCGAGCTTGATCATCCGCTTGACGGCGGCATCCGACAGATCGAGGATTGGCGAATCCGAGCTGTCGCCCTGGCTTTCCGGGGCTTCGTTGTCGTCGCCGGCAGCCTGCTGGTCCTGGTCGTCCGGGGCGGGTGCGCGCACTTGGGCTCGGGCCATGAAAAAGTCCTTGGAAATCAGGCGGGGGAACCCGCCATAGCAACATTGTGATTCGGGGTCAAAGCTAGGAACCTTCGCCTTAAGCGCCGATTAACCCAGAGATTGAATCCGAACCCGGTTCCATTCGCCCTCAGTTGATGGCGTCAACCGACCGGCCCGAAGCGGCGCCAAAACCCTCGATCTGGGCTTCCGACCCCGCATGGGACGACAATTGCTCGCGCACCGCCTTGAGGGCGTTGAGCTTCTCCTCCGTCGGGTCGAGGGCGAAAGCGGCTTCCGCCGCCCGGAGCTCCCGCTCGAGGGTGATTGTTTTACGGTGCAGGGCGATCATCTGACGAAGGCCTGTGCGGGCGTCATCTTGCGCTGCCCCGCTCCCAAGGAACCATTCGTTCAGTCGTTTCGCCTGGGCTTCAAGTCGGTCCAACAGGGGACCCGAACCCATCTTCGACAAGTGGTCCCGCAGGTCCGTTCCGTCAAGAGCGGATCCGAGGGCCGCGCTATCTATGATTTGTGTACGGAGCGAGTCAAGCTCGGGAACTGCCATTTCCAGGCTTGAGATCTCATCCAGGAACTCATGCACGAGCTCCGGGTGGTTGACCAGCGTCAGCACGATCATCCGCTCCCGCCGCTCCGCCCCGGCCTGGATGCTGGACTGGCCCGCAAGCCGCTTCAGCCCCGCAGTCGGGGGTTGCTGGAGGTCCCAAGGCCGCAAGTTGGGCTTGAAGGGGCGGCTGCCGCCCGCTCGGGCAAAGGGTTGGCGGCGGGCCCCGGCACCCCGGTTTCCACCCATCGGCTGGAACAATGCCCTCAGCCGGTCGCCAAATTCGGCAAGATAATGCTTTTTCACAGCTTCATCGCCTATGGCGCTGAGAAGACTCCGCAAATCCTTCTCGAACTGGGCCCGGCGCTCGGGCGTGGAGCGGTCGTTCTGGGCAAGCGCCCGCTGCCACAACACGTCGGACAGCGGCTGGGCCCCCTCGACCACGGCGCGCACCGCCTCGGGCCCCTGGGCCTTCAGCAGGTCATCCGGGTCCTGCCCCTCGGGCAGAAGCGCAAAGCGCAGCGAATGGCCGGGCTCGAGCAGCGGAAGCGCCAAGTCCAGGGCCCGGTATGCAGCCTTTAGCCCGGCGTTGTCGCCGTCGAAACACAGGATCGGCTCGGCCGTCTGTTTCCATAATATCCGGAGCTGGTCCTCGGTCAGTGCGGTGCCCAGCGGCGCCACGGCCTGCGGCAATCCGGCGCGGTGCATGGCGATGACGTCGACATAGCCCTCGACCGCGATGATCTGGCCCTTCTCGTGGGCGGGGCCCCGCGCCTTGTCGAGGTTGTAGAGCACATTGCCCTTGTGGAAGAGCGGCGTCTCAGGCGAGTTCAGGTATTTGGCCGGAACATCCTTGGACAGCGCCCGGCCGCCGAAGGCGATCACCCGGCCCCGGGGGTCGCGGATCGGGAAGATCACCCGGTCGCGGAACCGGTCATAGGCGACGGGAATGTCGTCACCGGAAATCACCAGCCCGGCTTCGGCCATCTGCTCCACCGCAATGCCCTTGTCGGCCAGGTGGCCGCGCAGCGCCGAGCGGTCGTCCGGGGCATAGCCCAGCCGGAATTCCTTCTGGATGGCAGGCGGAAGCTGCCGGTCGGCCAGGTAGCCCCTGGCGCGGGAGCCGCGCGCCGCCTGCAGTTCCCCCTCGAAGAACTTGGCAGCCAGTTCCATGACGTCATAGAGGCTCGCCCGCTGCACCTCGCGCTCGCGGTCGGCCTCGGAAACCACCGGCATGGGCAGCCCCGCCTCCTGCGCCAGCCGTTCCACGGCCTCGGGGAAGCTCAGCCCTTCCTTTTCCACAAGAAATGTGAAGATGTCGCCGGACGCCTTGCAGCCGAAGCAGTGGTAGCGGCCCTTGCGGTCCTCGACGTGGAAGGACGGCGACTTCTCGCCATGGAACGGGCAGCAGGCCCAGAAATCCCCCTTCCCCGGGTTCGACTTCCGCCGGTCCCACGCCACCTTGCGGCCCACCACCGAGGAGATGGTCACCCGGCCACGGATGTCTTCGAGGAACGAGGGGGGCACGCGCATGCATTTCATGTGCGCCAATCAAGGAGCGACTTCAAGGAGGGCGAAGGCCAGGCCCCTTGCTATTCCACATGCGCATGCGCCCCACCGGGAATGTGCCGTGGCGGCGACCGGTGCGCGCCCCTAAGCTTCGGCCAATGACGTCCTCCAAGCCGATCTGGCTTCTCATCGCCCCGGTGATCTTCCTGCTGCTGTGGTCGGGCGGGTTTTCAGTGGCCAAGCTCGGCATCAGCCATGCCGATCCCCTGAGCTTCCTCGCCGTGCGCTATGCCTGCGTCTGCGCGCTGCTGGCGCCGCTGGTGATCATCATGCGGCCGCCCCTGCCGCAGAAGCTGATGGACTGGGTGCACCTGGCCATTGTCGGCTTCCTGATCCAGACGCTGTACTTTGGCCTCTCCTACATCGGCTTCAAGGCGGGCGTTTCGGCCGGCGGTCTCGCCATCATCGTCTGCCTGCAGCCGATCCTCGTCGGCCTCATCGCACCCCGCTTCACCGGCGAGACGGTGAGCCTGCTGCGCTGGGCCGGCCTCGCTCTTGGCATGGCGGGGGCAGCGACCGTCATCATGTCGCGCTCCAGCGTCGAACTCGAGCATCCCATCGGCGTGCTGGCCGCGGTGGGTGCGCTCTTCGCGATCACCGCCGGAACCTTGTGGGAGAAGCGCTTCGGCAAGAGCCACCATCCGGTTGTTTCAAATGCGGTGCAGTATCTCGCAGGGCTGGCCGGCGTATTGCCGGTCGCCATGATCTTCGAGAGCTTCCAGTTCACCTGGAGCCTGCCCTTCGTGGGGGCGCTTGCCTATCTTGTCATCGGCAATTCGCTGATCGCCATGTCGCTGCTGCTCGCCATGATCCGGGCGGGCGAGGTGAGCCGCGTATCTTCGCTCTTTTACCTCGTCCCGCCGATTTCCGCGCTGATGGCCTGGCCACTGCTGGGCGAAGAAATGCCGCCGCTCGGCTGGGTGGGCTTCGCGCTCGCTGCCGCGGGCGTGATACTGGCGCGGCGATGAAGGCTTGATCCGCCGCCGCTTCGCATCCAAACTGGCGCGGGGAACGTATTCAGCTGACATTTCAAGGAGACGACAATGCCCATCGCCTATACTGCAAACGCCACCTCCACCGGCGGCCGTGAAGGTCACGGCCGGACGGATGACGGCAAGCTCGACGTCAAGCTCTCGCTGCCCAAGGAAATGGGCGGCGACGGCAAGGGAACCAACCCCGAGCAGCTCTTCGCCGTCGGCTACTCCGGCTGCTACCTCGGCGCCGTGCGCTTCGTGGCTGGCAAGGAGAAGGTGACCGTGACGCCCGACGCCTCGGTGACGGCCCATGTGGGCGTGGGCATGCGCGAGGATGGCGGCGGCTTCGGCCTCGAGGTGGCGCTCGACGTGCACCTGCCCGGCGTCGACAAGGCCGTGGCCGAGGACATTGCCGCCAAGGCCCATGTGGTGTGCCCTTATTCCCACGCCACCAGGGGCAACATCAAGGTGACCACCCGCATCGTCTGAGTGCCAAACTCAGCGGAGTGAATTGCGGGGCTGCATGGCGGCCCCGCATTTTTCATGCGTGACGCGTCCTCAGCCGCGACCTAGCCTCACGTGACACTGGAGGACCCGACATGGCGCTGACCGCCCGCAAAGTGATGACCTTCGACGTGGTGGGCACGCTCATCGACTTCGAGACCGGCATCCTCGACTATGTGCACGCCCGGGCGCAGGGCGCCGGCGTGACGCTCACCGATGGCGCCATACTGGAAGCCTATGCGGTGGCAGAGGACCGGCAGCACCACCTCACCCCGCGCCTGCCCTTCCCCTCCATGATGGCGCCCATGTACCGCGAGATGGCGGAGGTGCTGGGGCTGCCAGATTCCAATTCCGACGCCGAGGAATTCCGCCTCTCCATTCCACGCTGGCCCGCCTTCGCGGATTCCGTCGCGGCACTGAAGCGCCTGAAGCGCCGCTTCAACCTCGTGGCCATGACCAATTCCGACGACTGGGCGCTGTCGCATTTCGCCAA
>JBEARP010000013.1:0-29304 GCA_041163105.1 Pseudomonadota bacterium
AAGCCTGCCTTGTCGCAGCGCTCCTGCCATTTGCGGAGGTTTCTTTCCACCACATCGATGTCGATGACGGGCACGGGGGTTTCGAGGTCCTCCAGGCGCTGGCCGGCGGGTTCGAAGTCGAAGTAACTGAGAATATCCATGGGCGCAGTCTAGCCTGATCAGCCCTGCGGCGGGAAGCGCCGCTTCAGGTCGGCGATCTGCTCGTCCGTCAGGTAGCGGGTCGGGCGGCCATGCAGCAGCAGGTAGAGCCGCGCCGTCTCCTCCAGCTCCTCGATGGCATCGACGGCAGCCGACAGGCTGGTGCCCGCCACCACCGGGCCGTGGTTGGCCAGCAGCACGGCATTGTGGTTGGCGGCAGCGCGGCCCACCGCTTCGCCCAAAGCCTTGTCGCCCGGCGCGTAATAGGGGATGAGCGGCAGCTTGCCGACGCGCATGACATAGTAGGCGGTGATCGGCGGTAGCACGTCCTCATGGTTGATGCAGTCGAGGCAGGAGACGGCGACGGAATGCGTGGAGTGCAGATGCACCACAGCACCCGCCTTGGCGCGCTCGCGATACATTGCGAGGTGCAGGAAGCTCTCCTTGGTGGGATCATCACCACCCACCAGCTTGCCCTGGTCGTCGAGCTTCGACAGCCGCGCGGGATCAAGCCGCCCCAGCGATGAGCCGGTCGGCGTCATCAGCCAGCCATCCTCCACGCGCATTGAAATATTGCCGGAGGAACCGAAGGTGAGGCGCCGCTCGAACATCGAGCGGCCCATCTCGCAGATGAACTCGCGGGCCTTTGCTTCGCTCATGCCAGGGCCTCCAGCGCTTCCGCAAAGAAGTCTGGCCCGCCGAAATTGCCGGACTTCAGTGCGAGTGCATAGCGTGGCGAACCATAGGACAGGCAGGCGGGCACGCCCGGCGCGATCTGCGGCCCGATTTCGAGCGCTTCAACCTTCAACGCGGAAACGACCGCGCCCGATGTTTCGCCTCCCGCGATCACGAAGCGCCGCACGCCCTGCTTGGCAAGCACGCTGGCGAGCCTTGCGATGGCATGCTCGATCATCTCGCCTGCCTTCTCGCGCCCGAATTCCGCCTGCACGGCAGCAACCTTCTCAGGTCGTGCCGAGGCATAGATGAGCGCCGGGCCCGTCTTCATCTGTGCCGTGGCCCAGTCGAGCAGTTCGGCGATGGCCTTCTCCGGGTCGCGGCCAAGTTCCTGCGGGTCGATGGCCCGTGCGGCATGCGAGGCCGCGAAACGTTCCACCTGGCCGAGCGTTGCCGCCGAGCAGGAGCCCGACAACACCACGCCGGGGCCGCCTACCTTCTCCAGCGGGGATGCGCCCTCGCGCTTCGGGATGAGCCGTGCGGTGCGATAGTTCTGCGGCAGGCCGATAGCCACGCCGGATCCGCCGGTGATGAGCGGAAGCGCGGAGGAGGCGGCCCCGATGTGTTCGAGGTCGCGGTCTTCCAGCGCATCGACGATGGCGTGGCGTATGCCTTGCGCCTGCAGTGCGGCATAGGCCTCGGCAATGGCGGGTGCGCCCTGCTTCACGGTCTTGTAGGGCACGAGCCCCACCTTGTGCTGCGACTGGCGGCCCAGCACGCGCACGAGGTTGGCATCGCGCATCGGGGTGAGCGGGTGGTTCTTCATCGAGGAGTCAGAGAGCAATTCGCCGCCGACGAAGAGGTGGCCCAGATAGATGGTGCGGCCATTCTCCGGGAAGGCGGGGCAGGCGATGGTGAAGTCCGATCCCAGCTCCTCGAGCAGCGCATCGGCCACCGGTCCGATATTGCCGTCATCCGTTGAGTCAAAGGTGGAGCAGTATTTGAAGAAGATCTGCTTCGCGCCATTGGCCTTGAGCCAGCGGCAGGCGGCGAGCGATTGTGCCACGGCGTCGGCTGCCGGAATGGTGCGCGACTTCAGCGCCACTACCACGGCATCGGCCTGCGGGGCTTCGCCCTTCGGGATGCCGATGGTCTGCACCGTGTGCATGCCACGCCGGGTCAGCGTGTTGGCGAGGTCGGTCGCGCCGGTGAAGTCGTCGGCGATGCAGCCGAGGATCATGGCGCTCAGGCCGTCCGGATGCGGACGACGCCGTAGGGCCCGAGTTCGATGCTGGAGAGCTTTTTCACCGCCTCGCCCTTGCCCGAGAGGAAGCCGGGGTCGGTGGCGAGCTTCTGGAAGTTGCCATCCGTCAGGCGGTGGATTTCAGCGGCACCCTTGAGGCCGGAGAGCTTCACCTTCTGCGCCTCCGGCGTCAGGTTGGCGAGCCACAGCTCCGTGCCGTCCGGCGACTTGTGCGCCAGCGCTGCAATGGTCGACGGCGCGCTCGACACGGCATCGAGACGCCTGTTGCCGCTCGCCGCCGCTAGCCCTGCCAGCACGTGATAGGTGGGATAAACCTCGGCCTTTGAACCGTCGAACCACGGCTGGGCATGGTCCGCCTTGCGATAGATCGCACCCTGCGGTCCGGTGACAGCGCCAAGCGACACAGCATCGAGCCCGCCCTTGGCGAAGGCGCTGAGCAGGCCGACGTTCCATGCCGCGGCAAACAGCCCGCGCTGGCGCGGGTCCATGTCGGCGAGGCAGACGCGGGAATTGCCGGGGTTGGCGGAGACCACCGCGCCGTAAGGATTGTCGCGGCAGGGGATGGAGGAGGGGCCCAGCAGATAGGGCGTGTCCTTGCCGATCATGTTGCGGGTGGAGGCGATGATGGAGGGGAGCGATTCCAGCGTCTCCATCACCGAGATGTCGTCCGCCGCATGCACGATGGGGCAGACGGTGTGGGTGATAAAGTCGAACACGCCCTTGGGTGCTGGCTTGCGGTTCAGCTCGGTGAAGAACGACAGCATGCCGCCGCCCAGCGTGACGCCGGGGAATTCCTTGCGCACCGCGGCGGCCATTTCTTCGTAAGTCGGCCCCCATGGCCGTGGCGTGTTGGGTTGGAAGGACTTGAGGTCATGCATCTGCGTGACCACGATGGCGTCCGGCACATAGCCTGCGGCCTGGATTTCCTTCGCGATGGCTGCAACCTCTTCCGCCGCGGGCTTCTTCGCCGGCAGCACGATCTCAAGGAAGGAGAGTGCGCCCGTGCGTTCACGCAGCTCGCGGAAGGCGGCCGCCGCCTCGCGCTGACTACTGTTGCGGCCGTCGATCTGGCAGACGAGGTGGTTGGGCTCCATCGCCGCGATCAGGTCAACCTTGGCCAGTGCGTGCTGCGCCTCCGACATGGGCACGCCCACGCCGATGGCCGGGATCATGCCCTTGACGCCGCCGACATCGACCGTGATGCCGGAGCCGGCCTTCGCGGCCTTCTTGGCGGCGGGCTTTCCCTCGATGGTCAGGGTGATCGACTGGGTGAAGGCTTCGCCCTTCTTCAGCGTATAGGGCCACGGGTCCAGCAGCGAGCAGACGTAGGTCTTGTAGGAGGCGTCCATCCAGTTGCGGTGGTCCTCCATCTCGAACTTGTTGCCCTCCATCAGCACGGTGGCCGTCACGCCCGGCACCACCTGGTGCTTCAGCGAGCGGATCTCGAACACCGGCTGGCCGGGGCTGATGATCTTGGGGAACTTCGATTTCTTCTTCTTGCCGTTGGTATGGACGATCTCGACGGGCTCTCCCACCACACCGTTCAGCGGATGCAGGATGGTGAAGCCCGTCCGGTTGGTGAGGAAGTCGGTCTGCGGCATGCCGGTGACGGTGAAGTTCAGCGTGCCCTTGGCGCTGGCCTCGATCTTCGCCACGTAGTGCAGGCCCTGCGACTTGTCCTTGGTGGTGGCGGAATAGCTGATGGAGAAGCCGTCCTTGCCCTGCCTGATCTTCAGGTTCTCGATTGCCGGCGCATAGGTGCCCCAGTCCTTGTCGCGCACCAAATAGGCAATGCCGCGCAGCACTTCAGCGCCCCGGTAGCGGATGTAGCGCAGCGCACCATTGTCGAACATGGCGGTGATCGGCCCGGCGGTCAGCGTGCGGCGCTTGCCTTCGGCAACGTCCGTGCCTGTCAGCTTCACTGCGCGGGTGAGTGTGCGTTTCGCCATGGGAATCCTCAAATGACCTGTTCGCTCTGTGGGTCAATGATGACCGCACGTGTCATGTCGATGTCAATCTCCGTCCGCTCGCCCGGGCGGGAAACATCATGCGCGGCCAGTTCGGCGATGATCGAGGCTCCGCCCAGCGGCATGGTGGCCTGCACGCGCGAGCCCGTGGGCTGGACGAGCTCGATGGTGACAGGCACGCGGGCATGGCCCTTTGCCAGCGACTGGCCCGCCATGGCGATGTATTGCGGGCGAAGGCCCAGCACCACGGCCTGTCCGGGTTTCAGCCCGCTGCGCCCCGGCATGTCCAGCCTTGTGCCGTCGTTGAGCGTGACACCCGTTTCGGTGGTCGTGGCGGGAATGAAGTTCATCTTGGGGCTGCCGAGGAAGCCCGCCACGAAGCGCGTCTTCGGGCGCTCGAACAGGTCAAGCGGTGCGCCCTGCTGCTCGATCTCGCCATCGCGCAGCAGCACGATGCGGTCGGCGAGCGTCATGGCCTCGATCTGGTCATGCGTCACATAAACCATGGTGCGGCCCAGCTCCTGGTGAAGCCGCTTGATCTCGACGCGCATGTCGTCACGCAGCTGCGCATCGAGGTTGGAAAGCGGCTCGTCGAAGAGATAGAGGATGGCATCACGCACGATGGCGCGGCCAATGGCCACGCGTTGGCGCTGCCCGCCCGACAACTCGCGCGGGAAGCGCTTGAGCAGGTGGCCGATGCCCAGCATCTCGGCGGCACGCGACACGCGCTTCTCCACCTCCGCCTCGTGCACCTTCCGCGAGCGCAGGCCGAAGGCGATGTTGTCCTTCACGTTGAGGTAGGGGTAGAGCGCATAGTTCTGGAACACCATGGCGATGTTGCGGTCGCGCGGGCGTGCCCAGGTGACGTCCTCGCCGCCGATCTCGACCGTGCCGGAGCTGGCCTCCTCCAGCCCCGCGATCGTGCGCAGCAGGGTGGACTTGCCGCAGCCCGAAGGCCCGACCAGCACCGTGAATTCGCCCGACGGCACGTCGAGGTCGATGCCCTTCACGGCATGGAAGGCGCCATAGTGCTTGTGGAGGTTGGTGATCTTGAGGTCAGACATCTCTAGCCCTTGACTGCGCCCATGGAGATGCCGCGCACCAGGTAGCGCTGCATCACCGCAACGGTGAAGAAGACGGGTATGGTGCCCAGCACCGACATGGCGGCGATCTTGGCCCAGAAGTTTGATTGGCCGCCGAAGTAATGGGTCACCTGCACGGTGTAGGTGGTGACTTCGGTGCGCGTCAGCACCAGCGCGAAGAGAAAGTCGTTCCACGCGAAGATGAAGGTGAAGACGGCGGTGGCGAACAGCCCGGAGCGCGCCATCGGCAGCACCACCTTCCACAGCACCTCCCAGCGCGTGCAGCCGTCAACCAGCGCCGACTCTTCCAGTTCCAGCGGAATGTCCTCGATGTAACCGCGCATCATCCAGATCACGTAAGGCAGCGAGAACGCTGTATAGAGCAGGATGAGCCCGAAATAGGTGTCGACCCAGCCCATCCACACATAGAGCAGGAACAGCGGAAAAACGATGGCGACGGGCGGCATCATGCGCTGCGAGATGATCCACACCGCAAGGTTCTCGCCTCCGGTCTTGAAGCGCACCAGGCTGTAGGCGGCAATCGTGCCCAGGATCATCGCGAAGAAGGTTGAGACGGAGGCGAGGATCAGGCTGTTGCCCACGGTCGCGGCATCGCCGTCCTTGAACAGCACGGCATAGTTCGCGAACTGGATGGAGTTGGGATACCACACCGGCGGAAAGGCGAAGATTTCGTCAGGTGTCTTGAACGAGATGATGAACAGCCAGTAGACCGGGAAGACGAAGATCACCACCAGGATCAGTGCCACCAGATAGCGCAAGGCAAGCCTCACGCCGTGGCGGCGGTGGAAGGGAAGAGCGCTCATTTCACCAGCCCCATGCGGCGGATTGCCCAGGTGCAGACAACCGTCAGCAGGAAGATGACGAGGAAGGCGATGGCCGCCGTGTAGCTCGTCTCGAACTGCTTGAAGCCCTGCACATAGGTGTAGATGGAAATCGTCTCGGTCTTGGTGCCGGGTCCGCCCTGCGTCAGCGCCCAGATGATGTCGAAGATGCGGAACAGGTCGAGGCCGCGGATCAATATGGCAATGGCCATCACCGGCCAGATGGCGGGCAGCACCACGTAGCGGAAGGTGCGGATGAAGGACGCCCCGTCGATCTCTGCGGCTTCCGTCTGTGACTTGTCGACGTTGGAGAGCGCGGCCAGCAGGATGAGGAACATGAAGGGCGTCCACTGCCAGATCTCGCAGAAGATGATGGCGGGGTAGACCAGCGAAGGATTGATCGTCCACAGCGCGTCCACGCGCTGGCCGGCGAACCAGCTGATGATCTGGTTGATGGGCCCATACTTGTTGTCGAACAGCAGGCGCCACGTCGCACCCGCCACGATGGGCGAGATGATGGTGGGCAGCACCAGCAGCGAGATGAAGATCTGGCGGCCGGGCAGCTTCTCGAGGAAGAGATAGGCCATGGCAAGGCCCAGCACCAGTTCGAGCGGCAGCGCGATCACCGTGATCAGCAGCGTGTGCGCCAGCGACCACCAGAGCCGGGAGTCCTTGAACAGCTGCTTGTAATTATAGAGGCCCGCGAAGGAGGTGTCGGTATCCATCATGTCGATGCGCATGAAGGACACGACCAGCGAATAGATCAGCGGAAACAGGCCGATCAGCAGCAGCAGGAAGATGGCGGGCGCCACCAGCCAGTACTTGAAGTGTCGGTCGGGATTGTGTGCGGCGATTGCGGGCATGCGGACCAGGTGTGAAGGCGAGGGGTCCCCTCCCCACGAGGGGGAGGGGCTTGGGAGTGTGCTTACATCTTCGGATAGGCACCCGACTTCGACGCCCAGTCGGCATAAACCGCCTTCTGCTTGTCGACACCGATCTTCTCGGTAATGGCGTCCCACTCCGCCGCGGCGGCATCGAGGATCGCCTTCGGGTCATCACCCGCCCACAGCTTCGAGACCGACTGGCGCAGCACTTCCTCGTACTTGTCGGTCTGCAGCAGCGACAGGTCGAGGAGGCCGTTGTTGGCGCCGTCCTGCAGGGCCTTCAGGTAGTCCTTGGCTTCCGGCCAGAGGGCGGCATAGCCCGGGTCGGTGAAGTGCGAGTCGCGGAACGGGTCGCGCAGCGCATAGGGCAGCTTCACGCGCTCGAGGCTGGTGGCCTCGCTGTTCAGCCACTGGATGAACAGGTAGGCCGCTTCCTTGTTCTTCGAGGCGGAGGAAACAGAGAGGCAGAAGCCCGCCGCCAGTTCCGGGTGTCCGCCCGGCGTCATGGCATAGCCAACCTTGCCGGCGATGGTGGACTTCGGCACCCAGCTCATCACTTCCTGGTCGGTGCCGTAGCTGGCGGCCCAGCGGCCATAGGGCGGCCAAGAGATCGTCATGGCCGTCTGGCCCTGCAGGAAGGCGGCGAGGTTCTCGACGAAGCCCCACTGCTCGACGCCTGCGGGCGCCCACTTGTTCTCGGCCACCCAGTCGGTGAACACCTTCACGCCGGCGTCGGAGTTGATCGTCGCCTTCATGGTGTCGGCGTCGAAGAACTTGCCGCCCTCGTTGCGGAAGCGCTCCTGGAACATGAAGTTGCCGTAGCCCGGCTCACGGAAGAAGGCCGCGCCATAGAGCTTGCCGCCACCCGCCTCGGTGATGACCTGACCGACCTGGTCGAAGTCCTTCCAGTTGGTGGGCGGCACCGGCATGTCGGCGCCGTACTTGTCCTTGTAGGCTTTCTGTATGGCCGGGTCGTTCAGCACGTCGGTGCGGTAGTACATGACGAATACGTCGCCGTCGTCAGGCAGGCCATAGATCTTGCCGTTCACCTTCATCTGGTTGTCGCGATAGGTGGAGGCGATCTTCATCAGCTCGTCGCGGTAGCCGTACTTGTCGACGAAGGGATCGAGGTCCTCGAGGGCGCCGGCATTGGCGAGGTCGGGCATCCAAGACGGGATGACGTTCAGCGCGTCATAGGCACCGGCACCCGACTTGAAATCCTGCATGATCTTGGTGAACATCTCGGCCACCGGAACCTCGACGACCTTAACGTCGATGCCGGTGAGTTCCTTCCACTTCGGGCCTGAGAAGTTGAGCGGGTCGAGAGATTGCAGGCCGGCTTCCCACACGATAGTGATCGTCTGGCCCGAAAACTGCTTCGCCGCTTCGACCGCTGTTGCAGCGCCGTCCGCGGCATAAGCCGCGCGCGGGGCCAGTCCGGCACTACCGGCAAGCCCGGCCGCAAGGCCGATCTTGCCCACGTCACGTCTTGTAACCATTTGCGTCCTCCCATTGTTGAACGGCGGCATGAGGCAGCCATTCCTTTCCCCGTTTGCCGGGGAATTCCTGTTGATCAGCCAAAGCGCGCGCCGAAGCTCTTCAGCTTGGCCTTGAAGCCGTCCTTCTCCAGAACCTCTCGATTGACGACGCCGCGCGGCTGCTGGCCCTTCATCACGTCCAGCACGGCCCTGATGTCGGCAGCACCGTTCCCGGCGAAACACTGGTCGGTCCAGCACAGGGCGTGGGGTGCCGCGATGATGTTGTCGAGCTTGAGCAGGGGGTCGCCCGGGTCCGTTGGCTCCTGCTCGAACACGTCGAGTCCGGCACCGGCGATCCTGTTCTCCTGCAGTGCTTTCGTCAGCGCCTTCTGGTCAACGATGGGGCCGCGTGCGGTGTTGATGAAATAGGCGGTGGGCTTCATCAGTGCCAGTCGCTCGGCATTGACGATGTGATGCGTCTCAGGGGTCAGCGGGCAGTTCACGCAGAGAATGTCGGAGCGCTTGAACAGCTCTTCCAGCGACACCAGCTCGATGCCGAGTTCGGCGGCGATATTCTTGTCCGCGAAGGGGTCATGCGCGATGAAGTTCATGTCGAAGGGCTTGGCCAGCCTGAACATCTCCGCGCCGATGTTGCCCACGCCGAGAGAACCCAGCGTCTTGCCGACGAGGCCAACGCCCATATGCGCGCCACGCGCGGCGAAGCCGGGGCCGCCCTGCCGGGCGAGCTTGTCCTTCACCATCAACTTGCCGGTGAGGGCGAGGATGAAGGTGATGATGGAAACGGCGACAGGGCGCCGCACGCCGTCAGGTGTGATGGCGAGTGCGATGTCATTGGCCGTGCAGGCGGCAACGTCCACCGTGTCGTAGCCAACCCCGAAGCGGGCGACGACGGCGAGCCGGCCGGACTTCGGCACGCTCGTCGCATCGAAGCGGTGGGCAAGCAGGATCAGCGCGTCGAAGTCCTCGAGCTGATCGCCCCGGATCGGCGAGGCATTGTCGAGGAAAACCATCTCGACGTTCTTCGCCTCACGCAGCGGCGCGAGATCGAAATCAGGGAAGGTGGCTGATCCGTCCGCCTTCCTGAAGTCTCCGGACAGGGCGACGCGGAACGGGCCCATCATTTTACCCCTTCGCGGATTGCCTTGGCGGCGGCAGCGAGCCCGTCGCGCAACACCCAGATGTCGCCCGAGTAGCAGATGAAGTCGAAGCCCTCCTTGTAGAAGGCGATGCCGGCGTCTGCACTGGGCACGAGGCGGCCGAGGAACTTGCCGTGTTTCTTCGCGGCCGCGACGGTACGGTCGATGGCGGCGGTGAATTTCGGATGGTTGAACTCGCCGGGAATGCCGAGCGAGACGGAGAGGTCGAAGTGGCCGACCCACAGGCCGTCCACGCCCTTCACAGCCGCGATGGCGTCGACGTTCTCGGCACCCTCTGCCGTCTCGATCAGGCAGATCACCGAGGTGCGCTCGTTTGCAGCCTTCAGGGCGTCAGCCACCGGGGCCGCGCGGTAGTTGTCATGTGCCATCTGCAGGCCCACGCCGCGCTTTCCGGCGGGGAAGTACTTCACCGAGTCGACCATCGCCTGCGCTTGCGCAGCGGTCGAGATCATCGGCGCGATCAGGCCCTCCGCGCCCATGTCGCAGGCCCGGGCCAACATGTCATTTTCCTGAGCGGGCACGCGCACGATCAGCGGCACCTGCGCCGCCTCGAAATAGCGCACGGCACTCTTCAGCGTCTCGAAGGAGAAGCCCGAGTGCTCCATGTCGAAGAAGGCGAAATCCAGTCCCGCCGCTTTCAGAATATGACCGATTCCGGGGGTTGCGAATTCGACGATGAAATTGCCGATCTTCGGCCCCGGCGCACGCGCGAGTTCCTTGAGCCCCATCGGGTTCGTTCCTCCCGTCATCGGCCCGGTTGCTTCCAGGTCGCACTGTTTGACTTATCATACCAGTAGCATGTAAGCAGAGCCGAAAGCTATCCGAGGTTTTTGCATGACGTCAATCGCTCTCTTCGGAGCCGGCGGCAAAATGGGCCACCGTCTCTCTCGCAATCTCAAGGACTCGGCATTTACGGTGCGTCATGTTGAAGTGAGCGAGCAGGGCCGCGCGCGCCTCGCCCAGGACTTCGGCGTGCAATGCGTCTCTCCGGAAGTTGCGCTGGCCGATGCGCAGGTCGCCATCCTCGCTGTGCCTGACACCCACATCGGCAAGGTGGCCCAATCCATCAATCACCTGCTGAAACCGGGCACCATCGTCGTCGTGCTCGATGCCGCGGCACCTTTCGCCGGCCATCTGCCGGAGCGCCCGGACCTGACCTATTTCGTCACCCACCCCTGCCACCCCCCGATCTTCAACGACGAGACGGACCCGAACGCCAAGCTCGACCGCTTCGGCGGCATCGCCGCGAAGCAGCACATCGTCTCGGCCCTCATGCAGGGACCGGAGGAGCACTATGCGCTGGGCGAAGAGGTCGCACGCACCATCTGGGCTCCCGTCATGCGCTCGCACCGCGTCACGGTTGAGCAAATGGCCCTGCTGGAGCCTGGCCTGTCGGAAACCGTTGTCGCCTCGCTCCTCGACGTGATGAGGGAAGCCATGGACGAGGTGGTGGCGCGCGGCGTCCCGGCGGAGGCCGCGCGCGACTTTCTGCTGGGCCACATGAACATCCTCGGCGCTGTTATCTTCAAAGAGCAGCCCGGCGTGTTCTCAGATGCCTGCAACAAGGCCATCCAGTTCGGCAAGCCCATGCTGATGCGGGACGACTGGAAGCGGGTGTTCGAGCCGGACGAAATCGCGGCCTCGATCAAGCGGATCACGTAAAACACATGCCGTCATCCCGGCGAAGGTCGGGATCGAGACCCCTTTCGGGAGCCGATGGCGGGACCCCGGCCTTCGCCGGCGTGACGCCATCGGCGAATGCAAGGAATCCCTTGCGCTTTCCGTCGTGTTGGTGCTGAAAGCCGCAAGGAGCAACACATGCTAGAATTCGTTCAGTCTCTGCTAACGCCCGATGCCCTTTGGGCGCTCGGCCAGGTCATCATGATCGATCTCGTGCTGGCGGGCGACAACGCCGTGGTCATTGGCCTGGCTGCGGCTGGCCTTCCCAAGGACCAGCGCAACAAGGCGATCTTCGTCGGCATCATCGCGGCCACCGTGCTGCGCATCGGTTTTGCCAGCATCACCACCCAGCTTCTGCAGGTCCTCGGCCTGATCCTGGTCGGCGGCATCCTGCTGCTCTGGGTCAGCTGGAAGATGTGGCGCGAACTGCGCGACGGACACGCCGAGGAAGAGGGCGTTGAAGCCGTCACCGGAGAGGACATCAACGCCGACGGCACCGTCGCCGGCGGCACGCCGCGCAAGACCTTCGCCCAGGCAGCCTGGCAGATCATCGTGGCGGACGTCTCCATGTCGCTTGACAACGTGCTGGCCGTGGCCGGTGCGGCGCGCGAGCATCCGGGTGTTCTCGTCATCGGGTTGGTGCTGTCGATCGCGCTCATGGGCCTCGCCGCTTCCTTCATCGCCAAGCTTCTCAACCGGCATCGCTGGATCGCCTATGTCGGTCTCGCCATCATCCTCTATGTGGCTCTCGACATGATCTGGCGCGGCATCCTCGAAGTCTATCCGGTGCTGACCTGATGCTGAATTTCGACAAGGACCGCTTCCTGAGGATCGAGGCCGGCGCGCTGTCGCTGGCCCCGGACATTCATGCCGCCATCGACGCATGCATCGCGAAGGGGGCGAAGAATGTCTTCTTCCTCGGCACCGGAGGTGCGGCCATCCTCATGCAGCCCGCCGCATTGCTGCTGCAGCGCCGCTCTGGCTTTCCCGCCTTCATGGAGATCGCCGCTGAACTGGTGCTTACCGGTCATCACGCATTGGGCCCGCACTCGATCGTCGTCATCCCGTCGCTGTCGGGCACCACGAAGGAGTCGGTGGCGACGCTCGACTATTGCAAGGCACGGGGCGCCACCGTCGTCACGCTGGTCGGCCACAGGGACACGCCGCTCGGCCAGAAGGCGGACCACAGCTTCGTAAACTTCGCCGAGGATGACACCTCGTCGGAGTCCTTTTATCTGCAGTCGCTGCTCGTCGCGCTCTCGATCATGGCGCACCGTGGTGAATTTGCCGACTATGAGAGCACGGTGTCGGAACTCTCCACCCTGCCGCAGCATCTCCTTGCCGCCAAGCAGGCCTTCGAGCCGGAAGCAGAGCGGCTGGCGGAAGCCTTCCGCACCGAGCCCTACCACGTCATTACCGCGGCTGGCGGTTGCTGGGCGGAAGCATGGTACTACGGCATGTGCATCCTGGAAGAGATGCAGTGGATCAGGACACGGCCCGTCCACGCGGCCGACTTCTTCCACGGCACGCTGGAGCTGGTGGAAAAGGGCGTCAGCGTCATCATCTTCAAGGGCGAGGATTCCTGCCGCCCCCTCGTTGACCGCGTCGAGGCCTTTGCCCGCCAATACACCGACAAGGTCACGGTGCTCGACACCGCAAGCTTCGGCATGCCGGGCCTCTCGGCTGAGACGCGCGCGCTGATCTCGCCCGCCATCCTTGCCACCATCCTTGAGCGGCTTTCGGCCCATCTCGAGGTGAAGCGCAACCATCCGCTCACCACCAGGCGCTACTACAAGAAAGTGTCCTACTGAGGAGAAGACGTTGACCACCCCGTATCCGCGCGACATGAAGGGCTATGGCCGTGCCATCCCCGACCCGAAGTGGCCGGGCGGTGCGAATGTCGCGGTGCAGTTCGTGCTGAATTACGAAGAGGGCGGCGAGAACAACATCCTCCACGGCGATGCGGCCTCCGAAGCCTTCCTGTCCGAAATCGTCGGGGCGCAAGCCTGGGCGGGCCAGCGCCACTGGAACATGGAGTCGATCTACGAATATGGCGCGCGGGCCGGCTTCTGGCGGCTGTGGCGCATGTTCACCGAACGCAAGGTGCCGCTCACCATCTATGGCGTGGCCACCGCTCTGATGCGCTCGCCCGAACAGGTCGAGGCGATGCAGCAGGCGGGCTGGGAAATCGCCAGCCACGGCCTCAAGTGGGTCGAGCACAAGGACATGCCAGAGGACGAGGAGCGCCGCCAGATCGCCGAAGCGATCCGCGTTCACACGCAAGTGACGGGTGAGCGGCCGCTGGGCTGGTACACCGGCCGCTGCTCGATGAACACCACCAAGCTGGTGATGGAGGAGGGCGGCTTCCTCTATTCCTCCGACGATTATTCCGACGACCTGCCCTACTTCCTGAAGAAGCCCGACGGTGCGAGGCACCTCATCATCCCCTACACGCTCGACGCCAACGACATGCGCTTTGCAACGCCGCAGGGCTTCAACACCGGCGAGCACTTCTTCCAGTATCTCAAGGACAGCTTCGACTGCCTTTACGAGGAAGGCCGCCGCGGCAGCCCGAAGATGATGTCGGTGGGGCTGCACTGCCGCCTCGCCGGCCGCCCCGGCCGCGCCCTCGGCCTCGCGAAATTCATCGACTATGTTCTCTCGCATGACAAGGTGTGGGTGCCGCGCCGCATCGACATCGCCCGGCACTGGCATAAGACCTTCGGCTTGCTCTGATCGGAAACGCCATGACAATCTCCTTCCACGATCTCTCGAAGATGACGCGCACCGCGCGCGACCAGCTGCTGAAGCGCAGCGAGGCCGACCTCGCCGACTTCGAGGAGAAGGCGAAGCCCATCGTCTTCGCCGTCAAGAACGAGGGCGACGAAGCGGTGGCACGCTTCGCCCGCCAGTTTGACAAGGCGCCCGTCGAGGCCGATGCGCTGGCCGCGACGGAAGCCGACTTCGCCCGCGCCGAGAAGACGCTGGACCCGAACGTGAAGGACGCGCTGGAATACATGGCCGTCAACATCCGCCGCTTCCACGAGGACCAGAAGCCGGAGGAGATGTGGTTTCACGAAATCCGCCCCGGCGTCTTCGCGGGTGACCGCACCAACGCCATCCCCTCGGTGGCCTGCTACATCCCGCGCGGCAAGGGCGCGTTTCCGTCCTCGGTGCTGATGCAGTCGATCCCGGCCAAGGTGGCGGGCGTGAAGGAGATCTGCATCATCACCCCGCCCGGTCCGGACGGAAGCCTCGATGATGCAACCCTCGTCGCGGCTCGCATGGCCGGCGTCTCGAAGGTCTTCAAGGCCGGCGGTGCCCAGGGCATCGCGGCCGTTGCCTATGGCACGCAGACAATCCCGAAATGCGCAAAGGTCGTCGGCCCCGGCAGCCCCTGGGTGGGTGCGGCCAAGCGCCTGTGCTCGCACCTGATCGACGTCGGCACGCCTGCGGGCCCCAGCGAACTGATCGTGCTGGCGGATGACACGGCGGACGGCCGCCTCGCGGCGCTCGACCTCATCATCGAATCCGAGCACGGGCCGGACTCGTCTGCCTTCCTCGTCACCTGGAGCCGCAAGGTTGCCGAGGATGCCATGCAGGCCATCCCCGAGTTCTGGAAGCAGATGGGCGCGCAGCGCGTGTCCTATTCCTCCACCGTGCTCGAAGGCCCCATGGGCGGCATCGTGCTGGCGCGCGATGAGGAGGAGGCCATCGCCTTCTGCAACGACTATGCGCCGGAGCACCTGGGCGTGCACTCTGACGAGCCGTTCCAGTATCTGGGTCGGCTGGAGAACGCGGGCGAGATCCTGCTTGGCCGCCACACCCCGCCGACGCTCGGCAACTTCACCATTGGCGTCAACCACGTGCTGCCGACGAGCGGTTGGGCCAAGACCGGCTCGCCCCTCACCGTGCATGACTTCATGAAGCGCACCTCGGTCGCCTATGTCACCGGCAAGGCTTACCCTGAGCAGGCGAAGCATGCCGAGGTGATCGCCCGCTACGAGGGCTTCGACGGCCATGCCAATGCCGTCTCCGAAACCCGCGCCAGGCTGTTGAGGACCAATCGATGAGCCTTCGCACCGGCGGCCAGATCCTCGTCGACCAGCTGAAGATCCACGGCACCAGTCATGTGTTCTGCGTGCCGGGTGAAAGCTATCTCGCGGTGCTCGACGCGCTGCATGACGTGGACATCAAGACCATCGTCTGCCGCCAGGAAGGTGGTGCTGCCTACATGGCGGAAGCCGCGGGCAAGATCACGGGCCAGCCCGGCATCGTCATGGTCACGCGCGGGCCGGGCGCCACCAACGCCTCCTGCGGCATTCATGTCGCGTCGCAGGATTCGACGCCCCTCATCATGTTCGTAGGCCAGGTGGCGCGCGACATGAAGGAGCGCGAGGCCTTCCAGGAACTCGACTACAAGGCGGTCTTCGGCACCATGGCCAAATGGGTGGTGGAGATCGACCGCGCCGAGCGCATCCCCGAAATCGTCAGTCGCGCCTTCCACGTGGCAACGCAAGGGCGCCCTGGCCCGGTGGTCATCGCGCTGCCGGAGGATATGCTCGCCGACGAGGTTGAGGTAACTGACGCGCTGCCTTGCGCGCCCGTGGTGATGAAGCCTGGCGTATCCGACATGGAGGCGCTGCAACGCCGTCTGCTCAGTGCCGAGCGTCCCATCATTCTCGCAGGCGGATCAGGCTGGAGCGAGCAGGGGGTGAAGGACCTTCAGCGCTTCGCCGAGGCTTTCGATTTGCCCGTCGCCGTGTCCTTCCGCCGCCAGATGCTGTTCCCGGCGGACCACCCCAATTTCGCGGGCGATCTCGGCATCGGTCCCAACCCCAAGCTCCTCGAGCGCGTGAAGAACGCCGACCTCGTGTTGCTGGTCGGTGGCCGCTTGTCGGAAATGCCGTCACAGAGTTACTCGCTGTTCGACATTCCGGGCGATGGCTCGAAGCTCGTCCACGTTCATCCGGGTGCGGAGGAACTGAACAAGGTCTACCGCGCCGGCCTCGGCATCCTTGCGACGCCGCATGCCTTCGCGGCGGCGGCGGCGGAGCTGCCGAAGCCCAATGCTGTGAAGTGGGCCGGCAGCCCCGGTGCAGCCCATGCCGAATACCTCGCCTGGAGCGACACCTCGAAGGTGAAGACGGCGGGCGAGTTGCAGATGGCCGAAGTCATGGCCCATCTGAAGCAGGTGATGCCGGCCGACACGGTCTATTGCAATGGTGCGGGCAACTACGCCACATGGGTGCACCGCTTCTGGCCCTTCCGCGCCTTTGCCTCGCAGCTCGCCCCCACCTCCGGAACCATGGGCTATGGCGTGCCCGCCGCGGTTGCCGCCAAGGCGCTGCAGCCCGGCCGCGAGGTCATGGCCTTCGCGGGCGACGGCTGCTTCATGATGAACGGCCAGGAATTCGCGACCATGATGCAATATGACCTGCCGGTCATTGTCGTGGTGGTCGACAACGGCATGTATGGCACCATCCGCATGCACCAGGAGCGGGAATATCCCGGCCGCATCTCGGCCACTGCCCTGAAGAACCCGGACTTTGCGGCGCTCGCCCGGTCCTATAGCGGCCATGGCGAAACAGTGCGGAATACCGCCGAATTCGGGCCTGCGTTGGCGCGCGCCCGGGCCAGCGGCAAGCCCTCGATCATCCATTGCCTGATCGACCCGGAAGCCATCACCCCGGCCAGAAGCCTCACCGACATCCGCAACGCCGCGCTGAACAAATAGCAAAACTTGACGGCAGGGCCTCCCCGGGGCTCAAATGGGCGCATGACAACCGCTTCGCGTGCTGAAAACGTTCCCTTCGCCGCCCATGCCACCTGTGCTGCCGCCGGTGTGCGCGATGGCTTGCGGGCGGCACAGTATTACATTCGCGACCTCGCCAATGCCGACCGTTTTGGCAAGGGCGAGCCCGGCCGCGTGCCGTTCCTGTCCCGCGTGGTGGCCCGCGGCGCCCGCCTGGTGGACGGTTTGATGAGCGGCGGCGCCAATCTGTCGATCGCCCTGTTCCTGCCGTCCTGGCGCAAGCTTCCTTCGCCCTTCACGCCCGGCCTCATGCATGCGGTGGCCGGCGACATCCGCAGCGACAGCTTGACCCACAACCCCACCTTCAACGCCTATTTCTACCGTGCCGCCATTCATGTCGCCGGGCGCTATTCCGCGCCGCCGTGGCTCATCCTCGAGCACCGGGTGGACGCCGCCCGCCGCAGCCTCGCGCCCCGCGTCGATGAGCCCGTCTCCGAAAGCGTGATGATGGCCCGCATCCTCATCGCGCTGGTCGAGCAGGGGCCGGTTGCGCGCATCGGCGCGGTGACCGAGAAGAACCGCTTCTTCACCCAGGTGGAGCCCAACGTGGCGGTGTTCGCCATCGCCTGCGTGGCGCTGCTCTTTGCCGAAGAGGGCCGCCCCGGCGAAGCGATCGATGAGGATGAGTTCTTCACCGTCACCGGCGCACTGATCGGCCCGCGCCTGCCCGTCATCGCCGCCTTCATCGGGTCCCGTGACGAGGCGGGCCTCGCCCGCGAGCTTGCCGACATCAAGTCCATGTACTGAGGCGGGGAGCCGGGCCGCCGATGAAAAAGGCAAGGCGCGGTGGCTTCCTGGTCGGCATTCTCGTCGCGGTCCTGCTCACCCTGCTGCGCTGGTTGGACCCACAGCCCCTCCAGGACCTGCGCGCCGCCTCGCTGGACATCTACCAGCGTCTCCAGCCCCGCGCCGCTGTCGAGACGCCCATCACCGTTCTTGCCATCGACGAGGCTTCGCTCAAGGCGCAGGGCCAGTGGCCCTGGCCCCGGCACAAGCTGGCGGAGTTGAACGCTCGCCTGCTGGAACTGGGGGCCGCCTCCGTCAGCTACGACATTCTCTTTGCTGAAGCGGACCGGCTGTCGCCAGCCACCATCGGCCGCGATCTCGGGCTCAGCGATCCGCAGCTGCTCGCGGCGCTCCGTGACAGCGATGCCGATTTCGCCGCCGCCATCGCCGGGCAGCCCGTGGCGTTGGCCTTCACCGCCACGCCGGGCCAGGGCGCATTGCCGGCCGCCAAGGCGGGTTTTGCGGTTTCGGGCGAAGAGGTGGCAAGCGGCCTCACCCCCATCACTGCCGCCATCCTGCCGCTGCCCGGCCTGGCCGACGCTGCCTCCGGCCTCGGCCACATCAGCCTCAGCGGCCAGCAAGCCGGCTCCACTGTCCGCGAGGTGCCGTTGCTCATGGCGGGTGGCGGCAACCTCTACCCGGCCTTGCTGCTCGAGGCGCTGCGGCTTGGGGGAGGGGCCTCGACCTATATGGTGCAGGGCGATCCTGTCTTTGCGGGCCAGATGCAGTCGCTGCGGGTTGCCGACTTCGTCGTTCCCACCGACGAGCACGGCCAGTTCCGCTTCTATGCAGCACATGGCAACACCATACCCATGGTCTCCGCTGCCGCCGTCCTGTCGGGCGAAGCCGATGCGGAGAAGATCGCTGGTTCGATCGTGCTGGTCGGGGTCACTGCCGCCGGCCTCCAGGACATTCGCGTCACGCCGCTGGGCGAGGCCATGCCGGGCGTCAGCATCCACGCCCAGGTCATCAGCCAGATCATGACCGCGCAATTCCTCAACCGCCCCGCCTGGGTTGACGGGGCGGAGGTGCTGGCCATCGCCGCGCTGTCCCTGCTGCTCGTCACCATCGCCACATTCGTGGGGCCGCTGGCCGGTCTCGCCGCTGCCGCAGGTGTGATGGCGCTGATCGCCGGGTTCTGCTGGTACTTGTTCTCCGAACTTGGCCTGTTGGTCGATCCGGTGGCGCCCATCGGCGGTGCGCTGCTCACCGTCTTCGCCACCACCGCTTTCTGGTACATCGTCATCGAGCGCCAACGGGTCTACATCCGGCAGGCTTTCGGCCGCTATGTCTCGCCCACCCTGCTGGCCCGCATCGAGCAGAGCCCGGAGGCGCTGCGACTGGGTGGCGTCAACCGCGAGATCACCGTGCTGTTCATGGACATTCGCGGCTTCACCTCGCTGAGCGAGGCGCTGTCACCGCAGGAGACGATCCGCTTCCTCAACACCGTGCATGGCGCCCTGTCCCTTCCGGTGGTCGAGATGGACGGCACGCTCGACAAATATATCGGCGATTCCATCATGGCCTTCTGGAACGCCCCGCTCGACGTGGGCGAACACGCCGCCAAGGCCGCCGAGGCGGCGCTGCGCATGCGGCAGGCGTTGGCGGGCCTCAACGCGTCGGGTGCGTTCGGCTTGCCTGAAGGCCAGCAGGTCCGGATCGGCATCGGTATCCACACCGGGGTGGCCTGCGTCGGCAATGTCGGCACCCAGAGCCGCCTCAACTATTCGGCGGTGGGCGACACGGTGAACACCGCCGCCCGCATCGAGTCCGCCTGCAAGGACTTCGCCACCGACATCCTGGTCTCGGCCGAGACTGCCCGCCTCATCCCCCGGTTCCGCAAGCGGCCGGCGGGCGAGGTCCATCTGCGCGGCAAGAGCCACGCCGAGCAGGTGTTCTTCCTCGATGGCCGTCCGGAAGACTCGGAGGCTGCAAACGATCTTCCTTGAACGTGGGGCTGTGCTGTGCGTAGATTTAATGAACGGCGATACGTGAAGGGGTGTGACAGCATGGCAACTCCTGGTCTTTCCCGGCTCATCCTGGCTGGGCTCGTCAGTGTGGCGGCGTTCGCCGCGCCTGCATCGGCCGCCGACAAGGTCGGCGAGGCGGTGAGGATCACCGTCCGCGTCACCGGGCAGGGGGGCGCGCTGGCCACCGGCGATGCCATCCACCGCGACGAGCGCATCCGCTCCAATGCCTCGGGCGTTGGCGCCTTCCTCTTCGATGACGGCACCAAGCTCGCCGTCGGGCCGAATTCCTCCGTAGTGATCGACAACTACGTCTATGGCGGCAGCAACACCGTGAAGAAGCTTACGCTTGGCGCCACCAAGGGCACGTTGCGCTGGATCAGCGGCAAGTCCGGCCATCAGGCGTATAAGATCCAGACGCCGTCGGGCACGCTGGGCGTGCGCGGCACCGCCTTCGACGTCTATGTCGGCACAAATGGCGTGACCGCGGTGACGCTGCTCAACGGCCAGGCCGAGTTCTGCAATTCCAGCGGCTGCCAGACGCTGCGGCGGCGCTGCCAGTTCGTCATCGCGCGGCCCGGCGGCGGGGCGGTGAGCAAGCCACGCGGCATCACCCGCAGCATCGGCATCGGCGTGTCCGGCGCCGAGGCATTCCCGTTCCTCTCGGGCCGTGCCTCCCTGCCACGCGGTTTCCTGGCAAGTTCCTCCTGTGCGGGCCTTGGCGGTGCGGTTGACCGCAACAACGGCTCCAACCGGCCAGCCCAGAAGTTGGATTTCAACATCCCGGATCGGCAGCGCGACAACTTTACCAACAACCCTGACAACCCCAACAATCCTGACAACCCCAACAACCCCGTCAACCCAAACAATCTCAACAACCTCAACAATCCGACTGATCCCGTAAACCCGGGCAATCCCGCCGGTCCCACCAATCCCAACACTCCCGGCAACGGGCTCTGAAGTTCTTTTTCGTGGCGCATCAGACCTGTGATGCACGCCACATCGCGGCGGTCCGCGCCGGCATAGGGTGACCTCATTGAAACGGAGGAACCACCCAATGCTTACCAAGTCCAAGATTGCCACCCTTGCCGTGCTTGCCTCGCTTGGTCTCCTGCTGGCTGCACCGGCCGAAGCCAAGTCCCATGTCAACGTCGGCGTCGGTATCGGCATCGGTGTCGGCGGCTTCTATCCCGGCGCCTACGGTGGCTACTATGGCGGCTACTACGAGCCTTCCTACTACGCCGTCAGCTGCGGCGAGGCCCGCAGCATCGTGAAGGGCAACGGCTTCTACAAGGTCAAGGCCATCGACTGCTCTGCACCGAGCTACAAGTTCATCGCCTGGCAGGGCGGCAGCAAGTACAAGGTGCGCGTCAACGCTGCAGGCAACATCACCGGCGTCACGCCGCTCTGAACCTTGCTGGCATGATCATCAAGGCCCCGGCCATCTGCCGGGGCCTTTCGCATGCTGGCGTTCCATCTTGCTTGGGAATAGGCTTGCGGCATGAAGCAGCCTGCCAGTACCGCCAGCGCATCCGGGCAGGGCCTCGGTGGCCAGCTCGGCGAAATGGTGGCCCTGCTGCGTGTCGGCCGCTGCGGCGGGCGCATCCTGCTGCTCATCGCCGGCCTCGTCGTGGTTATCGCCGCCACCGCCTGGTACCAGATCCTGCTCAACGCCTGGAACAAGCCCTTCTATGACGCGCTCACCCACAAGGACCTCCCGGCCTTTCTCGAGCAGCTCAAGGTCTTCGCCGAACTGGCAATCGTTCTGCTCGCCCTCAATGTCGGCCAGCTCTGGCTCGACCAGACGCTGAAGCTCACGCTGCGCCGCAGCCTGTTCGGTGCCCTGCTTGGCGCCTGGATGAAGCCGGGCCGCGCCGATGGCATCGCCCGCGCCGGCCTCATCGGCGAGAACCCCGACCAACGCATGCAGATCGACGCCGATACGCTGGCCGACCTCACCGCCGCGCTCGGCATCGGCCTGTTCCAGTCGACGCTGCTGCTGCTCTCCTTCATCGGCGTGCTCTGGGAGCAGTCCGGCACTGTCGCCATTCCTTTCGCCGGCAACACCTATGACATCCCCGGCTTCATGGTCTGGTGCGCGCTGATCTATTCGCTCACCGCCTCATGGCTGAGCTGGCGCGTCGGGCGCCGCCTCGTGGACTTGAACGCCGAGCGCTCGGCGCGTGAGGCCTCCTTCCGCTTTGAACTGGTGCGCGTCAACGAGGCGCGGGACGACATTGCCCTCCACCATGGCGAAGCAGCGGAATCCTCGCGCATCGCCAGCGTCTTCGGCAATGTCGTGGACATCACCCGCTCCGTCATTCGTGCCACCATAGGCCTCACCTGGGTCACCGCGGGTTATGGCTGGTTCGCCCTCGTGGCACCCATCGTTGCTGCCTCGCCCTTCTATTTCACCGGCCGCATGACCATCGGTGAACTCATGCTCATCGTCGGGGCGTTCAATCAGGTGCAGAGCTCGCTGCGCTGGTTCGTCAACAATTTTTCCGCCATCGCCAATTGGCGCGCCACACTCCACCGCGTCACCAGCTTCCATCGCGCGCTTACCGCTCTTGATGCCATCAAGGCCTCCGATGCGCCGCGCATTGCGCGCCGCGAGCAGGGCACGGCAATCGAGATCTCCGGCCTCTATGTGATGACTCCCTATCTCTGCGTCCGCCTCGATACTGATCCGCTGCTTGTGGCCCCCGGCGAGCGTGTGCTGCTGCATGGCATCTCGGGTTCGGGCAAGACCATGCTGTTCCGCGCGCTGGCCGGGCTGTGGCAGATCGGCAGGGGCCACATCACCATGCCCGAGAAGGGCCGCGTGCTCTATCTGCCCACCCATGCCTATGTGCCGCCGGGTCCCTTGATCGACTCCGTCTGCTATCCGCATGCGTCGTCGGACTATGCGCCGGGGCAGGTGGCGGAGGCGCTGCAGGCGGTGGGCCTTGGCCATCTGGCGGGCGAGCTCAATTCCACCGAACGCTGGGACCAGTCGCTGGATCCCGGCGAGCGCCAGTGCATCGCCTTCGCCCGTGCCCTGCTGCAGAAGCCGGACTGGCTGGTAATGGACGACGCTTTGGTGCAGATCGACCCCGAGGCACAGGCCCGCATCGTCGCGCTGCTGAAAGGCCCGCTGGCCCATGTGGGCCTGCTCGGCATCGGCAACGGTGCGGAGCCTCCACCGCTGTTCCAGCGCAGGGTGACGATCCTGTCCGAACCGGGCGTGTCCGTGCTGCCGCTCTCAGGCGAGACTGGCTCCGCCGCGGCTGAAGCCCAGCCGGCCTAGCCCGGCGACCACCTCGGGCGCCGACATGAACAGCCGCCACAACAGGCCGCTGCGCCAGTTCTCGATCATCGCCACGATCGGCCCCTGGTTGATGGCGAGGTGGCTCTGGGCGATCCAGTCTTCCTGTTCACTGAAGGCATCGCGAAAGCCATAAGGTCCCCACAGCGCGCCGCCTCTGTAGCCATCGAAATGGCGTAGCGCCGCGAGCGTGGCGTCCGGTGCATAGGGCATGGAGGCAAG
Source organism: Pseudomonadota bacterium (assembly GCA_041163105.1). Taxonomy (GTDB): domain Bacteria; phylum Pseudomonadota; class Alphaproteobacteria; order Rhizobiales; family Aestuariivirgaceae; genus Aestuariivirga. Next base: position 23,286 of record JBEARP010000013.1, read on the forward strand.
TGCTGCCGTTGGCGCAATCACGCCCTTGTCATGGGTGGGCGAAAACGCCTCATATCCCCGCGGGCCATCGCAGGACGTCAGCCCCCACGCCGGGCCGTAGCCTGCGAAGCCATGTGGGTTGGCCCGGCAATGCGCACGGTTGATCCGCACGTGGTTGCGGTTTTGCGTCCAGTAGTCGATGCCACCTTCCGTAAGCCCACGCGGGTCGAGCCCCATGAAGGAATAATGCGCGAAGAACAGCGGCCCGCCCATCGCCGGGCCCAGCGGCAGGCGGATGCGGTGATAGGCATGGCCATTGCGGAATGACGGGCTGTCCTTCCAGCCCTGCTGGTAGGCCCTTGCGTCGATCGGGCGGGTGGGCGACCCCGCCCCCAGCACGAAGGCGATGAGCGCCTCATGCCAGCCGCGCAACTGCAGCGCCATCCCGAAGCCGTGGTGCGCGCTCCAGTGCCACATCATCGCGTCCGGCGTGGGGCAATAGCCGACCCAGTCAACGTCGCGCCACAGCGCGTCGATCATCCGCGCAAGCGTGGGCTCGCCCGCCTGCAGCCATTGCCGCGCGGTGATGAGCCCCATCATCAGGAAGGCTGTCTCCACGATGTCGCCGCCATCGTCGCGGGCCGAGAAGGCAACGGTCGCGCCTGTCGCACCATGCATCCAGTGCGCGAAGGCACCACGGTGGCGCGGTGCATCGCCAAGGAAGCGGCAGATCCGGGTGATCCGTTCCACCGCCTCGCCGCGCGCCAGGAAGCCGCGCTCGGCGCCGGCGATCATCGCCATGATGCCGAAGCCGGTGCCCCCCGTTGTCACCGTGTCCATCATGCCGGGCGTACCGGATCGTTCGCGCGCCATGCCGCTTACCGGGTGGGCGAAGTCGGTGAAATAGCGCAGCGTCTCGCGCTGCACGCGGTCCAGCAGGCAATGCGTCCTCACTTCTGCCATGTCACCGTCAGCGACTGCACGTCGCGCGCATTGGCGCCCACCATGATGATGAACTCGCCCGGTTCCCAGTCCCGCACCATGGCCTCGAGCGATGGTCCGCGGTCATAGCGCAGCTCGTCGGTGGTCAGGCGGAAGTGCTGGGTCCTGGTTTCGCCCGGCCCCAGCGTGAGCCGTGCGAAGCCACGCAACTCGCGCACCGGCCGCGAGGCGCGCGCCACCGGGTCGCGCAGCCACAGCTGCACCACCTCGGTACCTTCGCGTTCTCCCTCATTGGTCACGGCAACGCTCACCTCCAGAACCGCATCCTCGCCCCTGAGGGCGCGGGTGCTTGCCGTTACGGGACCATAGGCGAAGCGCGTGTAGGCGAGGCCGAAGCCCGCCGGAAACAGCGGCGTGTGCGGCGCCTCGAGGATGCAGGCCGTGGTGAACTTGCGGAACACGCGCTGCCCCGTCGCATCCACCTCATCGTCACCTGGAACATCGATGCCGATTGCGTCCCTGGGCCGTCCGGTCGGCAGCTCTTCGGTGGCCAGCGGCAGTTGTCCCACATGGCGCGGCAGTGCCATGCTGAGGCGGCCTGATGGACTCTGGTCGCCGAACAGCACCGCGGCAATGGCGTGTCCGCCTTCCGATCCCGGGTGCCCCGTCCAGATCAGCGCATCTGCCGTTGCCACGCCCGTGAGCGCCAGTGGCCGGCCTGAGATGGCGACTACCACCAGCGGCTTGCCCGTGGCGCGCAGCGCATCGAACAGCTCCTGCTGCGCGCCCGGCAGGCCGATGTCGAGTCTGGTCGAGGATTCGCCCGAATGTTCCTTGGCCTCTCCCACGCACAGCACGATGGTGTGGGCCTCATCCGCCACCGCCAGCGCCTCGGCGATCGTCTCGTGGAGGGGGCGTGGGTCGATGGTGACGGACGGCATGTGCCGGTTGTGGACGTTCAGCCGCGCCGCGAGGTCAGGGTCCGAAACGATGTCGCAGCCTTTCGCGTGCAGTACATGGGTGTTGCCGCCGCCGGCGCGCAGGCCCTCGAGCACCGTCACGCAGTGCGCGGGGTCCACGTCGATGGCCCAGGTGCCCTGCATGTCGATGCGATTGTTCGCCAGCGGCCCGATCACGGCGAGGCTGCCGCCGCGGGCGAGCGGCAGCACGCCATCGTTCTTCAGCAGCACCAGCCCCTTCACCGCTGCCTCGCGCGCCAGCGTCACGTGCCGTGGCCGCCGCATGGCGCGAGAGCCCTCGCTGAGGCCCAGATAGGGATCGTCGAACAGTCCCAGCCGCTCCTTGGCCTCGAGCACCAGCCGGCAGCGCGCCGTAACCTCGTCCGCGGTGATGCGTCCCTCGGCAACCAGGGCCTCGAGGTGGTTGAGGAAGGCGCAGGACACGAGGTCCACCGTCACCCCCGCGGTAAAGGCGAGGTAGGCCGCCTCGCGCGCGTTGGCCGCGATGCCGTGGTTGACGAGCTCGGGGTCGATCGCTGTGAAGTCCGTCACCACCATGCCCTTGAAGCCGAAGCGCTGGCGCAGCACGTCGGTGAGCAGCACGCGGTGCGCGGTGGCGGGCATGTCGTTGAGTGTCGAGAAAGCCACCATCACCGCGCCGGCCCCCGCGTCGATGGCGGCGCGGAACGGCTCCATGATGCGCATCAGCGTGGCGGGGCTCGCCTCCACCGCCGCGTAGTCGCGCCCGGCGAGGGCAAGCCCATAGCCCGCGAAATGCTTCAGCGTCGCCATCATCCGGCCGGGCCTGCCCAAGTCGCCGTCCTCGCCCTGGTAGCCCCGCACCACCGCCTCGGCGAGGCGCGCGCAGAGATAGGGCAGTTCGCCGTGCCCTTCCGCCACGCGCCCCCAGCGCGCGTCATGGGTGATGTCCAGCATCGGCGCCCAGTTGAGGTTCACCCCGTCGGCGCGCGCCTCCGCCGCCGTCATCGCCGCGATGCGCCGCAGCAGCTCGGGCTCCCATGAGCAGGATTGCGCCAGCGGGATTGGCGCGCCCGTCACATAGCGCTGGATGCAGTCCTTGGCGAAGAACAGCGGAATGCCATGGGGTCCGTGTTCAATGGCAAGCGTCTGCAGCGCGCGCCGCGCGGCTGCGTCATGCCCGGCGGAGGTGCCGCACAGCTCGCCGCGCAGGATCAGCGTTTTGGTGTCCGCGCCGGGTGCGGCCCCCGTCGTGGGCAGGCCGTCGGCATGGGGATAGTTCAACTGCCCGATCTTCTCGCGCAGGCTCATGCGGGCGAGAAGGTCGTCGATGAAGCGCGTCTGGTCCTGCGGCACGTCGCATGGGTCCCGGCATGGTCAAGCTGGCAGCGAGTATAGGAGCCTTCACGGGCAGTGTCTTGGCCCTGTCGGTGCTTACCCCCGCCGTGCCCGCTCGATTGCCGCCACGTCGATCTTGCGCATCTCCATCATCGCCTCGAAGGCACGGCGGGACTCGTCGCCGCCTGCCGCCAGCGCATCGGTCAGCGTGCGCGGCGTGATTTGCCACGACACGCCCCAGCGGTCCTTGCACCAGCCGCAGGCGCTTTCCTCACCGCCATTCTCAACGACGGCGTTCCAGTAGCGGTCGGTTTCCTCCTGGCTGTCGGTGGCGATCTGGAAGGAGAAGACCTCGCTTTGTTGGAAGGCCGGTCCGCCGTTGAGGCCGATGCAATGCACGCCCGCCACGGTGAAGCTCACCGTCAGCACGTCGCCCGCCTTGCCGGACGGGTAGTCGGACGGCGCGTGGAACACGGCCAGCACGGCGCTGTCGGGGAAGGTCTCCGCATAGAAGTTGGCGGCGGCCTCCGCATCCTTGTCATACCAGATGCAGATGGTGTTCTTCGCCTGAGCCATGCGCAACACGCTCCTTCGCGAGGGCCAGCCCTCACACCTCTTTCACGCGCTCCATGTACTGTGCGAGGCTCTTCACCTGGCCAAGCCAGCTGTCGAGGATCTTGCGGTCGGCCGGTGCCGCGTGCACTCCCGGCGCGAACTCCTTCTTCAGCACCGTCTCGACCGCGAAGGAGACCGGCATCGACACGAGGCGGCCCATGGCGGTGCCGCGTTCATCGCCCCAGGCATCCATCGCCCAGGTCTCGTGCCACACCACCTTGCCATCGCGCTCGGCCTTGAGCGACACGAACAGGATCACCCGGTCGGGCTCGCCCGGCGCATAGCTGTTCTCCTTCAGGAAACCTTCCGCCATCTCGGCCAGCCGGGCATCGCCCGCCGGGCCCTGCAGCGTCTCGATTTCCTTAAACACCGGGTCCCACGCCTTGGCCCAGCCATTGAGGCGGATGGTGCCGCGCACGAAGTCCTTCACCTTCCAGGACTTGTCAAAGCGGTAGTCTTCCATGAAGGGGTAGCTGTCGCGGTTCGGATAGACCTCGAAGCTCTCCGGCGTCGGCAGCGGTGCGTCATAGGCGGTGATGGCGTTCCACGGCCGGTCTACCTTCAGCTCCTTGAAGTCGCGCAGGCTGCGCGACGGCGAGCGCAGCGCCTTCAGCACGCCGACGGGCGCCCAGCTGAACTTGTACTTGAAGGCGTTCGCAATCTTCGGAACGCCGCCGCAGTAGGATGTGAAGCTCAGCACATTGTCGGCATGATAGGCCGGCGAGGCGCGATAGCGCGCAACGAGGTCATGCGCCATCAGATGGTCGATGCCGGGGTCGAGGCCCACCTCGTTCACCGAGACGAGGCCCTTGGCCTTGAACTCGGGGTCGAGTGCCCGCATCTCGGGTGCGATGTAGGACGACGACACGAAGTTGGCGCCCTTCGCGAGGCAGGCCTTGGCGATGGCCACATGCTGGTCGGCCGGCAGCATCGAGATGGCGATGTCGCCGGGCGCGAGCGCCGCCGTCAGCGCGTCGAGCGAGTAGGGGCGGATATCCTTCGTCAGGGTGCCCACCACCTCCTGCGCCTTGGACACGGTGCGGTTCCACACCACCACCTTGTGGCCGTTCTCGAGAAGCCGGCGCAAGCCGGGGCCGGAGGACAGGCCGGTGCCGCACCAGTGAATCGTCGTCATGTCAGTCTCCGTCAGAGTGTCGCCGTGTGGCGGGTGAATTCGGTGAAGGCACGGCCCCAGACGCCGGCCTCCAGATGATCGAGGGTCAGAAGCGAGGCCAGCAGCTGCTTGGCATAGTCCTCGCTGCTTTCCACGGGCAGCAGCGAGGGCAGGTTGTCGATCGCCATCACGTCGAGCGGCGGCGAATCCCACACGCGCAGCGCCGGCAACTCCCAGTCGGTGGCCTGGGAATAGACCTTTATGGGTGAGAAGTCGGAGGTCGGGTCGCAGGCGATGTCGCCGATCACGGTGAGCTGGCGCTGCGCCTGCTTGGCGGACTCCGGCACGAACACCGGGCAGCCCGGTCTTGCGAGAATGCAGTTCAGGAAGATCTGGTGCTGCAGCACTTCGGGAAAGGGCCCTCCGCTCGCCGTCTCCGCCATGTCCCACCGGGTCACGGCAACGTTCATCGCGGTGCACAGGTCGGCTGCACCCGTGCCCACGCGGCCCAGCGCGCCGATGATGATGGCGCGCGGCCGCCCGGCGGCCGGAAGCTCGGCCTGCAGCGCGTCAAGCAGCGCCTGCCTGCTGGGATACTTCGATACCGGCCCGCAGATGCCGCCCTTCTGCTGCGCGGCCCAGCACTTGAGCGAGATCGCCGCCCCGGCGAAGCCCGCCCAGTAGCCGAAGGCGGCAACCCGGCGGCCGGTCTCGTCGACGAGGTATTCGAGGTCATAAAGCGTGCCGCCACCGGCCTTGAACCGCTTCAGCAGAATTTGCCCCGCCGGCTGGCCCTTGTAGGCATGGCCGAACATGATGTGGCGGTGGGTCAGCGGCGTGCCGTCCTCCGGCAGTTCCTTGAGGCCGAAGATGATGGCGTCGGCCGGTGCCGAGGGCCACATGTTCTCAGGCGCGATGGCGCAGCCCGCCGCTTTGTAACCGTCGATTCCGATGGCCCGCACCGAGCTTTCTTCCACGGTGACCGTGATCCTGGCCCTGACGAGGGCCGCAGCGCCCTCGGGCGTCAGCCCCACGCGCTCTTCATTCGGCCGCTGCTCGGCCCTGACCCACAGATGTGTCATTCACTGCACCC
>JBEARP010000014.1:0-5518 GCA_041163105.1 Pseudomonadota bacterium
TCCTTCACCGTCTCGCATACCCTCTTCAACTGGGAACTGTCGGCGGGCTCGCCCGTTACCGGGCCTGACACGAGAATTGCGTCGGCCAGCGACGAGAACACCGCGCTTCGGGCGCGCAGCTCGATGGGACGCTCATCCAGCGAGTGGGCAAATTCGGCGTTGATGTTGTAGAGCAGCTTCAGGTCAGGTCGGCCGAGGTTGCGGCGCAGCCGGGCAGGCGTTGCGGCATCGGGCGCCCACACGCCCATGTCGGAGGCAAAGACGCCGGTGAAGATCTCGCGCACGAACTGGGCACCCGTTGCCGCCGCAATGGCGACGCTCGCCGTCGGGTCCCACAGGTAGTTCACGCCGAATGGCACCTTGATCATCGGCTTCAGCGCGGCAACCACCGCCGTCATGGCGGCGGTTGATTCCGGTGTGGCCTTAAGCAGGTAGGGTCGGTCGTTTTCGTTGCCGAACATGATGGCATCGACGCCGCCGGCCTGCAGTTTCTCGATGTCGGCGGCAACACCGTCGACCAGCTTCTGCATGCCGCCCTTCTCGTCATAGAGCGGCGAACCCGGCATGGCGCCGATATGCGCCATGGCGATGATCACCTTCTTCTTGGATCCGAAAAAGTCGAAAACCATTTGTCTGCTCCTGCAGTCGGGTCATGAGTTGTCGGAAGTGGAGGCGATCTCGGTCCGCACCCCTGCTTCCGCCAGTGCCGCGGCGAGAAGCGGAGGTGGGGCGGCATCGGTGACGAGCACGTTGAACTCGCGCAAGGCGGCGATGTGGACGAGCGAAATGCGACCGAACTTCGAGGCATCGCACAGCACGACGCTGAGGCCGGAGCGACGGAGATAGATGCGCTTCAGCTCCACGTCGTCGAAGGAATAATCGAAGATGCCCGAGGGCGTGATGCCGGAGACGCCGATGAAGGCGATGTCGAACCAAAGGCTCTGGAACTGCGCCACCGCCGCACTGCCGCCGATGGCGAGTTCGCCGGCGCGCACGCGCCCGCCGGGCACATATACTTCTGCCACATCTGCCGCGAGTTCGCCCGCAATGCGCAGGCTATTGGTGAAGAGCTTTGCCTCCGGCTGGCCTGCAAGCCTGTGGGCGAGGAGATGGGTGGTGGTGCCCACGTCTAGCGCTATGGTGCGATAGCCCCGGGCGAGCCCGGCGGCGGCGGCGGCGATGGCTTCCTTCGCCTCGCGCTGGCGCTGCGTTCGGGCTTCGAAATGCGGCTCGTCCCGGTCGACCGGCGTCTGGCGACCCGCACCAGTGTCGAGCGCCCCGCCGAATGTGCGGGTGAGCCTGCCTGCCGCCTCGAGGTCCATCAGGTCGCGCCTCACCGTCATGTCGGAGACGCCCAGTTCCTGGGCAATGACGCTCACCTGAACCGCGCCTTGCGCAGCAAGTGCTGACAGGATGTGGGCATGGCGCAGCTGCGGGAGCATGCGGGCGCGGGGCCCCGTGGGCTTCCTCTCCTCATCCGCTATTGACGCACCCATGTGAGTCCCTGTGCCTGATCTCTCCTGAAGGGAGGAAATTAGAGCCAAACTCGAACAGACTCAAACAAAAATCGGGTTGCCATGTTCGTTTTTGTGGAATTATATTGGATCATCTTCCTGTTACTGGAGTGTCCTGCCTTGTCCGCCACGGTCTCCTACCCAGAGCTTTCCGGTCGCCGCGCCGTCGTCACAGGGGCAGCCACGGGGATCGGCCGGGCCATTGCCCGGGCACTTGCCCGACAGAGCATTCGGGTCGCTGTCTGCGATCTCAACCTGCCCGGGGCGGAAAAAGTCGCGGCCGAGATCGGCGGCAGCGCCTTCACCATCGATGTGAGGAAGCGCACAGCGGTGGAGACCGCCATTGCTGAAGTGGAGAAGGCCTTCGGCGGCATCGACATCCTCTGCGCCAATGCCGGTGTCTCCACCATGCAGCATGCGCTGGAACTCACCGACGAGGAATGGGACTTCAATTTCGACGTCAATACGCGTGGCGTGTTCCTCACCAACCAGATCGTTGCCCGCCGTTTTGTGGCGCAGGGCTCGGGCACCATCGTTAACACCGCCTCACTCGCCGCCAAGGTGGGCGCCCCCCTGCTGGCGCATTACTCGGCCAGCAAGTTCGCTGTGCTGGGCTGGACGCAGGGGCTCGCCCGCGAGCTTGCGCCCAAGGGTATCCGCGTCAACGCCGTCTGCCCAGGTTTCGTCAAGACCTCAATGCAGACGCGCGAGATTGAATGGGAGGCGAAGTTGCGCGGCGTCACGCCTGAACGCGTAGTTGATGATTACGTGGCAGCAACGCCGCTGGGCCGTCTCGAAACGCCGGAGGACGTAGCTGACGTCGTCACCTTCTTATGCTCCGACAGTGCACGCTTCATGACGGGGCAGGGCATCAACGTCACCGGTGGGGTCTACATGACATGAGGACCCATGGCCTCCATTGAACTCAGGCAGGTCAGCAAGATCTATCCCGGCTCCGCCACTGGGGTGAAGGACATTGACTTGAGCGTCGCGGATGGCGAGTTCGTCATTTTCCTTGGTCCCTCGGGATGCGGCAAGTCCACTCTGCTACGCTCCATCGCAGGTCTCGAAAGCATTACGGCGGGCGACATCCTGATCAATGGGGAGATTGTCAACCACGTCGCCCCGCGCGATCGCAACATCGCGGTCGTCTTCCAGTCCTACGCCCTCTATCCACACATGAACGTGTGGCAGAACATGGCCTTCGGCCTGCGCATGCGCGGCAGCCCGGCGGAGGAGATCGACGCCAAGGTGAAGGAGGCCGCGGAGCTTCTGGGTTTGACGCCGCTGATGCAGCGCAGACCTTCTGCCCTCTCTGGCGGCCAACGCCAGCGCGTGGCGCTGGGCCGCGCCATCGTGCGGGATCCACAGGCCTTCCTGCTCGACGAGCCGCTCTCCAACCTCGATGCACAGCTGCGCGCCGAAATGCGCCTCGAGCTCATCCGCCTGCACCGCAAGCTAGGCCGCACCACCATCCACGTCACCCATGACCAGGTCGAGGCCATGACCATGGGCGACCGCATCTTCATCATGAAGGATGGCCGACTCATCCAGCAGGGTCCGCCGCTTGAGGTCTATGCCAATCCGGCAGACACCTTCGTTGCGGGCTTCCTGGCGAGCCCACCGATGAACCTCGTGCCGGGCCGCTTGGTGGCGGTCGGCGATGGCCTTGGCTTCACAACGGATGGCGCGATGCTGCCAATCCCCGCCGCCTTTCGCGCAGCCTACGCCGCATGGGCCGGAAAGCCTGTCATCTTCGGGCTGCGGAGCGAGGATTTCCATGCCGCGCCCAATGGCGATAGCTCTGCCCCGCTTACGCTTCAGGTCGAAGCCGTGGAGGCTCTGGGCCCTGAAAATATCCTGATCGGCCGCCTTGCGGGTGCTCCCACGCAGGTTTCAGCGCGCCTGTCCCGGCACTACAGCGCGCAGCCCGGCGAGAGTGTCACACTCTACGTCGATCTCACCCCAATGCATCTATTCACCCCGGAGGATGGCAAGGCCATTCCCCGCCCGCGCGCCGCGCCCGCACTATTGCGGAGGCACGCATGAGGCACTTCGGGCTCCATGCCGGCTTATGGCTCGCGGTGGCGCTCATCCTGCTGCCACCCCTGTGGGTGCTCAGAACCAGCCTCGTGCCCGAAAGCATGGCCTACAGCACCGATGTTTTCCCTGCCTTCTCGCTGGAGAACTACCAGAGCCTGTTCGGGCAGAAGCGTTTCGGTACTTTCTATCTGAACTCGATCATCGTTGCACTGGGATCCGTCATCATCGCTCTGCCGTTTGCCGCTGCCATGGGTTATGCTTTCGCGCGCTTCCAGACTGGTGGCCGCTTCGGTCGTTTTCTCGTCCTGTCGCTGCAGATGCTACCGCCTGTCGCCCTCGTGCTGCCGGCCTTCGCCATCCTGCGGTCGATGGAACTCACGCAGTCGCTGACCGGTCTCACCATCGTCTATGCGGCGCTCAACATTCCCTTCCTCGCCTGGATCCTAATGGGCTTCTTCGAAGGCATTCCGGTTGATCTCGAATGGGCGGCCATGACCGACGGTACCACGGCCTGGGGCGCCTTCTGGCGCATCGTGCTGCCGGTGTCGTTGCCGGGACTCGCGGCAGCCGGCGTCCTGGGCTTCATCCTGTCATGGAACGAGTTCCTCTTTGCACTCGTGCTCACGGGCTCGAAAACGGCCACCATTCCTGTGGCTCTCGCTTCGTTGCAGACATCTAACGGCATTCAGATCGGCAAGGTTTCGGCAGGGGTGGTGCTGGCCATCCTGCCGCTCATCATCGCTTCACGCTTCATCCAGCGATTCATCGTCCAGGGCCTCACCTTTGGCTCTGTGAAATAACAACAGGAGAGGAAACATGTTGAAACTCAGTTCCGTTCTCACCGCTGCGAGCTTCGCCGCGCTGATCGCCGCCTCCGGTCTTGCCCATGCCGAGGGAGTAACGTTGCGCGCCCTCATGGAGGACGTGCCCGAAACCCAGATCATCGAAGGCCTTCTGCCCGACTTTGAAAAGCAGACCGGCATCAAGGTCGAGTTCGAGAAGGTCGGCTACGGCGACATGCACGACAAGCTGGTGCCGCAGCTCACCGCACCGCAGAGCGAGTATAACCTCCTCGAGGTCGACTTCCTGTGGGCGGGAGAATTCCCCAAGGCCGGCTGGTTGCTCGACCTCTCTCCACTGATCGCAGAGTCAAAGTTCGACACCTCGGGCTTCATCCCCTCCACCTTCACGTTGCTGGGCGGCACGCCCACCAATACCTCGCTCATCCCCATGTACAATTATTCGATGGGCCTCATCTACCGCACGGACCTGCTGGAGGATCAGAAGCTGAAAGACTCCTACAAGGCGCAGTTCGGCAAGGATCTAGCGGCTCCGACCACGCTTGACGAGTACGTGCAGATCGCGAAGTTCATGAAGGCCAATGCCGGTGTTGCCGGTGCGGCTATGCAGGGCCAGCGTGGTGACCCGAACTCGATGGAGTTCTCTAACTATCTGTTCTCGGCGGGCGGTAGCTATGTGAACGACAAGGGCGAAGTCACCCTCAACAGCCCCGAGGGTGCGAAGGCGCTCGCCCTTTACACCGACAACATCAACAACGGCGCGCAGCAGGGCGCGCTCTCGGCAACGCTGGACGATACGCTGCGCCTGATGTGCTCGGGCGAGGCCTTCTCCATGGTCACTTACTGGTGGATGCTGCCGCAGATCGACAATGCCGAGAAGTGCCCGAAGGTTGCGGGCAAGGTGAAGCTTGCCACCATGCCCGGCGGATCGGGTGAAAGCGGCGGCTGGGGATGGGGCATCCCGAAGAACACCACGCCCGAAGAGCAGGACGCCGCCTGGAAGTTCATCCAGTGGGTGCAGAGCCCTGAGATCGCGGTGAAGCGCGCGCTGCAGGGCCATGCGCCCGTCTCGACCGCCGTCTACGAGAACGCCGAAGTGCTCGCCAAGTATCCCTATTACAAGGACGCCATGGCCATCGTGGCGGGCGGCAAGTCCTTCCC
>JBEARP010000015.1:0-3605 GCA_041163105.1 Pseudomonadota bacterium
CGCGAGATGAATTCGCGCGCCTATACGGGTGCCTTTAACTTCAAGGGCGCCGACCAGCAGCAGAAGGTGGGCAACCTCTCGGGCGGCCAGCGCAACCGCGTGCATCTGGCCAAGATGCTGAAGTCCGGCGCCAACGTGCTGCTGCTCGACGAACCGACCAACGACCTCGACACCGAAACGCTGGCGGCGCTGGAAGAGGCGCTGGAGGATTTCGCCGGTTGCGCGGTGGTCATCAGCCATGACCGCATGTTCCTCGACCGCCTGGCCACGCACATCCTGGCCTTCGAGGGCGACAGCCATGTGGAATGGTTCGAGGGCAACTTCCAGGATTACGAAGAAGACAAGAAGCGCCGCCTGGGCGAAGACAGCGTGATGCCCAAGCGCATCAAGTACAAGCAGTTCGCGCGGTAGGGGCTCTCCGCCTCCATGCTTGCGCAGTCATCATCGCCGGGCTTGTCCCGGCGATACTTTTTGCTACGGGGAAAAGGATGCCCGGGACAAGCCCGGGCGTGATGAAACCGGGGGTGGGTGACGGCGCTGCCGGAGCATGCTAGGAAGCGCCAAACCTCAACCCTTGTGACACGAATCCATGACCCTCAGCCGCCGCCTGTTCCTCGCCTCACTTGCCGCCGCCGCCGCGACCCCGGTCTTCGCCCAGGACGCCACCGTGGACCTGAGCCAGGAGCCTTTCCCGGTCAAGGACGACGAGAAGAAGATCGAATACAAGTACCGCCGCAAGGAGGTGGACTTCGACAGTTCCGAGGCGCCGGGCACCATCGTGGTCGACCCCAAGAAGCGCTACCTCTATCTCGTCCTCGGCAATGGCAAGGCGATCCGCTATGGCGCCTCGGTTGGCAAGGCCGGCCGCACCTGGTCAGGCCAGGCCACCATCGGCCGCATGGAGAAGTGGCCGACCTGGACGCCGACGCCCGAGCACATCGCCGAATTCCCGAAGCTGGTGAAGTGGCAGGAGGGCGGCATGCCGGGCGGCCCGGAAAACCCGATGGGTGCGCGCGCGCTCTACCTCTACCAGGGCGACGTCGACACAATCTATCGCATTCACGGTTCGCATGATCCCTCGATGATCGGCCGCAAGAAGACGGCGGGCTGCGTGAGCCTTCTCAACGTGGACATCATCGACCTCTACAACCGCGTCCAGATGGGCACCAAGGTGGTGGTGCTGGAGTATTAGGTGATCGCCGCCTCTGCCAGCACCCAGTCCCTGAACAGCCTGATCTTGCGGCTGGAGCGCTGCTCTCGCGGATAGGCGAGGTAGTAGCCCGCGCCCGTGGATGCCGTGATGTCGAACAGCGGCACGAGCCTGCCCGCGGCGAAGCTCTGCGCCTCGAAGCGCGGCGTGATGAGGGCGATGCCATGGCCGGCGAGCGCGACGCTTGCGGCCATCTGCTGTGTTTCAACGTCGATGCCGGGCCTTGTGAAGGTGATGGGTGTGGCAACGCCTGCGGCGCGGAACCAGATGTCCCACCACTCATCTGACGGTGCGATGAGCACATGGGAGAGCATGTCCTTGGGCGTTTTCGGCCGTCCTTCGCGGGCGAGATAGGCGGGACTCGCCACGGCGGTGAAGGTTTGCTCGAACAGGAGATGCGACTCGAGGCCCGGCCAGTCGGCCTTTCCAGAGCGAATTGCAACGTCGACGCCGTCCGCGGCGAAATCGGCGAGTGTCGAGGAGATGTCGAGCCTGACTGCGAACTCCGGGTGCAGCATCTGGAAGGAGCCGATGCGCGGGGCGAGCCAGTTGCCGGCAATGGTCTGCATGGTGGAGATGGTGAGCACCGAATGCGCCTTGTCGCTGACCGCGCGAAACGCGCGCGACAGGCTGGAGAGGGCCGCCTGCACCATGGGGGCCAGCTGCTCGCCGCGCTGGTTGAGCCTGACGCCGCGCGCCTCGCGCAGGAACAGGGGTGCGCCGACGAAGGCCTCGATCTGCTTGATCTGGTAGCTCACTGCCGACTGCGTCATGTTCAGCTCTTCCGCCGCGCGGGACAGGTTCTGGTGGCGGGCGGCGGCGTCGAAGACGCGAATGGTGCTGAGCGGGGGCAGGTCACGCATGGCCCCGACCTATAAGGCCGTTCGATGGCTTGTTCCAGAGGACAAGCGCGCGCCGCGCCCTTCCGTGCTAGGGTCAGGCCATGAGCGACTGGCAGCCCGACAAGTATCTGGCCTTCGCGGATGAGCGCACACGGCCCGCGCGGGACCTGCTGGCGCATGTTCATCTGGCGGCAGCCCGGCGAGTCTATGACCTGGGCTGCGGGCCCGGCAACTCGACGGCCGTGCTGGTGGCGCGCTTTCCGCAGGCGCATGTGACGGGGATCGACAATTCGCCTGCCATGCTGGAGGCGGCGCGGGCCACCTGCCCAGGTGCCGACTTCGCCTTCGGCGACCTGTCCATCTGGCTGCCGCCGGAGCAGCCGGACCTGCTGTTCTCCAACGCCACCTTCCAGTGGGTGCCAGATCATCTGCGCGTGCTCGAGCAGCTCTCCGGAACGCTGCCCGCAGGCGGCGTGCTGGCGGTGCAGATGCCTGACAACCTGGCGGAGCCGAGCCACCGGCTGATGCAGGCCACGGCGGGGCAGGGGCCGTGGGCGGCGAAGCTGGGTGGGGCAGCCGCGGCGCGCGACGTGCTGCCGGCGGTCGAAACCTATTACGCACGACTCAAGCCGCATTTCTGCCGGCTGGACATCTGGCACAGCATCTACAACCACCCGCTCGACGGCGTAGAGGGCATCATCTCATGGCTGGGAACGACGGGGCTCCGCCCCTTTCTCGCACCTCTCAGCGCCGAGGAGCGCGAGAGCTTTCTTGCCGTCTATGGGATGATGCTCACAAAGGCGTATCCGCTGCAGGCCGACGGCAAGGTGCTGCTGCGCTTCCCGCGATTGTTCATCGTCGGGACTCGGTGACGGGGTCTAGCTGCCCAGATAGGCGAACAGCCCGTCCATGCCCTTCTTCGAGATTGTGCCGGTGAACTTGGAGCGCATCTGCTGGGCAAGCCAGATGCCCTGCATGTTGACGTCGCGCACCGTGTAGCCGCCACCCGCCTTGGCGAGGCGGAAGACGATCTTCTTGCCCGAGGCCGAGCGGGTCGTGACGGTGAGGCCGCTACCCGAGGCGTCGCAGTCCAGGATTTCCACGATGCCACCGCTCAGGCCGCGGCCGTGCTTCCTCAGCGTTTCGCCGATGAACTTGCGGGTAAGGGTGAGGAATTCGGCCTCGCGCGACTTGGGCAGATCCTTGCGATACTGGCCGAGTGCGAAGAAACTGAGCGAGCGAAGGTCGGAATAGCGCCCGGCGGCACTGGCGAAAGCGGCGGGAGAACCTGACGCTGCCGCCCGGTCATAGGCCTGGCCAGCGCTTTTCACGAAGCTTTCGGCCGGGCAACTTCCCGCCGCTGCCGGACCCAGAAGGCCGAGAATCGCAAACACGATTGCAAACAGGGCAACTGAAATCTGGCGCACTGGAATCACCATTAGGGAGCCATCGGCTGAGTTCGGAACTGCACCATAACACAATTGAAGAAGCTTTATGTTCCAGAACGTGGCGCGGCTGTGACCTGGATCACTCCTCCGGTCGGCCCTTGGTGC
>JBEARP010000016.1:0-16570 GCA_041163105.1 Pseudomonadota bacterium
CCGGGATCCAGCTTCCTCTGGGTTCCGTGCACGCCCCTGGGAGAGGGGTAGAGAGGATTTGTGGGGTGTCAGGCTGGGGTGGTAGCGGCCCCTGCAGACGCCCAAAAGCAATCGTTACGAAATCTACCACGGCGGTGGCCGGTTTCGGCCTCGCCGTGGGGGTGCCGCCCGAAGCTGGATCCCGGGCTTCGCCGGGATGACGGGTCAAAAGGGGATGGCGGTCCTTAAGATCTATCTATCTGATCAGGAAGCGAAAATCTCTTCAAGCTCCCTGCGCATGGCCGCGGGGTCGGCGTCGATCCCGGTCCAGTACTTCACCCCGATGACCCCCTGGTTGATCAGCATGCCCAGCCCATCGATGGTGGTGCAGCCCTGGGCCTTGGCGTCCCGCAGGAAGCGGGTGTCGGGCGGGTCGACGATGACGTCCGCCACCACCATGCCGGGCCTGAGGGTGGCGAGGTCGACGTCGAGAGGCTGGTTGCCGTTGGCGAGGCCGATGGAGGTGGCGTTGACCACGATGTCGGTGCCGTCGGGCACCCGGTAGGCTTTCGGCCATACCACCAGCTCGGTGGGGGTTTTCGTCTTTTCGTTCAACAACTTGACCAGCGGCTCGGCACGGGCGGCGGAACGGTTGACGATGGTGAGGGACTTGGCCCCGGCAAGCGCCAGCTCGACGCCGATGGCGCGGGCCGCACCGCCCGCCCCGAACATCACGATGGATTTGCCCCTGGGGTCCACCACCTCCATGAGCGACTTGAGGAAGCCCTTGCCGTCGGTGTTCTCGCCGATGAGCTTTCCATTGCGGTTCACGGCGCAGTTGACGGCGCCCATGATGGCCGCACTCTCGCCCAGCCCGTCCAAGTGCTGGATGACCTCCACCTTGTGCGGGATCGACAGGTTGAAGCCCTTCCAGCCCATGGCGCGCGCGCCCTTCACGGCGTCGGCCAGCCTGTCGGGCGGCACCTCGCAGTTGATGTAGCGCCAGTTGAGGCCGTGGTGGCGGAAGGCGGCCTCGATCATGGCCACCGTCGGGTTGCCGTTCGATCCTTCCGAAAAGGAGCCTACCAGTTCGCTCGTGAAATTCCGCGCCGCCATCCATTCCTCCCGTTTTGCCGCAAGCTATCACCTATCGGCGGTCTAGCAATCCTCAAGGCTTTTCCCATATAAGCGCCCACATGACTGAGGCCTCACCCCTCCATTTCCGCAAGATGAACGGGCTCGGAAACGACTTCGTCGTGTTCGATGCGCGCAAGCGCTCGCTTGCCATGGACGAGGCGAAGGCCCGCGCCATCGCCGACCGCAAGACCGGCATCGGCTGCGACCAGCTGATCGTGCTGGAGCCTTCCTCCAAGGCCGACGTCACCATGCGCATCTGGAACAATGAGGGTGGCGAGGTGGAAAGCTGCGGCAACGCCACGCGCTGCATCGCCGACATCCTGTTCGACGAGAAGAAGGCCAGCCGCGCCACCATCGACACCAAGGGCGGCTATCTCGTGGCCGAGAAGGGCGGCGACCGGCTCGTCACCGTCGATATGGGCGCACCCCGCTTCGACTGGCAGGACATTCCGCTGTCGGAGAAGTTCCACGACACGCGCTACATCGATTTGCACGTCGGCCCCGTCGAGGCTCCGTTGATCGACCGGCCGTCGGTCGTCAATGTCGGCAATCCGCATTGCATTTTCTGGGTGAAGGATCTCGACGTCGTGGACCTCGCCAAGATCGGCCCGATGCTGGAGCATCACCCGCTGTTCCCCAGGCGCGCCAACATCACGCTGGCGCGCATCGACGCGCGCGACCGTGTGGTCATCAAGGTGTGGGAGCGCGGCGCCGGGCTCACCAAGGCCTGCGGCACCGCCGCCTGCGCGGTGATGGCCGCTGGCTTCCGGCTCAAGCGGCTGGACGCACAAGCCACCATCACGCTGCCGGGTGGTGACCTGTTCATGGCCATCCGCGAGAGTGACGGCCACATCATCATGACCGGCCCGGTCGAATATGAATTCGAAGGCGACCTGCCGCCGCATCTGGCGGTGTGACGATGAGCGAGACCAAATTCATCACCTTCGGCTGCCGCCTCAACACCTATGAGACCGAGGTGATGCGCAACCATGCCGAGGCTGCGGGAAAGTCCAATGCCATCGTGTTCAACACCTGTGCGGTGACGGCGGAAGCCACCCGCCAGGCACGGCAGGCGATCCGCAAAGCCAAGGCCGAGAACCCGGATGCCGAGATCATCGTGACGGGTTGCGCGGCGCAGACCGACCCCGAGATGTTCGCCAAGATGCCGGAAGTCTCCCGCGTGCTCGGCAACGAGGAGAAGCTCAAGCTCGCAAGCTGGCAGCATGGCGCCAATGCGCGGGTCTCCGTCTCCGACATCATGGAAGTGAAGACGGCAAAGCCTCACCTCGTCGATGGCCTGAAGGAACGCACCCGCGCCTTCGTGCAGGTGCAGAACGGCTGTGATCACCGCTGCACCTTCTGCATCATCCCCTTCGGCCGCGGCAATTCGCGTTCGCTGCAGGCAGGCGACGTGGTGGAGCAGGTGCGCCGCCTCGTGGGCTCGGGCTATTCCGAAGTGGTGCTGACGGGCGTGGACCTCACCTCATGGGGGGCTGATCTCGACGGTGCGCCGAAGCTCGGGCTTCTCACAAGTCGCATTCTCAAGACCGTTCCGGAGCTGAAGCGCCTGCGCCTTTCCTCCATCGACTCGATCGAGGCCGACCCGGAGCTGATGGATGTCATCGTCGGCGAGGAGCGGGTGATGCCGCATATCCATCTCTCGCTGCAGTCCGGCGACAACATGATCCTCAAGCGCATGAAGCGCCGCCATGCGCGGGAAGACTCGATCGCCTTCTGTTCGGAACTGCGCACTCGCCGCCCCGGCATCGTCTTCGGCGCCGACATCATCGCCGGCTTCCCGACCGAGACGGACGAGATGTTCGAGAACTCGCTCAGGATCATCGATGACTGCGGCCTCACCTATCTGCACGTCTTTCCCTTCTCAGCCAGGCCCGGCACGCCCGCCGAACGCATGCCGCAGCTCGAGAAGCACCTGATCAAGGAGCGCGCCGCGCTGCTGCGCCAGAAGGGCGAAGAGCGGCTCGACCAGTTCCTCAGCCGAGAGATCGGCACCACGCGCCAGGTGCTGATCGAGACGGAAGCCATGGGCCGCACCGAACATTTCGCGCAGGTGAAGTTCGAAGCCCGCATGTCGCCCGGCGCCATCGTCACCGCCCAGGTCACAGGACGTGGCCAATCCCATCTCGAGGCCAGGCTCGCCGCATGAGTTTTTTCAGGAAGCTGTTCACCCGCTCCGGCCCGAAGGAGGAGCAGGAGGCCCCGCCGCCTGCCGCCGAGGCTATTGTTGCTGAGGCTGCGCCCGAACCTGTCGCCGAACCCGAGGCCGAGCGCAGCAGTGGCTGGTTCTCGCGCCTCTCGGAAGGCCTGTCCAAGTCCTCGCGCTCCATCACCGGCTCCATCACCTCGATCTTCACCAAGAAGAAGCTCGACAAGGCCACGCTGCAGGACCTCGAGGACGTGCTGCTGCAGGCCGACCTGGGGCTTCCCATGGCGGAACGCATCGTGAAGGAGGTTTCCTCCGGCCGCTATGACAAGGAGATCGACCCGGAAGAGGTGAAGCGCATCCTCGCCGATGAGGTCGCAAAAGTCCTGAAGCCCGTCGAGGTGCCCTTCACCTTTGGCGCGCAGAAGCCCTTCATCATCCTCGTCGTCGGCGTCAATGGCGCGGGCAAGACGACGACCATCGGCAAGCTGGGCTCGATTGCCCGGGCCGAGGGCCACAAGGTGATGTTCGCCGCATGCGACACGTTCCGCGCTGCGGCCATCGAGCAGCTCAATGTCTGGGGTGGCCGCATCGGCGCCAAGGTCATGTCCAGGCCCACCGGCGCGGATGCCTCGGGCCTCGCCTTTGATGCCATTGCGGAGGCCAAGGCCGACGGCACCGACATCCTGTTCATCGACACGGCAGGGCGCCTCCAGAACAAGCAGTACCTGATGGACGAGCTCGACAAGATCGTGCGTGTCATCAAGAAGCAGGACGAGGGCGCGCCGCATGCGGTGCTGCTCGTGCTCGATGCCACCACCGGCCAGAACGCCATGGCCCAGGCGGACATTTTCACCAAGGTGGCGGGTGTCACCGGCCTCATCATGACCAAGCTCGACGGTACGGCGCGGGGCGGCATCCTCGTCGCCATCGCCGAGCGGTTCAAGATCCCGGTCCATGCCATCGGCGTGGGCGAGAAGATCGAGGACCTGCAGCCCTTCGACGCTGAGGGCTTCGCGCGCGCCATTGCCGGATTGGAGGAAGCATGAGCTTCACATCGAGCCCCAGGATGGGGCAGGGCACCAAGCTCCTCATCGAGATGGGGCCGCTCGTCTGCTTCTTCATCGCCAACTGGAAGGCCGGTATCTTCTGGGGCACTGGCATCTTCATGGTGGCGACGGTGGTGGCGCTCACGGCCTCCTGGCTGCTCACCCGCAAGCTCGCGATGGTGCCGCTGGTCTCGGCGATTTTCGTCGCCCTGTTCGGCGCGCTCACCTTGTGGCTACACAGCGAGCTGTTCATCAAGGTCAAGGTGACTCTCATCAATGCACTCTTCGGCGCCGTGCTGCTGGGCGGCGTGGCCTTCGGCCGCAGCTACCTCAAGCTGATCATGGGCGAGGCGGTGAAGCTCACGGAGGCCGCCTGGCGGACCCTGTCGATCCGCTGGGGCCTGTTCTTCCTGTTTCTCGCGGTCCTGAACGAAATTGTCTGGCGCAGCGTCTCGACCGATGCCTGGGTCAACTTCAAGGTCTTCGGCCTGCTGCCGCTCACCCTCGTCTTCGCCATCGCCAACGCTCCCTTCATGACGAAGCACATGATCGAGGACGAGAAGGGGTGAGGCATCCTCACCCGACGCACCACCGATCACCTTGCCCGGGCTTGACCCGGGCATCTTTTTTGGCCCCCCGGAAAAGGATGCGCGGATCAAGTCCGCGCAAGGTGAATGTGGAGTGGGTTGACGCCGTGTTTTGGGGTAGCGCGGCGAAGCCTAGAGACCGTCAAAAGCCCCGGTCGGATTGGAGAATGGCGCAAACTCCGCAACGTTCTCCACGCTGCGATACTGCTGCAGCGCCCATGTCACCGAGGGGAATGCGATGTCGTCCCACGGGATATCGTCCCATCCCACCATCATCACCTCGAGGCTCTCCGGCCCGGCGGAGAATGACGGCTCGGCCATGTGCGCGAGATACATGATCTGCACCTGCGCGATGCGCGGGATGGTGTAGACGGCGAGCAGCCTGTCAATCACGATTGACGCATTGGCTTCCTCGCGCGCCTCGCGCATTGCCGCCTGCTCGGTGGTTTCGCCGACCTCCATGAAGCCCGCTGGCAAGGTCCAGAATCCGATCCGCGGTTCGATGGCGCGCCGGCACAGCATGATCTTGCTCTCATGCCTCACGATGGACCCCGTGACGATCTTCGGGTTCACGTAATTGACGAAGCCGCAGGTGACGCAGACATCCCTCTCGTGGCTGTCACCGTCGGGAATTTCGCGGCAGAAGTCGGGCGTCTGAGTCTTAATGGCCATCGCTTGTCAAGTGTTGAAATCTGTGTGCGGATCATCTTAACTCAGCTCCGGGCAAAGAGCACTCACGGAATTCAAACCGCTTTTTGCTTGCAGCGCAAAATCTGAGCCGCTACTTGTTCGCGGCTCCGCGGGGGACGGTCCTCACGCTGTCGAGCATCGGACATGCCAGAGATGGCGACGGAATTTTCGCGAGAGCCTGAGGCAAGATCCTTCGGACCGCGGGCAGGAGACGGGGCGTATGACAACAACCAAGGACGTGAAGCAATTCTCGCGTTCACCATCACACCTGTTGAAACGGGCGGCGCAGTACTCGAACCTCATCTACATGGGCGAGGTCGGAAAGTCGGGCCTCACCCATCGCCAGTTCACGGTTCTGCTCGCCGTCGACGCCAATGACGGCAAGAGCCAGACCGAGCTCGTCAAGCTCACCGGCATCGACCGCTCCACCCTCGCCGATCTCGTGGCCCGCCTGCTGGCCCAGGGCTACCTCCAGCGCAAGCGCACCAAGGACGACGGCCGCACCAACGCGATCCGCATCACCACCGTCGGCAAGAAGATGCTGAAGATGGCCCAGCCGGGTGCCGACGAGGTGGACAAGCAGCTGCTCTCCCTCATCTCCTCCTCCGAACGCAAGTCCTTCATCGACAATCTGGCGGTGCTCGCCGCCGAGATGGACCGCATCGAGGAAAAGGAACCGGCCAAGCCGGTTCGCAAGATCAAGACCCGCAAGCGGGCCTGATCCCCGTCTCTCAAGTCTTGTAGATGTCTGCCCTGAAGGCTGCCGCCAGCGCGGCACAGCTGGGGCCCATGGCGGCCACGCCGCCATCATCTGGAAAATGCTGCGTGATTTCAGCGGCCCGCAACCGTAACGCCTCCGGAACGGGCCGTCCCGTCACGGCATAGGCGCGCATCGCGACGGGGGCGAGGCTGGCCAGCGTGAGCTCCAGCAGTTCGCCTGCCTTTTCTTGCTTGCTCCATGCGAGGAACACGGGCGAGGCCACGTCGTCC
Source organism: Pseudomonadota bacterium (assembly GCA_041163105.1). Classification (GTDB taxonomy): domain Bacteria; phylum Pseudomonadota; class Alphaproteobacteria; order Rhizobiales; family Aestuariivirgaceae; genus Aestuariivirga. Next base: position 6,597 of record JBEARP010000016.1, read on the forward strand.
TGTGCGAAGCCGCCGGACTCGGAACCCGGCAGCAGGGTGGGCTGCGCCAGCATGCGCATCTCCTCCTCGTAGCCCACCATCGCCATGCTCAAGCAGCCGAGATAGTCGCTGTCGGGATAGCCGAGGAACGGCGGCAGCAGGGAGACTGGTCCGTCCTGCAGCTTCGCCGCCACCCGCGTGGCGATCACCGCGAGGTTGGCCATGGCCGCCGTGAGCGCATCCATCGCGGCAGGCGCCTGCGCGTTGTGATAGCCGCCGGTCGAGACCACGTCATCAGGCCCGATGCGCTCGCCTGCGGGGAACACCACCGGGTTGTCGCTCACCGCGGCCAGCGATTGCCGCGCGATGGTGTCGGCTGCCTCCATGGCACGGTGCGCCTCGCCCAGGATGCGCGGCATGATGCGGATCGACACCGGGGCCTGGTAGGGGCGCCTGTCGCCGCCATGCCCGCCGCCGATGCGGCTGCGCAGGGCATCGAGCGCCCATGCATCATGCGGGTTGTTCCACAGCCCTTCGAGTTCTTCCGCGAAGTGTCCGAGCGGCGCGTTGAAGGCCTCGGCCGCCAGCGCGAAGACATCCGCCACCAGCTCAAGCCTTGATCTTGCCGCAAGGGCCGCATCGGCAACCAATGCCGTTGCGGCGGGCGAGCCATTGATCAGTGACAGCGTGTCCTTCTCGGCCAGTTCCACGCTCTGCGTGAGCGGCAGGAAGAGATGGGACAATGACAGGATTTCGCCCGCACCACCTTGCCCTCTGGCGGGCATGGCCGGCAGGGGTCCGCCATCGAGCATTGCCACCAAGGCCTCCGCAACATGCGGCGACAGGGCGGCGTGCCCTTCGATCACGTTGGCAAGCCGAGCAAGGACGATGCCGCGCACGACGCGCTCCGGCAGCGGGTCACCCCAGGAGGTGGCGCGATGGTGGGTGGGCGCCTTCGCCTGAGCCTTGCGCTCATCCGGCGTCAGGCGCTTCTTCGCGTGGTGGCCATAGCCGGTGTTGACGCCATAGATGGTGATGTCCTCGCGCTCGATGAGGGCGATGAAGTCTCGTCGGGCGCTGGCGATCCGGCGGCGCGCCGCTTCGCCGAGCACCACACCTTCGCCACCCCAGGCCACGCGCTTCGCCGCCTCGAGTGTCAAGTCGGCGCGGCGCTGCAGCGTGAGAGTCATGAACCACTGCCGGGCAGCGGCGTCCTGGCCTTCTCGATCTCGCGGGCCATTTCACCGGCGATTGACTCTGCGGTCAACGGCCCGATGTGCTTGTAGCGGATCATGCCCTGGCCATCGACGATGAAGGTTTCCGGCACGCCATAGACGCCCCAGTCCACCGAGATGCGGCCGGCACGGTCGGCACCCACGGCAGCGAAGGGCTGACCCAGCGTGCCGAGGAAACTCACGGCATTTTCCGGCTCGTCCTTGTAGTTCATGCCGAAGAGCTGGATGTCGGTCCGCTTGGCCATTTCGGTGAGCAGCGGATGCTCGACCCGGCAGGGTGCGCACCATGAGGCCCAGACGTTGACGACTGTGACCTTGCCCGTCTTCAGGTCCTCGTCCGAAAAGCCCGGGGCACCAAGCCCCGGTACCGGGTTCAGCACGAAGTCCGGCACCGGTTTGTTGATGAGGGCGGAGGGGATCTCGTTCGGCGTGCCGGACAGTCCCTTCCAGAACAGCGCCGCCAACCCTGCGAAGACGAGTACAGGCAGCATCACGAGCCACAGGCGGGAGCGCTTCTCAGGTGTCTCGGTCGTGCTCATGCGCGGGCCTTCTTCCGCTGGGTGTCGAGTCGCTCCGCCTCGGCGCGGAGTTTCCTGTCGCGGCCCAGCGTGGTGATGATGAGCCCTGCCAGGAAGATGAAGCTCAGCGCGTAGGACGCGATGACGAAGCCTATGTGGTTGGCGGAAAAATCCATCAGCGCTCTCCGATCTCGGCGATCTGTATCTGGCGGATCTTGCGGGCCGCGATCTCGGCGCGCATGGCGGTGAGGTGCAGGGCAAGGAACAGGAAGCTATAGGCGAGGCCCATGACCAGCAGCGGCCACAGCATGGGGCCGGCAATCGTCGGCCCGTCGGCGCGGAACACGCTGGCCGGCTGGTGCAGCGAGTTCCACCAGTCGACCGAGAACTTGACAATGGGAATGTTGATGAAGCCGACGAGGGCCACGACGCGGGCCACCATGGCGGCCCGGTGCGGTTCCTCGATCGCTGCCCAGATGGCCATGTAGCCGATGTAGAGCAGCATGAGCACGAACATCGAGGTGAGGCGGGCATCCCACACCCACCACGCACCCCACATGGGCTTGCCCCAGAGCGAACCGGTGGCGAGCGACAGGAAGCAGAACACCGCGCCGATGGGGGCGGCCGTCTTGGCGGCCACGTCGGCCAGCGGGTGGCGGAAGATCGCCGCCACGGCGCTGGCCAGCGCCATGACGGTATAGACGAAGAGCGCCATCCAGGCGGCGGGCACATGCACATACATGATGCGCACCGTCTCGCCCTGCTGGTAGTCGGGGGGTGCCGTCACCAGCGCGCCATAGAGGCCCACCGCAAAGAGCGCGATGGCGATGGCCCAGACATAGGGCAGCACCGCATTGGCGATTTTCAGGAAACGGGTCGGGTTGGCGAGAAACTGCATGATGCCGCTTATCTAATGGAGCCGTGTCACTTGAGATAGGACCTCAGTGCCGCAGCCGAGGCAAGGGGGGAGACGACAAGGCTGACCAGCGCGATGGCAGCGAGGATCAGCAGTGAGGCCGTGGTGAGGCCCGGTGCGGCACCGGGCTGGGAGGCGGAAAGCCCGAAGATCAGCACCGGCACATAGAGCGGCAGCACCAGGATCGAGACCAGAAGCCCGCCGCGCCGCAACCCCACGGTGACGGCAGCGCCAATGGCGGCCAGCAGCGACAGGGCAATCGAGCCCACCACCATGGCCACCGCTAGCGGCAGGATGGCCGATGGTTCGAGGTTGACGAGGAAGCCGAGGAGGGGTGCCGCGATGGCCAGCGGCAGGCTGGTCGACAGCCAGTGCGCCACCGCCTTGGCCAGCGCCACCATCTCGAAGGGAACGGGTCCCATGGTCATGATGTCGAGCGAGCCATCCTCATAGTCCTGCTGGAAGATGCGGTCGGCGGAGAGCAGCACCGAGAGCAGCAGCGCGATCCACAGGGCGCCGGGTGCGATGCGCGCGAGCAGGGCCTGGTCCGGCCCGATGCCGATGGGCAGCAGCACCACCACAGCGAGGAAGAAGCCAAGTGCCGTGCCGACACCACCGCCCTGCCGCATGGCAAGAGTAAGGTCGCGCCTGATGAGGGCGAGGATCAGCTTCATGGCGCGGCACCCAAGTCGAGGCGCAGGTCCGGCTCGCGGCCCAAGGGCACGTGGGTGGCGGCGATGATCATGCCTCCTTGATCGAGCTGTGCCGCCATCACCTTCACGAAACGGTCGAGCGAAGAAGTGTCGAGTCCCACCGTCGGCTCGTCGAGCAGCCACAGCACGCGCGGCACCAGCACGATGCGGGCCAGCGCGAGGCGCCGCTTCTGCCCGGCAGAGAGAAGGCCTGCGGGGTAGCTCGCGAGACGTGACAGGTCGAAGGCCTCGAGTGCGTCATCGACGTTGCCACCGCCGAGGAAGTCGCGCCAGAAGCTCAGGTTCTCACTCACACCGAGCGCCGACTTCACCGGTTCCTGATGCGCCACGTAATGCGCCTGCTGGCCGATGGTGAGGTCTGCCTCGCCGCCTTCCAGTGCCACCGACCCCACCTGCGCCTCGTTGAGGCCGGCGATGAGACGCAGGAGAGAGGACTTGCCGGAGCCATTGGGCCCCGTCAGCTGCATCAGCTGGCCGGGCTTCAGCGACAGCGACACGTTGCGGAAGACGATGCGTCCGCCACGCTCGCAGGTCAGGTCCTGGGCCTTGAGTTCCATGCCCCTTGTTCCGAAATGAAGAAGCCCGCGTCAAGCGCGGGCTTCGGGAGTGCGGAAATGAGGCCTTGCCTCACATCATGTACTGGCCGCCATTGGCCGAAATCGTCGAGCCGGTGATGAAGCCGGCGTCATCGGACGCGAGGAACACCACCGCGCGGGCGATTTCCTCAGGCTCGCCCAGGCGGCCCACCGGGATCAGCGGCAGGATGCGCTTGTCGAGCACGTCCTGCGGGATGGCCTTGACCATTTCGGTGCCGATGTAGCCCGGGCAGATGGCGTTGACGGTGATGCCCTTGGCCGCACCCTCCTGGGCCAGCGCCTTGACGAAGCCGATGTCGCCCGCCTTGGCGGCGGAATAGTTGGCCTGGCCCATCTGGCCCTTCTGGCCGTTGATCGAGGAGATGCAGATGACGCGGCCGAAGCTCCTGTCGCGCATGCCGCCCCAGATCGGCTGGGTCATGTTGAACAGCGAGTTGAGGTTGGTGTTGATCACCTCGTTCCACTGCTGGGCGGTCATCTTGTGGAACATGGCGTCACGCGTGATGCCGGCATTGTTGACCAGCACCTCGACCGGGCCGAGGTCAGCCTCGACCTGCTTCAGGCCGGCGACACAGGCCTCGTAGTTCGAGACGTCCCACTTGTAGACGGGGATTCCCGTCTCGGCCTTGAACTTGGCGGCGGCCTCGTCATTGCCGGCATAGTTGGCGGCCACCTTGTAGCCCGCTGCCTGCAGTGCCTTCGAAATTGCCGCCCCGATGCCACGGCTGCCGCCGGTCACCACTGCTACCCGTCCCATCTGTTCCTCCATATTCTTGATTGCTGTCAGTCCCTCCCCCGCGAGGGGAGGGGAAATCGTCACGCGTCTCTCAGCGTTCCACACACATGGCGATGCCCATGCCGCCGCCGATGCACAGCGTGGCGAGGCCCTTCCTGGCGTTGCGGCGGCCCATCTCGAACAGCAGCGTGTTGAGCACGCGGGCACCCGAGGCACCAACAGGGTGGCCGATGGCGATGGCTCCACCGTTGACGTTCACGATGTCGGGGTTCCAGCCCATGTCCTTGTTGACGGCACAGGCCTGCGCGGCGAAGGCCTCGTTGGCCTCGACGAGGTCGAGGTCCTCGACCTTCCAGCCGGCCTTCTTCAGCGCGGCGCGCGAAGCGGGGATCGGGCCTGAGCCCATGATCGCCGGATCAACACCGACGGATGCCCACGATGCGATGCGGGCAAGCGGCGTCAGGCCGCGGCGGTTGGCTTCCGCCTCGCTCATCAGCAGCACGACGGCCGCGCCGTCATTGATGCCGGAGGCATTGGCGGCGGTGACCGAGCCATCCTTGGCGAAGGCCGGCTTCAGCTTCTGCACACCCTCGAGGGTGACGCCCTTCTTGATGTATTCGTCCTGGTCGACCACCACGTCGCCCTTGCGGCTGGAAATGGTGACGGGGGCGATCTCGTCCTTGAACTTGCCGGCGGCCTGGGCGGCCTCGGCCTTGTTCTGGCTCTTCACCGCGAAGGCGTCCTGCATGTCCCGCGTGATCTGCCACTGGTTGGCGACGTTCTCGGCGGTGGTGCCCATGTGGTAGCCGTTGAAGGCATCCCAGAGGCCGTCCTTGATCATGGTGTCGACCATGGAATAGTCGCCCATCTTCACGCCCTCGCGGAGATAGGCGGCGTGGGGCGCGCGGCTCATTGATTCCTGGCCGCCGGCGGCGACGATCTTGGCATCGCCCGAGAGGATCTGCTGCATGCCCAGCGCGACAGCGCGCAGGCCGGAGCCGCAGAGCTGGTTGATGCCCCAGGCAGGCGTCTCCTTGGGAATGCCGGCATTGACCGAGGCCTGGCGGGCCGGGTTCTGGCCCTGGCCTGCGGTCAGGATCTGGCCGAGGATGACGTCGTCAACTTCCGCTCCTTCCACCTTGGCGCGCTCCAGCGCGGCCTTGAGGGCGACGGAGCCCAGAAAGGAGGCCGGAACGCTGGACAGCGACCCGTTGAAGGAACCAACCGGCGTGCGCGCGGCCGATACGATGACAATCCCATTTCCAGTGCCGGCCATAAATGCCTCCTTGATGATTTTGGCTTGAGCTTATGCGTTCTTTATCACCCTTTGTGCAATGCGACATAGGTCGTGAATGTGGCAATGCAGAAATATTTTTTGCGCTTGCAATTGTGCAGTGCGGGGCGCAAGATTTTTGGAGGGAGAACCCTGCAAAAAGGCCGGTCAACGGCGGGGGTTCCAGGTCTGTCAAGGAGGACGCCGGTGAGCGAAGAAAAGGCAGCGCCGCAAAGCGCCGTGGTCATCAAGAAATACGCCAACCGGCGGCTCTACAACACGTCCACCTCGACCTATGTGACGCTTGACGACCTCTCCGTCATGGTGAAGGGCGGCACCGATTTCCTGGTCTATGACGCCAAGACCGGCGAGGACATCACCCGCTCGGTGCTGACCCAGATCATCTTCGAGGAAGAGAACAAGGGCACCAACCTGCTGCCCATCAACTTCCTGCGCCAGCTCATTCGTTTCTATGGCGATTCCATGCAGGCCTTCGTGCCGGGCTTCCTCGAGTTCTCGCTCGAGAACCTGGGCAAGGAGCAGGAGAAGTTCCGCACCCAGCTGATGGATGTATGGGGCGGCGACGCCATCAAGGCGATGCAGGACCATGCCCAGCGCAACATGGCCATGTTCGGCGACGCGATGAAGGTGTTCAACCCCTTCGCCGCCGTCATGGGTGGTGCCGTTCCGGGCGCGCCGGCGCCGGGCAAGCCATCCCAGCCGGGTGCCGCCAGCGGCTCCAAGGACGACCTGCAGGCGCTCAAGGACCAGCTTGCCGCAATGCAGCAGAAGCTGGACACCATCACCAACAAGTAACCGACCGAAGGTTGCGCCTCAGCGTGCCCTGGCCTGTGCGGTATCGCTCACGAGATCGGCAAAGCTCGGCTCCGCCGGGCGCAGCGGCTCTTCGCGCCCGGGGAAGGCCCGGTCCAGCAGGCTGATGGCGCGGCGCAACTTGGCGAGCTCGCCCTCGAGGTCGCGCTCGAAGCCGGCGATGGTCTGGCGCGCCGGCGGCACGTCCTCCGACCAGGGCGGCGTGAGTTCGGCCATGCCGAACAGGCGCCCCTGCATCAGGTCCACGCCCCACTGGCGCAGCAGCCGCGCGTCCTCCTCGGTTTCCACCCATTCGGCCACGGTCTTGAGGCCGAAGGTGCGGGCGAGGTCGATGAGCGAGCGCACGTAATACTGGTTCTCGCCATTCTCCGAGAGGTCGCGGCAGAAGGTGCCGTCAAGCTTGAGATATTCGACGGGGAGCGCGCGCAGGCTGCGGAAGCTGGTGTAGCCCGCGCCGAAATCGTCAATCGCCACGCTGCAGCCGAGGAAGAGCAGTTCCTCCACGAAGCGGATGGTGTGGCTCAGGTCGCCCAGCGCCACCGTCTCGGTGATCTCGATGATCATGCGGCTGGCGAGTTCGCGGTTCCTGGCGATGATGGACAGGATCTCCGGGTACCAGCGCGGATCGGTCGCCGTGGTGCCGGACATGTTGAGCGAGATCACCGCCGAGGGGTGACGCGCGAGCACGTCCACCACCATCTCGGCCACCGCCTTGTCGATGAGGCGGACGAGGCCCAGCGTCTCGGCGATGGGGATCAAGTGACCGGCCGGCAAGATTCGCCCGTCATCGCTGGTCATGCGCAGCAGCGCCTCATGGAACACGGGTTCGCCCGTCATGCCATCGACCACCGGCTGGAAGGCGATCTGGAAGCGGTCCTCCTTCAGGCAACGCACGATCTCCGCGGCGTGGCGGGCATTGCCGCTGCGCTCGCTGCGGCGCTGCTCGGACGGCTCATAGATCACGACGTCGCCGGCGGGTTGCTTGCGGGCCTGGGTCAACGCCTCCTCGGCGCGGGCAATGGCCATGGCTGGGTCGGCGGCGTGGACCGGCGTCACCACGGCGCCGATGGACAGGAGTGCCCAGACCGGGCCGCGCTCGGTTTCGATCACGCTCTCGCGCGCCGTGCCGAGGAAGCGCTCCGCGGCGAAGGCCAGGTCCTCGCGGCTGCAATTGTTGAGCACGATGCCGAACTTGGAACCGGAATAGCGCGCCACCGCGTCTCCCGTGCGGGCCACACGGGCCAACCGCTTGCCCACGGCAAGGATCACCTCGTCCGCCACCTCGAAGCCATAGGCCTCGTTGACGGTCGACAGGTTGGTGATGGCAATGACCATGAAGGAGCAGGCGGAGGCCTCACGCTCGGCGGCGGCCATGGCGCCGCCCAGCGATTCCATCATGCGGCCGCGGTTCATGAGACCGGTCAGCGCATCGCAATGGCTGAGGAAGCTCAGCTGCTGGTCCTGGCGATGGCGCTCGTCAATCCTCCGCAGCGTGCCGAAGACATGCGCGGGACGGCCGTCGAGGCCGGCGTGCCAGCGGCCCTGGTCCTCCAGCCACTGGCTGGCCCGGCCGGTGCGGCCCTGCGGCATGAAGCGGTATTCGATGCGGAAGGGCACGCCACCCCCCACATCATGCTCGCCGCCGCCCATCACCGTGTCATAGCGGCTGGTCAGATTGTCAGGGTCGAGAAGGGTGGCGAACTCGCGTCCGGTGCTGACCGTTTCCGGGTCGCAGCCCAGCACCTGCGCGGACCATGGCGACCAGGAGATCACGTCCTGCGCAATGTCCCAGTGATAGGCCGCAAGGCCTGAATCTGCGGCCGCGCGGTCCGTCAGCCCGGATAGTTCGCTCACGATGATGTGTCCCTCGAGAATTCGCGCCTCCGAATCTAATGGAGATGCTGAAAGCAATTGTTAACGACGAGAGTCAGTATCGTCCTCTACCGCAACGCGGGAGAGGAGGGGGCCCCACCGCAGGTGGGGTAGGTGAGGAGCAGTGTCCACCGGACGATCGTCATTGACTTCCCCTCATCTACCCGTTGCTTGCGCAACGGGGCCCTTCTTCTCCCGCTGAAGCGGGAGAAAACAACTCGCTCAATACCCCAATGCAAAGCCATCCTTGCGCGGGTCTGAGCCGCCGACCAGCACGCCGTTCGCGCGGTCGATGGCGATGGCCTGGCCGCCACCCAGCGGGCCGGGAGGGGCGGTGAGCGCGTGGCCCTTTTCCATCAGCCCTTCCTTCACGTGCTCAGGGACCGCAGCTTCCATCTGCACCTTGCCGGCCTTGGGGAAATAGCGGGCCCAGTCGATCGCCTCCTGCGGGTCCATGCCATAGACGTAGCGGTTCACCGCCACCGTCATGTGGCCCATCGGCTGATAGTCGCCGCCCATCACGCCATAGCTCATGTCGACGAGACCGTCCTTCTTCACCATGGCCGGGATGATGGTGTGGAGCGGGCGCTTGGCCGGCCCGATGCAGTTGGGGTGTGCGGGGTCGGTCACGAAGCAGGCGCCGCGATTCTGCAGGGCGATGCCGGTCCTCGGCGTTACCACGCAGGAGCCGAAGCCATCATAGACCGAGTTGATGAAGGACACGGCCAGTCGCTTCTCGTCCACCACGCTCAGGTAGATGGTGTCGGATTTGCGCATGGCGGTGTCGATGTCGAGCGCGCGGTTCATGTCGATCAGGCTCGCCAGCTTCTGGGCCGTCTTGGCCGACAAGAGCTCGTCCACCGGCACCTCGTGGAAGTCCGGGTCGGCGATGTGGCGGTTCCTGAGTTCCCAGGCGATCTTCATCGCCTCGATCTCGATGTGGTGACGCGCGACCGAGTCCGGTGCGTGGCGCTTCAGGCCGATCTGCGAGACGATGTTCATGGCGATCAAGGCCGTCAGGCCCTGGCCCGAGGGCGGGATTTCCAGCACCTCGTGGCCCATGAAGCTGGTCGAGATCGGCTTTACCCAGGTCGATTCATGGGCGGCGAAGTCGTCCATGGTGAGGAGCGAGCCCTTGGCGCGCACCGTGGCGATGATGTCCTCGGCGAGTGAGCCCCGGTAGAAGGCGTCGCGGCCCTCCTTCGCCATCAGCCGCATGCTCTGGGCCAGCGCTGGGTAGCGCATGGTCTCGCCCACCTGCGGCGTCCGTCCGTCTTTCAGGCAGTGGACGCGGCCACCCTC
>JBEARP010000017.1:0-8114 GCA_041163105.1 Pseudomonadota bacterium
AGCCGGACGTCATGTACATGGGCGGCATGCTGCGCACCATGCACGTGGCGAAGATGGCCGAGAAGGCCGGCCTGCCGGTGACACCGCATGCGGCGAACCTGTCGCTCGTCACCATGTGCACCATGCACCTGCTGCGGGCCATTCCGAATGCGGGCAAGTATCTCGAATTCTCGATCGAGGAGGCGGACTACTATCCCTGGCAGTACGACATCTTCCTCGGCGAGCCCTATCGCATCGAAGACGGCAAGGCGACGGTGACGGACGCACCGGGCTGGGGCGTGGAGATCAACCCGGCATGGCTCGACAAGGCGCAGTACAAGGTGAGCGAGGTTTAGGGCCTCATCGCGGCTTCGGCACAAGGACATGCTACATCCTTTGCGAGGGTGGCACTGGTCCCTCAGGTGAGAAGTGGGAGGCGCGGGCGCTGCCCGGCGCGGTGTGCCGGTCCTTGTGGGACCAGCGATAGAGCGCTGAGCAGCGCCCGCATCAGGCAGGTCTTAGGCCTTTGGAGGAGCGCTTGCGTACTGTTCCCATGGAACATGTCGCCTTGCCTGAGGCGCGAGGGTCGTAATGCCCCCGGGTCTCCTCCTCGGCCCCCGGGAGTAAGGCTTACGTTGAACCCCACCCGCAGGCCTGCCCTCCACCCCGCCCGAGCTCACCGTCATGAGCAGGACCCCAGTTGGGGGGAGTGAGCGGACATGTATCACACAATAGGACTATAGTCAAGAAGAATTTCGTTCCCGGTTCACCACTTTTGCCATCACCCCGGCGAAGGCCGGGGAGGTGAAATTGAGGGGAAGTCTTTGCCGTGACCGGAAGCGGGATCCCGGCCTTCGCCGAGATCACGGCACAAGGCTGGCCTTCTCCCGGATGGCGGCGGGAATGGAGAGCCTTCAGCCCTTTCGCCGGAACCGCATGTAGACGGAACCACGACCTTCACGGCGGGCCTTGGACTCATAGCGGGTCTCGATCCAGTTTTCGTAAGGCGCTGAGGGATCGCCCTCCTCCGCGAAGCCACCGTGTTGTGAGACATGCGCCCGTGTCCAGGTCACGTAGTCGTTGATGTCGCTGGCGAACAGGAACAGGCCATCGGTCTGCAGCACCCGATGGATGTGGGCGATGGTCTCCGGGCTCACGAAGCGGCGCTTGTTGTGGCGCGACTTGGGCCAGGGGTCCGGGTAGAGAAGATAGATGCGCTCCAAGCAGGCAGCGGGCAGCGTTTCGAGCAGCGGCCGCGCATCATGGTCGTGAATCCTCACATTGGCGAGGTTGGCCTCCTCCACCAGCGCCAGCAGCTTGGCGACGCCATTGACGAAGGGCTCCGCGCCGATGAAGGACACCTCGGAGTGAAGTGCCGCCTGATGCGCGAGGTGTTCGCCGCCGCCGAAGCCAATTTCCAGCCAGCGCCGCGCCCCCAAGCCGGCGAGAGGATTGTCCGGCGCCACGCGCAGTTGCGGCAGCAATTCGTCCATGAGTGCCGAATGATGACGGCGCAAGGATTTCCCCTTGCGCCGCCCGTAGAATTGGAACCGCTTGTCGGCCGTAATCACTTCACCGCGGCTTTGAGTGCCTTCGCGAGGTCGGTCTTCTCCCAGGAGAAGCCGCCGTCCTTGTCGGCAGCGCGGCCGAAGTGCCCATAGGCGGCGGTCCGCGCATAGATCGGACGGTTGAGGTTGAGGTGCGTGCGGATGCCACGGGGCGACAGGTCCATGACCTTGGCCAACGCCTTTTCGAGCTTGGCTTCCGGCACCTTGCCGGTGCCATGCGTGTCGACATAGATCGACAACGGCTTCGCGACGCCGATGGCATAGGACAGCTGGATGGTGCAGCGCTTCGCAAGGCCGGCGGCAACAACGTTCTTGGCAAGGTAGCGCGCTGCGTAAGCCGCCGAGCGGTCGACCTTGGTCGGGTCCTTGCCGGAGAAGGCACCACCACCGTGCGGGGCCGCACCGCCATAGGTATCGACGATGATCTTGCGGCCGGTGAGCCCTGAGTCGCCATCCGGCCCGCCGATGTAGAACTTGCCGGTAGGGTTCACGTGCCAGACAGTGTCCTTGGTGATCCAGCCCTTGGGCAGCGCCTTCTGCACATAGGGCTTCACGATCTTGAGGACTTCCGCAGAGGTCAGGTCTTCCTTGGTGTGCTGGTGCGACACGACGATCTGCGAGGCCGCAACCGGCTTGCCGTTCTTGTAGACCACCGACACCTGGCTCTTGGCGTCAGGCCCCAGGTGCTTTTCCTTGCCCGAATGGCGCGCATCGGCGAGGAGCTTGAGGATCTTCTGGGAGTAATAGAGAGGCGCCGGCATCAACTCCGGCGTCTCGTCGCAGGCATAGCCGAACATGATGCCCTGGTCGCCAGCACCCTCTTCCTTCTTCTCGCCCGCGGCGTCGACGCCCTGGGCAATGTCAGCCGACTGGCTGTGGAGGAGGATGACGATCTTGGCGGTGTCCCAGTGGAAGCCGTCCTGCTCGTAGCCGATGTCCTTGATCGCCTTGCGGGCCGCGGCTTCGATCTTCTTCGGGGTCACCGACGCTGGCCCGCGGGTCTCGCCGGCGATCACCACGTAATTGGTTGTCGCCAGCGTCTCGCAGGCCACGCGCACGGCCCACGGGTCGAAGCCCTGCTCCAGCGCCTCGCGGTAGAACAGGTCGACGATCTCATCGGAAATACGGTCGCAAACCTTGTCCGGGTGGCCTTCGGAGACCGACTCGCTGGTAAACACGTAATTCTTGCGTGACATGTGATTCCTAGGTCCCCTTTGCCTGACGCCGCGCGCTTTTTGACAGCGTTATAAACGCTGGTCAAGGCGGCCTAGGTCAAAGGGTGGCCCTCAATGTCACTCTTTGGTTTCAGCGATGACGCGGGCGATGGTGGAGATCAGCTTCCGCTTGTTGACGCTGTCAGCGTCACGGAAAGCCTTGGCCAGCGTTACGCCCTCGACGTTCATCAAGGCCGACAGCACGGCATCTTCCTCGCGGGCTTCACCCATGCCGCCATTCTCTTCGACGCCCGGCAGTTCCTCGAAGAAGAACTGGACCGGAACACCAAGGATCTTGGCGGTGAAATACAGGCGGCTCGCGCTGATGCGATTGGCGCCCTTTTCGTATTTCTGGACCTGCTGGAAGGTGATGCCGAGCAATTCGCCCAGCTTCTCCTGACTCATGCCAATGAGTTGTCTGCGCATGCGGATGCGACTGCCCACATGCACGTCTACGAAGTTCGGATCACGTCGTGTCATTTTATCCTCAGACCTGATGCCCCCCGGTCTGACGCCTGGCACTGCTACAAAGTTTTCTGTCATGACTTTGCCCGCAATTTCACAAGCTATTACAGCTTAATATACCTAATCTCAGCGCGCAATTGCTTTTGCATTGAAACCGGGCCGGGTTATTGGAAAATTTGCCTTTACCCACCATTTTTTCGAACTGGGGTCGATTTATCCACCAGGAATGCGCCAATGACTGCAAGGACAGTCAGCAGAAGCAACCAAAAGTCGCCCCATCGTGCGTAAGGCGGGGGCGAGATCGCCACCGGAAGGGAAGAATCAACCACCCCTTTCTGCATCAGCGGCAGCATCCTGAGCGTGCGACCATAGGAGTCGATGATCGCGGAGATACCCGTGTTTGCTGCCCGAATCATAGGCAAACCCTGCTCGATGGTGCGCAGCCGGGCTTGAGCCAGATGCTGCCAGGGCCCGGTCGAGCGCCCGAACCAGCCATCATTGGTGACGTTGATGATGACGTCCGGCCTGTCGGCCACGTCCACCAGCCGGTCCGGGAACACGGCCTCGTAGCAGATGGTGAGGCCTGCCCTGAGCCCGCCCGGCAGGGTCACGGTGCGGGGGCCTGGCCCTGGCACGAAGCTGCCAGGCGTCTGGACCACCTGCTGGAAGCCCAGGGGCTCCAGCGCCCAAGCGAAGGGCAGGAACTCGCCGCCCGGCACCAGCCGCCACTTGTCATAGCGCGCCGCAGGTTCCCCAGTGCCGTCGAAAACGATGATGCTGTTGTGGGCGTCGGGCTCCTCGCCCTCGCCCTTGCGGTCCAGCCGGACCGCCCCGGTGAGCAACGCGGTGCGCCCACCGAGAAGCGGCTTCAGCTCCGCCCTGACGGCCTCGCTCTCGTCGATGAGAAAAGGCACTGCCGATTCGGGCCAGATCACATGGGTGATGCCGGCGATGCCCTGCGGCTGCTCGGGCGTGGGAAGGGCAGACATTTGCTCCAGATCATCAAGGATCTGGCGCGCATTGTCGTCGCGCCACTTCTGTTCCTGCGGCAGGTTGGGCTGCACGATGCGGATGGCGATGCCCGGCACCATCGCGTCCGTGGCGCCCTTGAGGCGCAGCTCGCCCCAGCCCCACAGCAGGGGGAGCAGCAGGAGAATGACAAGACCCAAGGCCTTGGCACTGCGCCGTTCGCCCGAGAAGACGAGGTAGGGCAGCGACGCCCAGAGCACGATGAGGAGCGTGAGCCCGGTCATGCCGATGAGGGCGGCCGCCTGCGCCACGCCGCCCATGCCATCCACCAGAAGGCCTGGCGCCGCCCAGGGAAAGCCGGTGAACAGGCGGCCGCGCAGCCACTCGGCTACGGCGAGGCAGGCCGAAAAGGTCAGCACCAGCCGCAGGCCACTTCCACCAAGGCGCTTGGCCAGCACCGCCGCGAGAGCCCAGTAGACCGCCATGCCACCCGACAGGGCGCCAAGCATGAAGGGCATCATCCAGAGATAGGTGTCGGCCTCGACGAAGAAGGCGTAGCCGATCCAGTGCAGCGCCAGCGTGAAATAACCGAGCCCGAACAGCCAGCCGAGGTCAAAGCCACTGCGCCAGTTGGCTTGCCTGCCCGTCTCCAGCAGCACGAGAAACAGCGGCAGGCCGATGAAGGCGAGCGGCCACAGGCCATAGGGCGGCAGGCCCAAGGCCAGCAGCACGCCGCCCAGGGCCGAAAGGGCGCCGCGCGCCAGTGCCGGCAGGCCCGCCATGCGTTGCAACCGTCGAATCATGCGGCTGGAACTATAGGAGGGGCGTGCTTTCTCTGATAGGAATCATGGTGTTTCGGGAGAACGCGCATGAACGACCGCTCACCACCCGCGTCCGCCGCCGACGGCATGACGCTGATCGAGCACCTGCCCTTCGACACTGACGAGGGGATCGCCAGCCGGGCGCGCATCGGTCTCATGGTTCTGGCCACGGACTTCACCATCGAGCATGAATGGCGCGCAATCATGGCAGGCCTCAAGGGCGTGGCGCTCTATCAAAGCCGCATCCTCAACGATGCCCAGATCACGCCGGAGACTCTGCGCGCCATGGAACCGCGCATCGCCGCGGCCACCGACGTGATCCTGCCCGGAAGCCCCATCGACGTGGTGGCCTATGGCTGCACGTCCGCGTCGATGGCAATCGGCGAGGAGAAGGTCTTCGCCCGCATCCGCGAGGCCCGGCCGGACGCCAAATGCACCACGCCCATCACCGCCGCCTTCGCCGCCTTCCGCGCCCTGAAGGCCAGGCGCATCGGCGTGCTCACCCCCTACCGCGCCGACGTCAACCGCATCGTCGCCGACTACATCCGCGCCCGCGGTTTCGAGGTTCCGGTGTTCGGCTCCTTCAACGAGCAGGATGACGGCATCGTGGCCAGCATCACGCCGGCCTCCGTGAAGCGCGGCGTTGAAACCATCCTGTCGCATGCCCCCGTCGATGCGGTGTTCGTGTCCTGCACCTCGGTGCGGCTGGCGGAAGCGGCGCGCGAGATCGAAGCAGAAACGGGCGTTCCAATCACCTCATCCAATCACGCCATGGCCTGGCATGCGCTGCGGCTTGCCGGCGTCGACGACGCGATGCCGCAATGGGGGCGCCTGTTCGCGGCGCCGCTCGCCTGATGCCCGAGGTTCATCGCGAGACCATATCTGCACGCGCGCCGTGGAGCCGCATCATCAGGCGCGGCGAGACACTGCGCATCATCGACACGCATGGCCAGCAGGCCGTCGACTTCCTGTGCTACAACGCCCATGACTTCGACGAGCGCTACCACGAGCCCAACACCATCAAGAAGGCGGGCCGCATCCTGCTGACGACGGGCGACGTGCTCTATTCCGACCGCGCCAACCCGCTGTTCACCATCACGGCAGACAGCTTCGGCGGCCATGACACGATCGGCGGCTGTTGTTCGGAGCCCTCCAACCGCATGCTCTATGGCGTGGCCAACTCCGGCTGTCGCGAAAACTTCCTCGCGGCGCTCAAACCCCATGGCCTGGGCTGGCGCGACATCGTGCCGAACGTCAACTGGTTCATGACGGTGCCGGTGGGTGCTGCCGGCGATGCCGCCATCGCGCTTGGCTCATCGAAGCCGGGCGATCACGTGGACATTCGCGCCGAGATGGACGTGCTGGCCGTCATCTCGAACTGTCCGCAGGTGCTGAACCCCTGCAACAACTTCAATCCGACGGCCATCGAGGTCGTCGTCCTCGGCTAGGCCTTCAGCTGCTGCATGATGGTTTCCGCGCCCGAGACGTTGACGCCCTTCTCGGTCTCGATGTTGAGCGTCTTCACGACACCATTGTCGACGATCATCGAATAGCGCTTGGAGCGGAGCCCCATGCCCGCCACGGCGAGATCGAGTTCGAGGCCCGCGGCCTTGGCGAACTCGGCGTTGCCGTCGGCCAGCATCATGATCTTGCCCTCGGATTCGGTGGCCTTGCCCCAGGCCTTCATGACATGGATGTCGTTCACCGCCGTGCAGGCGATGGTGTCGACACCTTGCGCCTTGATGTCGTCATGGGCCAGCAGGAAGCCCGGCAGATGGTTCATGTTGCAGGTCGGCGTGAAGGCGCCCGGCAGGCCGAACAGCACCACCTTGCGGCCGGCGAAGAGCACGTCTGTCGACATTTTCTGGGGGCCTTCGGCGGTGGAGACGGTGAATTCGACGTTGGGGAGCTTGTCGCCCGGCTTGATGGTCATTCTGATGTTCCTGGTTGGTGTTGGGGGTCAGGGCAACGTCAGGGTCTGGACATGACCCTTGCCGCCGAGACGATAGGTGATGGTGATCGGCTCTCCCTTGAGCTTGGAGAGGTCGCTGAGACTGTCGATCTGGAGCCTTGCCTCGCGCCCGTCGGCGGAGAGGACGGGTGCCCGGAAATAGGCGGATGTGGCGCTTTCGACGAAAATCTCCTCCGGCCTTTCCTTCAGCGCCAGCCGCAACACGGGCTTGCCCTCGCCGCTGACGATGTCCGCCGCGGTCACGGCATCGCCGGCAGCCGGAACGGTCGCCCTCGCCGCTTCTACGCGCGCGCTGCCCAGAGGATCACGCTGCTCGGTGCCCAGCATGATCGCCGCTTCGGCACGGGCCGGGATGCAGATGTCCTTGCAGACACCAAAGAACAGGTCGAGCTTCAGTTCGAGGTCCTGCGCCTTATCCGGCGTCACGGTGACGGGGAACAGCACCGCGCTGTCATAGCCCACAGCCTCGCCGCTCTTGTCCACGTGGCGCGACGGCGTGGGATACTGGACCTCTACCTTGGCGGGCAACGAGGTGGACCAGGTGAACTCCGGCGGCACGCCGGAATCGCCCGGCATGCGCCAGTAGGTCTTCCAGCCCGGCGCAAGCTCGATCAGCACGCCGGTCTGCCATGACGTGCCGTCGAAGCCATCGCCGGTGAGCGACACGCGATAGGGCTTCTCCTCCGCCGCGGCAGGCAGCGCGAGGACGAGGCACAGGGTGACAAGGACAAGGCGGTTCCGCATGGGCGCCTATATGGAAGAAAACGGGGCAGAGGCCAATACCTTCATGCTGGGAACATGGCAGCCCGGCAGCGCGCCTGCGTCATCTTGCTCTGGTTGCGGCAGCTGGTCCCGCTGGGCTAGTCTTCTCGGCACAGCAA
The DNA here is from genome assembly GCA_041163105.1 of Pseudomonadota bacterium. Taxonomy (GTDB): domain Bacteria; phylum Pseudomonadota; class Alphaproteobacteria; order Rhizobiales; family Aestuariivirgaceae; genus Aestuariivirga. The sequence continues at coordinate 7,870 of JBEARP010000017.1, forward strand.
GGGAAATGGTATGACCAAGGGTCCCTATCTCGACGGACATCTGCTGATCGCCATGCCGGGCATGAGCGACCCGCGCTTCGACCGCAGCGTGATCTACATGTGTGCGCATTCCGAACAGGGCGCCATGGGCATCATCATCAACAAGGCAACCCCGATGATGTCGTTCGGCGAGCTGCTGTCGCAACTCGACCTGACGGGCAACGAGCCGCTCAACCCGCCGGAAGAGCTGATGCAGATGCCGGTGC
>JBEARP010000018.1:0-12866 GCA_041163105.1 Pseudomonadota bacterium
GAGTTGGTTGAGTCTTACATGAACGGTCAGTTGCGTTCCCGCGTGAACTACGTCATCGGCCCCGATGGCAGCCCGCTGACGGTTGCCGATCTGCCGCCCCCTGGCAATCAGCGCTGGGTGATCCGCCGCAAGGCGGAGGTGGTTGCGGCTGTCCGGGGTGGTTTGTTGAGTTTGGAGGAGGCGTGCGAACGCTACGTCCTCACCGTCGAAGAGTATCTGAGCTGGCAGCGGTCCATCGACCGCCACGGGCTCGCTGGCCTGCGGACAACCCGCATCCAGGACTATCGCGCAAGCTAAGTCTCTGCAAAGTTGAGTTCAGGGGCCGGAGTTGATCTCCGGCCCCTTTCCATTGCACGCCAGTGTGGCAGATTGCGGCCATGAAGATCCTGGTCCTCCACGCCCACCCGCGCCTGTCCGCCTCCGTCGTGCAGCGTGCCATGCTGCGCGCCATCGACGGCCTGGACGACGTCACCCTCGTCGATCTCTATGCCGAATACCCAGACCTTGCCTTTGACGTGGCGAAGGAGCAGCGGCGCCTCCTCGATCATGACGTGATCGTGCTGCAGCACCCCTTCTACTGGTACTCTTCTCCCGCCATCATCAAGGAGTGGCAGGACCTGGTGCTGGAAAACGGCTGGGCCTATGGCCCGGGTGGCACGAAGCTGGCGGGCCGCTTCCTGATGTCGGCAATCTCGACGGGCGGCCCGGAACAGGCCTACCACACGCAGGGCCGCAACCGCTTCGAGATCACCGAGCTCCTCGCCCCCTTCAACCAGACGGCCTGGCTCTGCTCCATGGCCTGGCTCGAGCCTTTCGTCATCTACTCCGGCCGCCGCATGGAGCCATCCCAGCTCTCTACCGCCGCTGAGAGCTACCGCGACCTCATCGTCGGCCTGCGTGACGGCACCATCGACCCACTCACCCGGCTTGCCCCCGGCTTCACGCTGCCGCCCGCCTTTGCCGAAGGGATCAGCCGATGAACCCGCAAGATCTGCTGCTCGGCGCCTTCATCTATCTTGCCGCCGCCGTCATCGCCGCACCGGTGGCAACCCGGCTCGGGCTCGGTTCGGTGCTGGGATACCTGGTGGCGGGCATGGTCATCGGCCCGTCGCTCCTTGGCCTCGTCGGCCAGGAGGGCGAGCATGTGATGCACTTCGCCGAATTCGGCGTGGTCGTCATGCTGTTCCTCGTCGGCCTCGAACTGCAGCCCTCGAAACTGTGGGAGCTGCGCCGCCCCATCATCGGGCTGGGCGGGCTGCAGGTGGTGGTTACCGCGCTGGTGCTGGGCGGCGGCGCGCTGGCCGTGGGCTTCGGCTGGAAGGCGGCACTCGCCACCGGCCTGATCCTTGCCATGTCGTCAACTGCAATCGTGCTGCAAAGCCTCAATGAGCGCGGCATTCTCAAGACCACCGCCGGGCAGTCGTGCTTCTCCGTGCTGTTGTTCCAGGACATCGCCGTCATCCCCATCCTCGCCCTGCTGCCGCTGCTGGCCGCAGCACAGGCGCATGACACGCATGACACCTCGCTCATCGGCGACCTGCCGGGCTGGGCCCAGACCATCGCCGTGCTTGCCGCCGTCGCCGTGGTGGTGCTGGCCGGGCGCTTCCTCACGCGCCCGTTGTTCCGCCTCGTGGCCGAAACAGGCATGCGCGAAGTCTTCGTCGGCCTCGCACTGGTGATGGTGGTGGGCATCGCGCTGCTGATGCAACTCGTCGGCCTCTCGGCAGCACTCGGCACCTTCCTCGCCGGCGTAGTGCTGGCCGAAAGCGAATACCGCCATGAGCTCGAGATGGACCTCGAGCCCTTCAAGGGCCTGCTGCTCGCGGTGTTCTTCATCGCGGTGGGTGCGGGCATCGACTTCTCGCTGCTGTTCGGCCAGCCGCTGTTCATCCTCGGCCTCGTCGCGGGCTTCATCGCGGTGAAGCTCGTCGTGCTCTTCGTGCTGGCGCGGCTTTTCGGCATGGGCACGCCGGACGCCTCGCGCTTTTCCTTCGCGCTCGCCCAGGGCGGCGAATTCGCCTTCGTGCTGATCTCCTTCGCGGCCGGGCTTGCCCTTCTCGAACCCGCGCAAGCCGGCCTGCTCGTCGCCATGGTCGCGCTGTCGATGGCCGCGGCACCGCTGCTGATGATCTTCGACGAGCGCGTGCTGCAGCCGCGCTTCGCCAGCGCTAAAGACGCGCGCGAAGACGATCACATCGATGAAAGCGGCACCCGCGTCATCATCGCCGGCCACGGCCGCTATGGCATGACGGTGGGCCGCATCCTGCAGGCCAGCGGCATCCGCGCCGTGGTGCTGGACCATGACGGCGAGCAGATCGATGCGCTCAGGAAATTTGGCTACAAGGTCTATTACGGCGATGCCTCCCGCCCCGACCTGCTCGAAGCCGCGGGCGCTGCCGAGGCGCAGGTCCTGGTCATCGCCATCGATGATCGTGAAAAAGCGCTGGAGATCGTGGAGACGGCGCGCCGCCATTTCCCCAACTTGCGCATCCTCGCCCGTGCCTTCGACCGCGTGCACGCCTACAGGCTGCTCAATGCCGGGGTGGAAGACGTCCACCGTGAGGTGTTCGCTTCCTCGGTGGACATGGGCGAGCGGTTGCTGGTCAGGCTGGGCCTTCACCCCTTCGAGGCCCGCCGCGCTGCAAGTCGCTTCAAGGCCCATGATGAAAAGCTCATCCGCCGCGCCGCAAAGCACGTGGATGACACCCAGCGCCTCATCGACCTCGCACGCCAGGGCAGCGAGGAAATCGAACGCGTTCTCGCCACCGACATGGGCGACACGCCGCAGTCACCCGACCACGGCTGGGAAGCGCCGGACGCGAAACCACGCGAGTCCTAGTCAGGGCTGAGCCACGAGAACGAGGAAAGACAGGCGGCAGCAGGGCTACTTCGGCTGGCGCGCGGCAGATATCCGCGCCCGCAGCTGCTTCAGCAGCGCCATGCCGGTCAGCACGCCGATTGAATAGCCCTCGCTGGAGAGCATCAGCGTCAACCTCTTGATCGAATCCACCGCGCCGGAATCGGCAATCTCGAAGGCGCGTTCGACGGTCGACTTGCAGTCCTGCTGCTGGGTCAATGGACGGAACCTTTCCCGGGCAGCATGGTGCCTAGTCGGTGGAGGTCAGGAACCAGAAGAGATAGCCGATGCCCGCAAGGCACAGGAGTGAAAAGGCCAGTAGTGCAATCATTGGAGTTGCTCCCGTGTGGTTTGATCAGGCTCATGCCGCGCATCAAGCCATGGGGCCCCTGTCGAGGCCGAAGGTTCGCAGAGCCGGAGAAGCGATCACTCCGGCTCCGCGAGTGTGCTTAGGACTTGGGCGCGGGAGCGGGGCTCTCGGGCTTCGCCGGGTCGACCTTCGGAACCATCGTCTCGGGCTTCGGCTGGGCGACGACGGGCTTGGTCACGTCGGGCGTGCTGTTCACATTGGTCATTGAAATCATCCTTGTCTGAAAACGCCGGCAGCCGAATGGCCTCCGGTTCGCCACGCGCGTTGCGGCGCGCGCTTCGGCAAGATCGCTCTCGCCGGCCGTAAACATCTGAAACATGTCGGAAGTAGAGACCTCATATGGGGAGCCCCAGGCTGAACGGCAAGATAATTCGCGCGCTGCGGTAGCGTTCGCGTGCGGGGGGATGCATTCGGGCCTTCAGCGCGCTAAACAGCCTGTCGCAATTCCTGAGAGAACCCGATGGCCGACAACATCCACGACGTCCAGATCGACCCGCGCAACCTCAACATCCTCATCTCCGTCAACGGCAAGCTCACGCCACGCGCCGAGGCCATGGTCTCCGTCTTCGACTCGGGCTTTATCCTGGGTGACGGCGTGTGGGAGGGCCTGCGCATGGTGAAGGGTGGCGTGCCCTTCCTGCGCGAGCACATCGAGCGTCTCTATGAGGGGGCAAAGGCCATCTTCATGGACATCGGACTTGCGCCTGATGAACTGGTGAAGCGCCTGTTCGACTGCCTGGATGCCAACAGGATGGAAGACGGCGTCCACATCCGCCTCATGGTCACCCGCGGCGTCAAGGCCACGCCCTACCAGGACCCGCGCGTCACGATCGGCAAGCCCACCATCGTCATCATTCCGGAGTACAAGACGCCCAACCCGGAAAAGATGGCGAAGGGCCTGTCGCTGCACACGGTCAACGTCCGGCGTGGCTATCCGGACGTGCAGGACCAGAAGCTCAACTCGCATTCGAAGCTCAACTGCATCACCGCCTGCATCCAGGCGGCGAACGCCGGAGCGGATGAAGCCCTGATGCTCGATCCACACGGCTTCGTCGCCACCTGCAACTCCACGCATTTCTTCATCGTGCGCCGTGGCGAGTTGTGGACCTCCACCGGGCAATACTGCATCCCCGGCATCACGCGCGGCAACATGATCAGGCTGGCGAAGGAACTCGGCATTCCCGTCTTCGAGAAGGCCTTCTCGCTTTACGATGTCTATGGCGCCGACGAGGCCTTCGTCACCGGCACCTTCGCCGGATTGATCCCGGTACGGATCATCGACGGCCGCCCGGTGCGCAATCCGCTGTCGAATGAGGAGTGGTCGGGCGCAGGCCCCGTCTCGCAGCGCCTCTCCGCGGCCTACAAGGAACTCTGCGCGAAGGATGCGCGGAGGAGCCTCTAGCATGAGCACCAACATCGCCATGTGGTCGGGACCGCGCAACATCTCGACCGCCATGATGTATTCCTTCGGCAACCGGCCGGATTGCGTCGCCTGGGACGAGCCCTTCTATGCCTTCTCGCTCGTCCACCACGGCAACGACCACCCGATGCGCGAGGAGATCATCGCGGCGGATGAGTCCGACTGGGACAGCCTGGTGGCGAAATGCACGAAGCCTGCGGCCAGGCCCGTCTTCTACCAGAAGCACATGACGCATCACATGCTGAAGGGCTGGGACCGCGCATGGATCAGGGGCCTCACCAACGCCTTTCTCATCCGCGCGCCGGAGCGCGTGCTGACGAGTTACACCAAGAAGTGGTCGGACGTCACCTTGCGCGACATCGGCTTCGTCGAGCAGGCGGAGATCTTCGACATGGTGGCCCAGCAGCTGGGCCACGCGCCCCCTGTGGTCGACACCGACGACATCCTGCGCGATCCGCGCGGCACGCTCACCCGCCTCTGCGAAGCCTGCGGCATCGCCTTCGATGATCACATGCTGTCATGGCCCTCGGGGCCCAAGCCCTTCGACGGAGTCTGGGCGCCGCACTGGTACAATGCCGTCTGGGCCTCGACGGGATTCGGCGCGCCGCCACCAGAGCCGCCACCGCTTCCCGATCACCTGCAGAAGATCGCCGATGAGGCGCGCCCCCTTTACGCGCGGCTGAAGGCGTTCAAGCTCTGAAGCTGAGCACCGCGCTATCATGCCGTCATCCCGGCGAGGGCCGGGATCCAGCTTCATTCAGGCCGTGCATTCCCACCATTCACCTCGCCCAGGCTTGACCCCGGCGTCCTTTTCAGTGCGGCGCAAAGGATGCGCGGATCAAGTCCGCGCAAGGTGAAGAAAAAGGCGGTGCCATTCCCCCAAAACGAAAATCGCCGGGACAAGCCCGGCGATCATCGAAACAGTTGGTGAGGCAGCCCTCACCGCATCGCGGCAACCTGCAGCGGCATCGCGGCGCCGAAGCCCATCGCGTCCTTCTCGGCCAGCATCTCGGCGCGGCGCAGTTCCTGCTCTTCATTCGCCAGCGCAAGCTGGGCCTCGTTGAGCTGGTCGCGCAATTCGCCGATCGAGCGCAGCAGATTGTCACGCCGCGCGCGGGCCGACTTGGCCGACAGTGAATAGTTGAAATGGCTGGGATCGCTGACGCCGGTGCGGCCTTCCTCGAACTTCACCTGCGCATCGAGATCATCGAACTTCCGGGTGAAATCCTGGATCATGAAGTCGATGTCGGCAACCTGGCGCCGCTTTTCCTCGGTGCGGAAACGGTGCAACCGGAGGAGCGTTTCGCGTGAACGCATATTGGACCCCTTACTCTACTCACAAAGTCTGGAAGGCGTCCCAAACGCCCCCTTCCCACGATTCGCCGAATCACCTACGCAAGAGATTCCGGCAGTCGTGCAGGTCGCATGATGGCCCGGTAAGCTTAAGGGGCGGTTACCGGCCAGTTGCGCCGGTCCACAAGGGGTTTGGCGCCGTCGCGCCGCTGTTGGCATCAAGATGTAGCGGTTCAGGAGAATCGACCCCTACATCTCGGTTAACGAGTCAACAGGATTCCGGCGTGAGATTAGGGTTTGTTAACCTTTCCCGTCTTATCTTGAGCGTCATCGTTAACGGTTAGTTGTGCGCCAAGGCCTTGTTGGCCGCGCAAACCGGAAGGCTCCACAACGGGGCTGGGGACCATAGGGGATTCGAGATGAGGGTATTGCTGATCGAGGATGACACCGCGACGGCCCAGAGCATCGAACTGATGCTCAAGTCTGAAGGTTTCAACGTCTACACCACCGATCTGGGCGAAGAAGGGGTCGACCTCGGCAAGCTCTATGATTATGACATCATCTTGCTCGATCTCAACCTGCCCGACATGTCGGGCTACGAGGTCCTGAAGACGCTGCGTGTCGCCAAGGTCAACACGCCCATCCTCATCCTCTCGGGCCTCGCCGGCATCGAGGACAAGGTCCGGGGCTTAGGGTTCGGCGCCGACGACTACATGACCAAGCCCTTCCACAAGGACGAGCTGGTCGCCCGCATCCACGCGGTCGTCCGCCGCTCCAAGGGCCACGCGCAATCGGTGATCGTCACCGGCGACCTCTGCGTGAACCTCGATACCAAGACCGTCGAAGTGGGGGGTGCTCGCGTCCACCTCACCGGCAAGGAATACCAGATGCTGGAGCTGCTCTCGCTCCGCAAGGGCACCACGCTCACCAAGGAAATGTTCCTCAACCACCTTTATGGCGGCATGGACGAGCCCGAGCTCAAGATCATCGACGTCTTCATCTGCAAGCTGCGCAAGAAGCTGGCCAACGCGGCGGGCGGCAAGAACTTCATCGAAACCGTCTGGGGCCGCGGCTACGTGCTGCGCGAAAATGCCCCCGCGATGGGCGAAGAGATCCGCGCCAGCGCCTGATCTCGCCGTGACCGACAAAAGAGGCCGCCCACCGGGCGGCCTTTTTGTTTGCGGCATGAGGCCTCGGGTCTGGTGACGACTTACGCCGCCTTCACCACGACGTCCGCCTCGTCCATGTCCATGCTGAGCGACAGCCCGGCGGAGCGCGCCAGCTGCTTGGCGTAATAGGGCTGCACCAGCCGGGCATCGAGTGCCGTCAGTTCGGTCGTTCCCGCCAGCACGCCTGAAATCTGCTCCGGCACCTTGGCGCGGTCGCCAGCGGCCCGCGCGGTGAATGTGTCGCCCTCGACGGTCACGGTGACGAGGCCGCCGCGCGGAATTCCCGCCATGGCCATCAGCATCATGTTGAGAACGAGCTTCACCTGCTGCTTCGGGCGGTTCTCGCGCGGGGCGTTCCACTCGAGCTTCACCTTCTCGTCACCCACGAAGGCCTTGGCAATCTCGCCCGCCTCGCCCATGTCGATGAGCGCGCCTGCCGATCCGGCAGCGCCAAAAGCGATGCGGCAGAACTTCAGCTTCGCCGCCGCCGTCTTGGCGGAGGAGCGCACCATGTCGAGGGCCGTCTCCTTGGTCTCGGCGTCCATCTCGGGATCGTCGATCAACTCCAGCCCGTTGGCGATGGCGCCCACCGGCGAGATCACGTCATGGCAGACGCGGCTGCACAGCAGTGCGGCAAGGTCGAGGTCGGAGAGCTTCGCATCCACGGGGGCGAGGTCGGACATGGGTGTTCCTTGGGACCAGTGATTCGTGTGACTGTTGTAGCACCGTGACTTAAATATTTCCGCATTGACGGCCCGGCATTTCGCGACCAAGAAACGGCCCGCGATACCCCGGAGAGCCCGTCCCGATGAAACCCGTCCCCTCTTCCTTGCTGCAGTCCCTCATCGACCTGTCGATCCGCGCGGGAACCGAGATCATGGCGATCTACGCCACCGATTTCTCCGCCAAGGAGAAGGGTGACCTGACGCCGGTGACCGACGCCGACGAGGCCGCCGAACGCATCATCCTCACCGGCCTGTCGCGGATTGATGGTTCGGTGCCGGTGATCTCCGAGGAGGCAGCCTCCGCCGGCCGCATCCCGGAGGTGTCCACCAAGTTCTTCCTCGTCGATCCGCTCGACGGCACCAAGGAATTCATTTCGAAGAACGGCGAATTCACCGTCAACATCGCGCTCGTCGAGCATGGCGAGCCCGTTGCGGGTGTCGTCTATGCCCCGGCGCTGAAGCGCATCTTCTGGGGCGAGAAGGGTGTGGGTGCTGCCCACGGCAAGGTCGATGGCGACGTCGTGTCGGCCTGGCACCCGCTTGCCGTGCGCAAGCTCCCGGCCGAGGGCGCCACCGTGGTCGCCTCGCGCTCGCACCGCGACCAGGCCACCGAGGACTTCCTCAAGACGGTCAAGGTCAAGTCGCTGTGTTCGGCGGGTTCGTCCCTGAAGTTCTGCCTCATCGCTGCAGCCGAGGCCGACCTCTACCCGCGCTTCGGCCGCACCATGGAATGGGACACGGCGGCGGGCCACGCCGTGCTGCTGGCGGCGGGCGGCAAGGTCGTCACCGTGGAGGGCCCGGCGCTCAGCTATGGCAAGCGGGCGCGCGGCTATGACAATCCGGGCTTCATTGCCAGCGCCTGACGCTACCCTGGCTTGAGGAAGCGTTAACCAACGCGCAAGTCCCCGCTGTTACTCTCCGCGCCACGAGGGGTGCTGCCATCGGCTCGCCATGAGCGGCTGGCACCACTTCGATGTCAATTGCGTGAGGAGTCCCATGCTCAAGAAGTCGATGATCGTTTCGCTGGCGCTCGGCCTGCTCGCCGTAGCACCGCTTCCCGCCCTGGCCCAGACCACCGGATCGGTTTCCAAGGCTCAAGCCACCTCGAGTGACACCTTTACGCCGGACGAGATCGTCAACGCCGGCCACGGCTTCTTCGGCAAGGCCTCGCGCGATTTCGCGCGCGCCGTCGAAACCGTGTTCGAGAAGCAGGGCCAGCCCACCGCCTATATCGTGGGCGAGGAGTTGGCCGGCTCCTTCGTTGGCGGCCTGCGCTATGGCGAAGGCACCATCTATTACAAGTCGGGCGAGCAGCAGCGCATCTACTGGCAGGGCCCGTCGGTCGGCTTCGACTTCGGCGGCAACGGCTCGCGCAGCCTGGTGCTGGTCTACAATTCCCACAGCCCCAGCGAACTCTACACCCGCTTCGGCGGCGTCGAGGGCTCGGCCTATTTCATCGGCGGCGTGGGGGTAAACTTCCAGCAGCAGGGCAACATCGTTCTGGCGCCCATCCGCACCGGCGTGGGTGCCCGCCTCGGTGCCAATGTCGGCTACCTGAAATATTCCGGCAAGCCGACCTGGAACCCCTTCTGACGCCAACACGTTTGCCGCCTCCCCTGGGGGCGGCCATCGTCCCGTCACCTTTGCGCGATTTGACGTCGCCGGGCACGCCGCGGGCTGGCAATCGGCCGGCCGATTGGCTACTGTAGCGCGAGTGCCGGAGGGGCCAGATGTCTCAGACAGAGACGATATTGCTGATCGTGCTGGGGTTCTCGCTGGCGAGCCTCATCGCGCTGTTCATGGCGCGCGGCCTGTGGACGGCCGCCGTCAAGGTTGGCGCGCGCCGCATGCAGCGCCAGGTGCCCTCCTCCCTCGTCGGCCTGCAGACCGAGCGTGACCGGCTGCGCGCCGAATATGCCATGCTCTCGCAGCGCCTGGGCGCCCGACTGGAAGCCACGAAACTGCAGATGGCCGAGCACATGGCCGAGGTCAGCCGCCATCGCAATCGGCTTCACGAACTGGAAGCGCTGGAAGCCAACCGTGGCGCAGAAAACCGCCGCCTGGCCGAGCGCGTGGTCGAACTTGAATTTGAGCTGGCCCAGGGTCGCGCCACCGAGCACGACCTGCGCCGCGACCTCGCCGCCCGCGACGAGGTCCTGGCCAGGGCCACCCGCCCTCACACGCCGCACCAGCCGGCGCCTGACGCACCCCGTGTCCATGCCGCGGCCCCGCCGGTGGATGACGCCGAGACACGCCTGCGCCAGCGCATCGACCGGCTGAACGAACTCGCCAAGGCCCAACCAGACGACGACGCCATCATCGCCGCCCCGCCGCCCGACGACCCGCTGATCGCCGAGAAGATGGCCGAGGCCGAACGCCAGACCGAAGAGCTGACCCGCGACCTCGAGAAACTCGACGCCGAATGGCAGCAGCGGCTGGCCGCCGCCAACATCGCGGAATCAGAAGCTGACGCGAACGTCATCTCGATGTCCAACCGAATCCGCGACCTCAAGAAGAGCCTGGGCCAGGCCTCCTGACCATCTTCAGAACGCGTCCCGAGGTTTGACCGGGATCAAGGTGTCAGCCTGATCTGACGTATAGCCTTCCTGACAGCTGATACAGGGAGGCCGACCATGCGCATTCTTCTGCTCCACCCGAATTATCACTCCGGCGGCGCTGAGATCGCGGGCAACTGGCCTCCGGCCTGGGTGGCCTATCTGGCCGGCGCCCTCAAGAAGGCGGGTTACCCCGACCTCCGCTTCGTCGATGCCATGACCAACGACCTCTCCGAGGACCAGATCCGCGCCATCCTGCGCGAAGAGAAACCGGACGTCATCGGCTGCACAGCCATCACGCCGTCGATCTACAAGGCCGAACGCCTGCTCGAGATCGCCAGGCAAGAACACCCCAACGCGGTCACCGTGCTGGGCGGCATCCACGCTACCTTCATGTACAACCAGGTGCTGGGCGAAGCCCCCTGGATCGACGCCATCGTGCGTGGCGAAGGCGAGGAGATCATCGTCAGCCTCGTCCGCGCCATCGACGAGAAGCGCTGGCCCGCATGCCGGAAGGAGATCAGGGGCATCGCCTATCGTGACGGCACCGATGTCATCGCAACGCCCGCCGCACCAACAGTGAAAGACCTCGACGGCATCTCGCCGGACTGGTCGGTGCTGCAGTGGGACAAATACATCTACATCCCCATGGGCAAGCGCGTGGCCATCCCCAACATGGCGCGCGGCTGCCCCTTCACCTGCTCCTTCTGCTCGCAGTGGAAGTTCTGGCGCGACTATCGCATCCGCGACCCCAAGAAGGTGGTGGACGAGATCGAGACGCTGATGCGCGAGCATGACGTGGGCTTCTTCATCCTCGCGGATGAGGAACCCACCATCAACAAGAAGAAATTCGTCGCCTTCTGCGAAGAGCTGATCAAGCGCGACCTCAAGATCCTGTGGGGCATCAACACACGTGTGACCGACATCCTGCGCGATGAAGCTTTGCTGCCGCTTTATCGCAAGGCCGGCCTCATCCACGTCTCGCTCGGCACCGAGGCTGCGGCGCAATTGCAGCTCGACCGCTTCAACAAGGAGACGACGGTCGCGCAGAACAAGAAGGCCATCGAGCTTCTGCGCAATGCCGGCATCGTGGTCGAGGCCCAGTTCATCGTCGGTCTCGAGAACGAAACGCGCGAGACGCTGGAAGAAACCTACCGCATGGCGCAGGACTGGAAGCCGGACCTCGCCAACTGGTCGATGTTCACGCCCTGGCCCTTCTCGGACCTGTTCCGTGATCTGGGCGACAAGGTCGAGGTCTTCGACTACGACAAGTATAATTTCGTCACCCCCATCATGAAGCCGGACGCGATGGACCGCGCCGAACTGCTTGACCGGGTGATGCACAACTACCGCCGCTTCTACATGAAGAAGGCGCTGTTCTCCTACCCATGGGCCGGTTCCGGCGAACGCCGCCGCTATCTGCTGGGCTGCCTCAAGGCCTTCCTCAAATCGGGCTTCGAACGCAAGTTCTATGACCTCGGCCGCGTCAATTACTGGGGCAAGAAGGACTCGGTCGACTTCCAGTTCGACCGCAGCCGCACCCGCGCCGACATGAGCAAGGTGGAATGGCAGACCACCCACAACCGCAAGTCCAATCGCCAGGTCGGCCAGGAAGCGGCCGAAGCCATGGCCTGCGGTGGCGGCAAGGACCAGATGGAAGACGCGATGCAATGAGCGATCCGGCCCACACGGGCCGGATTGGCCCCAACGCGGTGATCCGCCTCGCGGAGGCGCTGGATGCACTTGAGAGCAAGGCGGTGACAAGGAAGCTCTTCATCGCCGCCAGTCTCGAGAGTTACGTCCACGCGCTGCCCGACGCCATGGTGCCGGAGGAGGAGGTGATCGTCCTCCACCACCACTTGCGCAGCAATCTTGGCGCAGACCGCGCCGCCTCCGTCTCGTGGATCGCAGGCTTCCGCACTGCCGATTACCTTTTGGCCAACCGCATCCCGAAGCCCGTGCAGCGCCTCCTCAAGCTGCTACCCGCGCGCCTTGCCGCCTTCACCCTGCTCAGGGCCATCGGCGCCCATGCCTGGACCTTCGCCGGCACCAGCCGCTTCAGCTGGCGCATGGGCCGCCCCATCACGCTCACCTTCGAGGACTGCCCCCTCTGCCGTTCGGACCATACAAGCGAGCCCTGCTGCAGCTACTACTCCGCAACCTTCGAGCGCCTGTTCCGCGAACTGATCAATGCCGATACGGCGGTGAGGGAGACGGAATGCATCGCAGCGGGCGGGGGTGCCTGCAGGTTCGAGATACGGTATTGAGCGCTCCCGATCAAACGCCCACCCCATGATCTCATCATGCCCGGGACAAGTGTTTAGACCGGGGACATACCTGACAGGTGTTCGGGGACATGGTTGACACTTTAGGCTGAAGGGCTCGGAGGAGGTCATCATGCCGTGGAAACAGGTGTCTGCCATGGATCAGAGAGAAGAGTTTGTTCGCCTTGCGCTGCTGGAGGGGGCCAACCGGCG
>JBEARP010000019.1:0-2850 GCA_041163105.1 Pseudomonadota bacterium
TGATTTCGCCAGCCGCTTCATAGACGGCGAAGAAGTCGAGGCCGTCCACCGTAACGCCCGGAAGACCGAAGCCCGCCGCGTGGTCGAGAACAACGGCTATGCCGAGTCCACGTCGCGCGACTATGCCGTGGCTGTGGACAGCTTCGTCGACCGCGCTGCGGGCTTTGGCCTGCCCGGCGTCACGGTCGACGGCCTCGACTTCTTCGCCGTCTATGAAGCGGCTGGCGAAATCATCAAGCGGGCGCGCGAGGGCGGTGGCCCCGCCCTGCTCGAATGCAAGATGGTGCGCATGTACGGCCACTTCGAGGGCGACCAGCAGACCTACCGCGCCAAGGGCGAACTCGACGACATCCGCGCCAACAAGGACTGCCTGAAAATGTTCGCCCAGCGTGTGATGGAGGCTGGCGTGATCAGCCGAAGCGAACTCGATGCCATCGACCGAGAAGTTGTGGCCGAGATCCAGGAAGCCTCCACTTTCGCCAAGGCCGCACCGCTGCCCACCGCAGCGGACCTCACCACCGACGTCTATGTGAACTACTGAGCGCAGGGAGAGAAAGAAAATGGCACGCAAGATCAGCATGCGCCAGGCAATCAACGAGGCGCTCGACCAGGAAATGGCCCGCGACCCATCGGTGTTCGTGATGGGTGAAGACATCGTCGGCGGCGCCGGCGGCATGGGAGAAATCGATGCCTGGGGCGGCGTCCTCGGCGTCACCAAGGGGCTCAACGCCAAGTATCCTGGACGGCTTCTCGATACGCCGCTCTCGGAGTCGGCCTATATCGGTGCCGCCGTGGGTGCTGCCGCCTGCGGCATGAGGCCAGTGGCGGAACTGATGTTCCTCGACTTCATGGGCGTCTGCTTTGACCAGATCTTCAACCAGGCGGCCAAGTTCCGCTACATGTTCGGCGGCAAGGCAGAAACGCCCGTCGTCATCCGCGCCATGGTGGGCGCAGGCTTCCGCGCCGCCGCCCAGCACAGCCAGATGCTGACGCCGCTCTTCGTGCATATCCCCGGCCTCAAGGTGGTGTGCCCGTCCAACGCCTATGACGCAAAGGGCCTTCTGATTCAGTCGATCCGCGACAATGACCCGGTGATCTTCTGCGAACACAAGAATTTATATGGCGCGGAAGTAGACGTTCCCGCCGAGTCCTATGCCATTCCCTTCGGTGAGGCGAACGTGGTTCGTGACGGCAAGCATGCCACCATCGTCACATATGGCATGATGGTCCATCGCGCCATGGAAGCTGCTGCAACTCTCGCCAAGCAGGGCATTGAGTGCGAGGTCATCGACCTGCGTACGCTTTCGCCCATCGATTGGGACACGGTCATCGACTCTGCCGAGCGCACTGGCCACGTCGTCTGCGTGGATGAGGCACATCCGCGCTGCTCCATCGCGGCGGACGTGTCCGCCATGGTCACCCAGGAGTGCTTCAAGGCACTGAAGGGCCCTATCCAGATGGTTACCGCCCCGCACACGCCGGTGCCGTTCTCGCCGGTGCTGGAGGACCTCTACATCCCCTCGGCTGATGCCATCGCCAAGGCGGTGAAGAAGTCGATGGGAAAGTGACCGTGTTCTTCTGAAACGTTGAGGATTTGAAGATGACTGATACCCGAATCGTGCCGATCGTCATGCCCAAGTGGGGCCTCTCCATGAAGGAGGGAAAGGTGACGGGCTGGCTCCTCGAGGACGGCTCCCGGATCAATCCGGGAGACGCCATCCTCGAGGTCGAGACCGACAAGATCGCGGGTGCGGTCGAGGCGCATGAAAGCGGCGTTCTGCGTCGCCGCGTGGGCGAGCCGGATACAATCTATCCGGTGAAGTCGCTGCTGGGCGTCATCGCCGATCCGTCAGTGCCGGAGGAAGAGATCGACGCCTATGTCTCGTCTTTCGTCACGCCATCGGCGGATGAGGACGAGGCGGAGCAGGGCCCGAAGTACGAGTATGCCGAAACCTCCTCTGGCAAACTCCGCTATGCCAAGCGTGGCTCGGGAGATGAGACGGCGATCCTGATTCACGGTTTTGGCGGCGACCTCGACAACTGGCTATTCAACATCGACGCCCTCGGTGAAGCGGCCACTGTTTACGCACTTGACCTGCCGGGTCACGGTCAGTCGGCCAAGTCTCTCGACAAGCCCGGCCTTGGCGCGCTGGCTGATGCGGTCACGAGCTTCATGAAGACAGTCGGTATCGACAGCGCCCATCTGGTCGGCCACTCCATGGGCGGGGCAATTGCCATGCACATGGCGACCAGCGACCCCGGCAAGGTGGACTCGCTTACCCTCATCTGCTCAGCAGGTTTGGGGCCCGAGATCGGCTCCTATGTCGATAGCTACGTCGCCGCCCAGGGACGCAAGGACCTGAAGCCGGTGCTCGAGCAACTCTTTGCCGACAAGAGCCTGGTCAGCCGCCAACTCGTCGACGACGTCCTGAAGTACAAGCGCCTCGATGGGGTTGAGCCCCTGCTAAAGGATCTCTCCTCGGCACTGTTTGCAGGCCAGACCCAGCAGGACCAGCCGGGTGCCAAGCTTGCCTCGGGCAAGGCCCCGCCGGCGTTGGTCATTTGGGGCAGACAGGACGAAGTCATCCCTTTCGCCCACGCCCAGAAACTCCCCGGCGCCAAGGTTGTCGTCTTCGACGACGCCGGCCACATGGTCTTCATGGAAAAGGCCAGCGATGTGAATTCCCTTATCAAGGCTCACATCGCTGGTTCGTAGCCGACACAATCGCGAGCCGCTGACACGGCCAGAGAAAGGAGGACCACAGATCACGGAAGTTTGAGACGTTCCGAGAGGTGCCTTGGCGGTAGGACGCCATAGCGGCACCTGTTTGATCGACAGCAGAAATAAAA
>JBEARP010000020.1:0-32713 GCA_041163105.1 Pseudomonadota bacterium
GGCTATGATGGCGCCTGCACCTGCTACTACACCGACAATGCCGACGTCGGCTTCAACCCCGGCGACACGTCGCAGATGCGTCTCTCCTACGCCTCGGGTCCGTTCTCCATGGCGGTCGCCATCGAAGACTCGGGCATCTATGGCGGTTTCATTGGTGACGGCTCCAGCTCGAACGGCAACCAGCTCGGTGTGGCCGGTGAGATCAAGTACTCGGGCGACATGTTCTCGGGCGAGATCTCCGGTGTCTACCGCATGGTTGACGGCAACGACTACACCGCCGGCACCGTCGACCTTGCCAGCGCTCTCACGGCATCCTTCGACTCCGACGTCGACGGCCTCTGGCAGGTTGGCGCTGGTCTCGGCTTCAACCTCGGCGACATCGCCAGCCTCTCTCTGGCTGCCGCCATCGGTTCGGGTCCGTTCACCGAAGTCAACAACTACACGGGTGAGATCACCACGTCGCTTCCGGTCAAAAACGACTGGTGGGGCATCAGCGGCTTGGCCTCGGCCAACCTGTCTGACGCTGTGCATGCGGAAATCGGCCTTGGTTACAAGAACCGCCAGACGGACGGCCAGTCGTGGAACCTTGACGACACCATCGCCGGCGACGAACTCAAGTCCTCTGGCATCGATTATGATACCTGGGCTGTGCTCGGCGGCATCTACTACACCCCCGTCGATCAGCTGACGATCGGTCTGGAAGCCGAGTGGTTCACCGCGAGCTACAGCACGTCTACCAAGGCCACCGAGGACATCGAGGGAACCGAGGTTGTTGCGGGCGACAAGCTCTCCCTCGACTACGAGCAGGACAACTGGTCGGTCGACCTCGTCTCGGTCTGGCGCTTCTAAGCCTTACCCCTGCAAACGATATAGAGAGACGGCCCGCTTCGGCGGGCCGTTTTTTTGTGCCTGCCCCCTGCCCGGCCCACGGTTTTTCCGAATTACGCTTTTCGGGCCATTCTGTGGCCTGATTTTGTGCTATGAGGCAGAAGAACAAGAGAGACGGATGTTGCCTTCCCTTCGCCCCCTGCTGTCCCTGAGCCTGCTGGCGCTTGCCGCCTGCGAATCGACGTCCAACGTCGATCTCGAAAGCCGTAACTTCAACGTGCAGCAAACTTCGGTGCCGCCGGGCGAAGCGGTGGCCTCAACCGAGCAGATCACCAGTCTGGTGCGCCGCTCCGGCCCGACCTATGTCACGCTGATCGTGTCGCAGCCCAACAAGGCCGACACGGTGACCAAGGAAAACCGCAAGGGCACGCCCGTCACCTCCGGCAGCGGCTTCGTTGTGGATGGCTCAGGCTACGTGATGACGGCCGCGCATGTGGCCAAGCGCGTGGGCAACACGGTGTCGGCGAAGGCGGCGAACGGCCGCGTCTATTCCGGTGAGGTGGTGGCGGTGCGGCCCGAGAACGACATGGCCGTCATCCGCCTGCGCGGCTTCTCCGGCAAGGCGGTGACGCCGGCCGACGACCAGTGCCTCGCCAAGGGCAACATCGTCTATTCGCTGGGCCGCCCGCACGCCCAGGGCGACACGGCGCGCCTGGGCGAATTCGAGTCGGCCAGCTTCGGCCAGGCGGTCAAATATGCGGGCGAAGACGCCAAGTTCGGCTACCCCGATGCCATGGTGCTGCGCCTGTCTACCCAGAAGGGCGAATCCGGCGGCCCGCTGTTTGACCAGCGCGGCAACCTCGTGGGCATGGTGGTGAGCACGCTCTATGACAATGCGGGCCAACCGCTGAACCTTGCCCATGCCGTGCCCTCGCGCACGCTGG
Source organism: Pseudomonadota bacterium (assembly GCA_041163105.1). Lineage (GTDB taxonomy): Bacteria > Pseudomonadota > Alphaproteobacteria > Rhizobiales > Aestuariivirgaceae > Aestuariivirga. The sequence goes on from JBEARP010000020.1 coordinate 1,773, forward strand.
CGGGCTTCCTGTGCGGCACCGTGCAGTGCTCGACGCAATGGCGTGCCGTTGCCGCAGGCGGCGGCCGCTGCGCCTCCTAGAGGCTTTCCAGAATCGGCGCCAGATGGCGCTCATAGGGTTTCCAGCGCGCCACTGACGACGCGTTGATCCCTGCCCTCACCTGCAAGCGGCTGAACGTCGTCACCGCGCCGGCATTGCGCTCCGGATGCAGGCAAGCCTCTTCCATGTCGAGCCCGAGATAGCCCAGCAAGGACGCGATTGTGGGCTGCGGATCCGCCACCAGTTGCTCATAGCCGAGGTGGAAGACCCGGCCCGGCAGCACCTCGTCCCAATGCGCCATCAGGCGGCGGTATTCGCGATGATAGGCGGCGTAGTCAGCCGGATCATAACTGTAGGAATGCGCGGCGTTCATCTCGGTCTGCATGCCCGAGATGAAGGTATCCGCCGGGTGGCGCGTGCAATTCACGAAGCGCGCCTGCGGGAACAGGATCGAGGCCTCGGCGATGAAGCGGAAATTGAGCGGCATCTTGTCGACGGCCCGTTCCTTGCCGGGTACGACGAAGCGCATGACCTGCTCATAGAGGGCGGCAATTCCGGCGATGCCGGCCTCTCCCAGTTCGCCGAGTGCGCTCTCGATTTCGCCCAGCGGCTTGCCGCGGCCGAGCATCGCTGCGGCATAGGTCATGGTCTCGAGTTCGCCCGCACTGCCGGCCCTGCTGTGCGCGGAGATGATCTGTGCCGCAAGCGTGGTGCCCGAGCGCGGCAGGCCGATGACGAACACCGGTCGATAGTCGCTGCGGCCATGCTGTGCCGCAAGCTGCTGCAAGCGCTCTTTGCCGAAGGCCGCGATGCGGGAATCGACCTCCTGGCGGAAGGCGGCGATGACCGACGGCGCGCGCAGCAGTTTCTTGGCCCCGGTGAAGCTGGCGAAGGCCTCGTCATGCCGGCCACTCGCCTGCAGCATCACGCCGCGGCGGACCATCAGGTCGCTGCGGTCGACAACTGCCAGATCGGGGCGGGCGAGTTCACGGCCGATGCGTGCGAACATCTCGGACTCCGCATCGTGCTTGCCGATCGAGGACAGCAGGCACAGATAGCGCGCATGGTGCGGCGTGACCCCGATGAAGCGGTCGATGTGCGCGCGCGCCTCGTCGATGCGGCCCATAGAGAGCAGGCAGTCGAGCACCTCGAGGCGGATCGCATGCCGGGCGGCGTCGGGCGCACGTTCCAGCGCCTTGCCGAAGAGCGCGAGCGCCTGTTCCATGTGGCCGATGCGGGCATGGAAGGAACCGTTGCGCCAGATCGCCTCGACATTCGACGGCGCCACGCTGCGCGCCTTGCCATATTGCGCCGCCGCCTCGGGCACGCGGCCCATGCTCAGCAGGCACAGACCATAGTTGAGGAGATAGCCGACGTTGCGGCCATCGAGCGTGACGGCCCGCGCGAAATACGGCTCCGCCTGATCGAACCGCCCCTGCGACTGGATGGTGATGGCGAGAATGAACTGCGCCTCGGCTGCAAGCGGGCTTTCCGCCACGAGGCGCCGCGCCAAGGCCTCCGCCTCGCGCAGCCTGCCGTGCGCCAGCGTCTCGTCGATCTGGCGGAGCGCAAGCTTCACGCGCTCCGGGCGACCTGATGTCATGGCAGCAGGACCGTGGTGCCCGTGGTCCTGCGGCCCTCGAGGTCGCGGTGTGCCTGGACCACGTCGGCCAGCGCATAGCGCTGGTTCACCGGGATCTTCACCTTGCCGCTGGCGACGACACTCACCAGATCCTGTGCGGTTTCCTGCAGGTCCGCGTCGGAGGCCGTGTAGGTGTTGAGCGTGGGGCGCGTGACATAGAGCGAGCCCTTGGCGGACAGCTGCAGAATATCCAGCGGCGGCACGGCGCCCGAGGCGTTGCCGAAGCTCACCATCAGGCCGCGCGGACTGAGACAATCGAGCGAGATCATCAGCGTGTCCTTTCCGACGCCGTCATAGACGACCGGCACGCCCTTGCCGCCGGTGAGATCGCGCACGCGCTTCACCGTGTCTTCGGTCGCATAGTTGATGACGTGGTCACAGCCATGGGCGCGGGCGACGTCCACCTTGGCGTCGGATCCCACCGTGCCGATGACGGTGGCACCCAGCGCCTTGGCCCACTGGCTCATGATCAGGCCGACGCCGCCAGCCGCGGCATGCAGCAGGATGGTGTCGCCCGGCTTCACCACATAGGTGGCACGCAGCAGGTAGCGCGCCGTCATGCCCTTGAGCATCATGCCGGCTGCGGTCTCGTCCGAGATCGACGATGGCAGCTTCACCAGCCGGTTGGCCGGCAGGTTGCGCATCTCGGCATAGGCGCCGATGGGACCGGTGCCATAGGCGATGCGGTCACCCACCTTGAGGCTGCTCACCCCTTCACCCACCTCCTCGACCACACCCGCCGCCTCGAGACCGAGGCCCGAGGGGAACTGCAGCGGATAGAGGCCTGAGCGGTGATAGGTGTCGATGTAGTTGAGCCCCACCGCCGTCTGGCGCACCCGCACCTGGCCGGGGCCGGGCGCTCCCACCTCGGTGTCCACCAGCTTCATCACCTCTGGGCCGCCGGTCTCGGCGATGCGGATCGCTTTCATGCTTGCACCTCTTGGCGGTGCCCGGCATGTTCCGGCGCAACCGCATTTCAAGCCCTTGGTGCCCGATCATGACCTATGCCGTCAATCCCGCCGTCAACCGCATCGAGGCGCCGCCGATCATCGAGGCGCAGAGCTGGGTGCGACCGGGACTGCGCAACAGGAAGCTGCTCAATCTGTGCCAGGCGGTGCCGAGCTGGTCATGCGCCGAGGCGCTCGAAGATGAAGTGGCAAGGCTGGCGCATGAGCCCGGCATCGGCCTCTACACCGACATCTACGGCATCCCGGAACTGCGCAGCGCCATCGCGGAGCATTTCTCCGCAGACTACCGCGGCAAGGTGGCGGCGGAGAACGTCTGCGTCACGGCCGGCTGCAACCAGGCCTTTGCGGCGGCGATCATGGCGATTGCCAGGGCGGGCGACAATGTCATCTTGCCGGTGCCCTATTTCTTCAACCACACCATGTGGCTTGGCATGCTCAGCGTCGAAGCGCGCTACGTGGCCGGGATCGGCGAGCCCGATGTTGGCGAGGTCGCGAAGCTCATCGACGACCGGACCCGCGCCATCGTGCTGTGCTCGCCCAACAACCCGACCGGTTCCATCTATTCTCCCGAGACCATCAAGGCGCTGTTCGACCTGGCGCGCACGCGGGGCATCGCACTGGTGATCGACGAGACCTACAAGGACTTCCGTGACGGGAATGCGCCCTCCCACCCGATCTTCTCGATCGATGGCTGGGAGGATGCCTTCATCCATCTCTACAGCTTCTCCAAGGCCTTCGCGATGACCGGCTATCGCGTGGGCGCGATCACCGCGTCAACGCGTGTGCTCGCAGAGATCGAGAAGATCATGGACTGCATGGCGATCTGCACCAGCCACATCTCGCAGCGCGCCGCGCTCTTCGCGCTCACCAGGCTGGACGACTGGAAGCGCGCCAAGATCGCCATGATGCATGGCAGGCTGACATCCCTGCGTGATGCATTCCGGCGCGAGGGGCTGAAGTACGAACTCGTCAGCTCAGGCGCGCTGTTCGCCTATGTGAAGCACCCTTTTGCGGACGAGACAGCAAAGCAGGTGGCGATGCGGCTGGCAGGCGAGCATGACCTGCTGTGCCTCCCGGGCTCGATGTTCGGCCCGGGCCAGGAGCAGTACCTGCGCATCGCCTTCGCCAATGCCGAGGCGAGCGACATGGAGACGCTGGTGGACCGATTGATGGAAAGCCAGACGCGCGGCTGAGATCAGATCTCGGCCATGTCCTCGAGCTCGTCAGGCCGCGCGATCAGATAGAAGCTGCCCTCGCGCGTCAGGATACCGTCGCGCAGCAGGTCGTTGATGGCGCGGCTGGCGTTCTCGCGCGCCACACCCGCCATGCCGGCAATGTCGTTCTGGGTGATCTTGTTGGGCAGCAGGATGGTGCCGTTGGCCCTGCCCTCGCCCAGGCCCTGGGCCAGTGAGGCAAAGGCACGGGCCACGCGCCCGGCCACGGTGACGGTGCCCTGTGCCACGACCGAATCGTTCGTCTGCCGCAGGCGGCGCGTCAGGATCTTCAGGGCCTCGCGGTAGACCTGCGGATTGGCATCCGCCAGCCGGAAGAAAGAGCCCTTGGACAGGTGCAGCAGCTTGCACGGCTTCAGCGCCGAGATGGTGGCGGAGCGTGGCAGGTCATCGAACAGCGAGAGCTCGCCGATGAGCGATCCGGGGCCGAGCACGGCGAGCAGGCGCTCCTGCCCATCCTTGGCGACCACGGCCGCCTTGACCACGCCCTCTCTCAGGAAATAGCAGCCGTCGCCCGCATCACCGGCGTGGAACATCACCTCGCGGGCCTTGAGGGTGACGTCATTGGCAGCAGAGAGAAGCGACTTCCTCGCACCCCAGGACATGACCGGCGGCGCAGCGCGCTTCCTCGCCTTGCCAGGTGCGTTTGCTTGCGATGATGTGCGCAACATAGGCCTGCCCCCCGTATCGCCACTATGACTAACACAGCCCGCGGCAGCTGAGAATGCCGCTGCCCGCGCCTCAGTCGTGGTAAGAGGTGGACACGTAGGTGTAGGGCGGCTGCCAATAGGTGAACAGCGTGCTTGCCGCCATGCCCGGCAGGGTGTCAGCCACTTCGGGCGCCTCGCCAAGCAGCTCGTTGAGGTTCAGGCCAACCGCCAAATAGGGGTTGCGCGTGGGCTCGACGCCGGCGTCGCGGCTCTGGTCGGTGTAGCCCTCGGTGTAATAGCCCGCCTGCAGCTCGAGGAAGCGCAGCGGAGTCTGGTCAAGCTTCTCGAAGCCGGACAGCTTCAACGCGAGCACATAGCGCTGGCCGTCATAGTCGGTGAAGGGGTCCCACTCGTGGTATTCCGAGGCACTCCAGTATTCGAGACGGAAATCCACCTTCTCGGCAAGCCCCGGAACTGTGTTGCGCAGGAACGAGAAACCCGCACCGACGCCATTGGAGATCAGGTCCTCGTAGGAGAAGCCATGTCCGCCGGAAAAGCCGTCGAAGAATTCGATGTAGGTCTGGAAGCCCATGCCAAGCAGCGCGCCGGTTATGGCGGCGTTGGTCGGGTCATCTACCGAGTGAGCGATCCGCTGGGTGAAATACTGCGAGACGACATAGCCGGTATAGGCATGGCCAAGCTTGTCCATGCCGCCGTACTTGGTGTCTTCGCCGAACCAGCCCTCGTTCTCGAAGTGGTAGCCGGAACTACCCCAGTCCCAGTTGTTGATGCCGAACACCGTGACGCCGCCGAAGAGCGCCAGAACGTCCCACTTGACGGACTTCGACTGGTCCCAGAACACATCGAAGCTGTAGTCGCCGTATTGCGACACGTCGATGTGCTGGAGATTGTACTCCACGCCGTTGATGAAATTGGCCACCGGGGAATTGGTCCGCTCAGGCCGCACCGGATCAGCAACAGCGGAGGTTGGGAGAATGCTGTACTTGTCCTGCTTGCCGAGGGCGACGATCTCATCGCTGGTCAGCACGGCTTCGCTGGTGAGCGGGATGTAGGGCTGAAGCGTTGCAAGACTCAAGGCTGCGGCACTGCTGCTCACGACGTCGCCTGCTTCCGCGACGCCTGACAACGCCACGGACAGCACGCATCCGGCGGTCACTACCCCAATCCTATTCATGGGGAAACAGTTACTAGAAACTCAATCGGGCTCCAAGAGTCTTTCGTTCCCGGCGCGGCTATCCTGAACAAATGGTTGCAGTGGCTGCTGCGGAAACCCACCTCGATGACGGCAGGCGGTGGCACCAAGGGCTGCACCCTGCAGAAGACATTCCTTTATTTTCAATCCCTTGGCGAGTGCCTCCAGGAAGCCCGCAATGAAGGAGTCTCCCGCCCCGGTTGTGTCCACCACATCGGTGGGCACCGCATCGATGCGATGCAGCTGACGGCCATCATTGGCCAGGCTTCCGGCCGCACCGAGGGTAATGACCGCCAGCCGGGCACCCCGCGCCAGGAAACGCTCCGACTCGGCTTCGCCCGCCTGCGGCATGGCTGAGCCGAAAGCGATATCAAGCCCTGCGGGATCCAGTTCCGAAGGATCGTTGTTCACCGTCAGGTCCTGCGAGACCACGACACCCGCCACCCGCAGCACCTGGCGCAACGCCGCGGCACCGCGCATCCAGCCGATGTGGACCAGGCGCTTTCGCGCCAGAAACTGAAGGTCGGCCGCATCCGGTCGGTAGGCGACGCAGGCACCGAAGCTCTCGAACACGAAACGCCGGTCGCCATCGGGCAAGGTCTCGATGTCGGTCCGTGCCGTTTCCTCGTCCGGCAACCGGCGCACCCGACCGGTTCCAACGCCATTGGCCTCAAGCGCGGTGCAGACCGCCTGGCCGCCGGGATCTGCCCCGACCGCGCCCAGGTAATCCACCGGGCATCCGAGCCGCGCCAATTGCACGGCCACGTTCACGGCATTGCCGCCCACCAGGCAGTCACCCACCGGGGGAAGGAAACGGTCGATGCAATTGTCGCCCACGGTGGCGAAGGTCCCTACTGGCACATTCCATTCCTTTTCAGCGGCGAGAATGCCGTGAACGGCGAAGGCACTCAAGTTTGAGACAACCATGCTGCCATAGCGTCCGCCACGAGCCCAAGCGAGGAGCCCTACATGCCTGCCGAAAGCCACAGCCTGCGCCTCACGGAGATCGGCTCTGCCCTCGATCAGCGCCGCCGCTTCGCGCGGCGGCTGTGCAGCCTGCGGGTCTTGCTCGGAACGCCTGGCGCCGAGGTGGCGACGAGCGGTTCGGCCCTCGCGCGCCTCAAGGCTTTCTACGACGCGCTCGCCCCCGCCCCCGGCGACATTCCTTGACCCGAACGAATCCACCAACTTCCAGCAGATATGCGGATCAAAACATGAAAAAAAGCCTCTTCACCATACAGCGCCTGATGATTGCCTTCGGCTTCGTCATCATCGGACTCCTTGCCATCCTCGGACTGCAGACCTACTATGCGATTGACGACAACCGCATCGGCAGCGCCAGCTATGACCGTATCGTCAACGGCAAGGACCTCATCGCCGACATCCTTCCGCCGCCGCTGTACCCGGCGGAAGCATTCTCTTACATGCACATCATGTCACAGGAACCGCTGCTGCTCCAGAAACTGAATGACCGTCTGAACCAGATCGAGCAGGACTACCGGACGCGCATGGCGTTCTGGAAGCAGAACATCTCCCGTTACGGAATCATGACAGAGACGGAATGGGCCAGCTTCGGAGAAGAGGTCGAGCGCCGCAACGACCAGTTCTGGTCAGACATGCGCAACAAGATCATTCCCGCTTTGCAACGCAACGATCTTGCCGCCATCGACTCGTTGTCAAAGCAGATGAGCAGTGACTTCATCGACTTCGGCGAGTTCATGCAGGACAAGGCCAACCTGATATCGCAGACGGTCGCTGCCATCGAGGCGGAGAACAAGGCGAAGTCCAATGCCGACCTGACCCTTACCACAATCTTCAACATCGGCATCGTCCTCGCAATCATGCTGATGCTGCTGGGGGCGCATCATTTCGTCATCCGCGCCATCACCGCGATCTCGGCCACCATGGCGAAGCTAGCAGGCGGGCAGCTTGACGAGGAGGTTCCCTATGCGACCCGCGGCGACGAGGTGGGTGAAATGGCCCGTGCCCTCGCGGTCTTCAAGGACCAGGCGCTGCAGAACCGCCGCAATGAGGAGAACGCGCAACAGATCATCACCGTGCTCGGCCAGGGTCTTGAGAACCTCGCCAAGGGCAACCTCACGCACCGCATCGACACGCCTTTCCCTGATGCGCTGGACAAGCTGCGACAGTTCTTCAACTCTGCCGCGGACAGCCTCGCTGACACCATCAACACCGTGAAGCGCGGTTCCTTCGGCATCAAGTCGGGCACCGAGGAAATTGCCCAGGCCTCGGACAATCTGTCGCGCCGCACCGAGAACCAGGCGGCGAACCTTGAGGAAACCGCGGCCGCCGTGGCCGAGATCACCTCGACGGTGAAGAAGACCGCCGAAGGCGCCCAGCATGCCCGCAACATGGTGACCGCCGCAAAGGACGATGCCGACCGATCCGGCGTCGTCGTCAAGCGCGCGGTGGAGGCCATGCAGGGCATCGAGAAGTCGTCGCAGGAAATCACCCAGATCATCGGCGTGATCGACGAGATTGCCTTCCAGACCAATCTGCTGGCGCTCAATGCGGGCGTCGAGGCCGCGCGGGCCGGTGACGCGGGCCGCGGCTTCGCAGTGGTTGCCTCGGAAGTGCGCGCGCTGGCCCAGCGCTCGGCGGAGGCCGCGAAAGAAATCAAGGGCATCCTGTCCACTTCGCGCGACCAGGTTCAGGAAGGCGTGCAGCTGGTGGCCGAAACCGGCAGCTCACTGCGCCAGATCATCGACCGGGTGAACGAGATCAACGGCATCGTAACCGAGATTGCGCGCAGTGCCGAGCAACAGGCGACAGGCCTGCAGGAGGTGAACACCGCCGTCGACCAGATGGACCAGGTCACCCAGCAGAACGCAGCCATGGTCGAGGAGGCCACCGCCGCCACCCGCACCCTCACGCAGCAGTCCACCGAGCTGGCCCAAATCGTCGCCCGCTTCACCACCGCGGCGGGTGCCATTATCGCTCAGGCTGAGGAGACCCGCGAAACACACCGCCCCGCCCCGCGCGCCCCGGTGCGCAAGAAGGCGGCAGCCGCCGCCGGCGCAAGGCCCGAGCCAGCGGATGCCGGCTGGGAGGAGTTCTGACCCCGCGCGAATTTGCACGCGACAAGCCGCCATGACCTCCGGTACACATCATCCGGTCATACGAGATGGGGAGGACTGTCGTGGCGGCGAAGCAACCGGTGGCAATCGGGATGGTGGGGTGCGGCTTCTATGCCCAGAACCATCTCAACGCCTGGGCAGACCTGAAGCCTGAGGGCGCGATCCTCTCCGCCGTCTGCGACCGTGACGAGGCCCGCGCCGCCGCTGCCGGCAAGGCTTTCGGCGTTCCGCACTTCACCGACATGGGGCGCATGCTCGACACGGTCAAGATCGACCTCCTCGACATCGCCACGCGCATGGATACCCACAAGGCGCTCGCCGCCATCGCTGCCGAACGCGGCGTGGCAGCCGTGGTGCAGAAGCCCTTCGCGCCGACCTGGGATGACTGCGTCGCCATCGTCGAGACGGCGAGGAAGCACAAGGCCTGGCTGGCCGTGCACGAGAATTTCCGCTTCGCCTCCGCCATGCGCGCGGTGAAGAAGATCCTCGACCAGGGCACCATCGGCACGCCCACCTGGGCCAGGCTTTCCTGGCGCACCGGCTTCGACGTCTATCGTGGCCAGCCTTATCTGGCGGAAGAGGAGAAGCTGGTCATCCAGGACGTGGGCATCCACATCCTCGACCTGGCGCGCTACTTCCTCGGCGAGGTGGCGCACCTGTCCTGCGAAACGCAGAAGCGCAACCCGAAGACCCGCGGTGAGGATACTGCCACCGTTATGATGCGCCACACCTCTGGGGCGGTCTCGGTGGTGGAGGCCAGCTATGGCGCCAAGCGCCGCGACGATGCCTTTCCCGAAACCATGCTGGAGATCGAGGGCGACGGCGGCTCGGTGATCCTCACCAAGGGCGAGAAGGTGATCGTGACGACGCAGGGCCTCAGCTTCGAGGACCAGGTGGGCGGCCCCCTGTTGCACTGGACGAGCCGCCCCTGGCACGTTTCGCAAGAGGCCGTGCTGCACACCAATCGCCACATGTTCGAGCGCTTCCGCGACGGACTGCCGGCGGACACCTCCGGCGAGGACAATCTCAAGACTTACGCACTGGTGGAAGCGGCTTATGAAGCGGCACGAACCCACACCGCCGTGAAGCCCGTGCAGTGGGTGCCGCGGGCAGGCTAGTCGCTGACCTTGGTGACATAGCCCCTGAAGCCCAGACCCTTCAGCTTTCCCGACATCTCGACGGGCAGCCACAGCTTGCGGCCATCGTCGAGTTCGGCGACGGGCGCGAAGGCCACGTCATAGCTGTCGCCCGGAACGCCCTTGTCCTTGGCGCGGCCGGCGACTGGCGTCCAGCGCACTTCACACTTTTGTACGGCGCCCTTCCATGCTGCATCGCCGTCAAGCTTGCCGGCACCCTTGTCGAACAGGGCGAGTTCGAAAACCTCGCGGCCGTCGAAGACCTGATGCGTCGAGGGGCACGGGCTGTCACCCGCCATGCCCATGCGCAGCACGGCGGTAAAGGGATCGACGACACCGTTGGCGATCGCCGCGTCGAGCCTTTCCTTGCGGTCGGACTTCTTGAGCGGCGGGTCATAGCTCGGCGGGCCTCCGTCCCAGCGCACGGTGGTCACCTTGCGCATGTCGGACTCATCACGCGTGATCGTGTAGATCACCGGCTCGGGACTTGCCTCGCCAAGCCGCGCCTCGCCCACGGCGGTGGCGCCGAACTCGGAGAACACCCGGCTCATGCCCGCGCTGCGGATGCGCGCCTTGCCATGCGCTTGCCCACCGGCGACCGAGACGGTGAACTTGACTTCCGTGACCGTCAACGGCCCCACGTCAAGATTATAGCTCACCGTGACGCCAGCCGCCTGGGCGCCGGCGGGGGAGGCCGCCACAAGCCCGAAGGCAAGCAGTGACGTGAAGGCATAACGCATGTCAGTGTCCGTTCCAGGTGTCCGGTTGCAGGCTTATTCACCCTACTCTTTGGCGAGAGTGTGTTGAATTGCGAGTTTTCGAGGGAGATTCCATGCGCCGCCTGCTGCTTCCTCCCCGCCAGGGCGAACCGGACGACTATATCGCGGATTTCGAGGCGATCGCCGCAGCAGGCCTATAGCCGGAACTCGATCGCCACGCCCAAGGGCGCGCCATTCCTCTGGGGCATCGATCTAAGCCCCCCCGCGAGTGGGCTCCCCTGGTGGTCATCAAGCCCCTGAACCCTGCCTTTACTTCGCACGGAGGGGCGGTGTGGTTTCCCACCGCGCTGCTCGGCACCCTGCGGCGCGAACACTTTTCCGCCGACCACCCGATCCAGCGCCACAGGTTCATGGTGCAGGGCTTCATCGACACCGGGCGCTATCCCGGCCACTATCGGGTGCTCTGCCTGTTCGGTCCGCCGCTCCACACGATGTGCGTGGAATTGAAGACGCCGCGACCACCAGTCACCTCCGGCGTCCAGTCTATCGTCTCGGCGAATATCGCCCCCAACGCCAGCGTCCCAAAGACGCGCGCACTGGTGGACGAGCCCAAGATCGCGACCTTCGCGCGGCGGGTCTCCACCCGGCGCCACTTGCCATGCCGCCGCATAGGCGATGGAGTGCTTGTTCCAGTCTTCAGGTGACGTTAAGTTTCGCGCCGACCAATGACCAGGACCGCCTGATGGACAGCTCCCTGCCGAAGCCCCACGACTACAGCCTGACCGGCCCCTCCAGTCGCTTTGCCCTGGAGCACGGCCTCGCCAATGCCGAGTGGTATAGGGCCCCCATTCCGCGGGCGCGGATGAAGGAGCTGATGAAGCGTTCCGACGGCCCTGCCATCCGCGACACTCTCATCTGGGTCGCCGCCTTCCTGGTGACCGGTGGGCTGGCCTTTCATTTCTGGCCCACGGCGTGGTCCATCCCCTTCTTCATCGCCTATGGCGTGCTCTACGGCTCCTCGACGGATTCCCGCTGGCACGAGTGCGGCCATGGCACCGCCTTCAAGACGGCGTGGATGAACGAGGTGGTCTACCAGGCCTCCTGCTTCATGATCATGCGCGAGCCCACCGTCTGGCGCTGGAGCCACACCCGCCACCACACGGATACCATCATCGTCGGCCGTGACCCCGAGGTGGCGGTGATGCGCCCGACGGTGATCCTCAAGGTGATCCTGATGTTCTTCGCCGTGCCGCAGGTGTGGGGCGAGATCAAGAGCATGGTCCGCCACTCACTCGGCCGCCTGACGCCTGACGAGGCCGACTACATTCCGGAGATGGAGCGCGCCAAGGTCTACCGCACGGCGCGCATCTGGCTGGCGATCCACCTTGCCATCATCGCCTTCTCCATTTCCATCGGCTCGATCCTGCCGATGTTGTTCGTGGGGCCGCTTCCCACCATGTATGGTGCGTGGCTTCACATCGTTACCGGACTGACGCAGCATTCAGGGCTGCCGGAAAACGTGCTGGACCATCGCCTGAACTGTCGCACCGTCTACATGAACCCGGTGCTGCGCTTCCTGTACTGGAACATGAACTATCATATCGAACATCACATGTTCCCCATGGTGCCCTACCACCGCCTGCCGGAGCTGCACGAAGAGATGAAGCAGTATTGCCCGCCGCCCTACCCCAGCACCTTCGCCGCCTATGCCGAGATCATTCCGGCCATCATCCGGCAGATCCGGGAGCCGGGGTGGTCAGTCCAGCGGCCCATCCCGCGCGAGCACCCGACGCACGCTGTGCCGGCTGAATGAGTGAAGAGAGAGGATACATGTCAAACTGGATTGCCGCCTGCAGCGTTGGGGATATTGACGCAGAAGACGTGATGCGTTTCGACCATGGTGGGCACACCTACGCCATCTATCGCTCGCCCGATGATGCGTACTACGCCACGGACGGATTGTGCACGCATGAGAAGATCCATCTGGCCGACGGCCTTGTGATGGACCACATCATCGAATGCCCGAAGCACAACGGACGCTTCGATTACCGCACCGGAGCGGCCAAGGGTGCGCCCGTCTGCGTGAACCTCAAGATCTACGAGGTGAAGCTGGAGGGCGGCAAAGTCTTGATCAACTTAGGCTGAAGCAGACCGGCGTGTCAGCCTGTTGACTTCGCGGCGGCCTCCGAAGTGGTCGCCGAGGTTCATTGAGATCCAGCCGTGAGCGCGTAGTATTACGATCTGGCACCCCCGGTCTTCCCCTGCTAGGCTTCGAAGCTAACGTGGGGAAAGACCAATGTGCCAATCATGCATTGATAAAGATCGTCGCAACTTCATGTTCCGCTCGGCAGCGGGCATCGCCGCGGGTGCGCTGGCGTTGAGTGGCTGGCAAAGCCAGTCGCGCGCCGCGGGCGTGCTGCCCACCTCGCTTGATCCCGACGCGGCGCTTGCCAAGCTCAAGGAAGGCAATGCCAGGTTCGCCCAATCTCCCGAACTCTGCGCAAACGCTCTTGATAAGCGGCGGACGGATCTCGTGGAGGGCCAGGCGCCCTGGGCTACCATCCTGTCCTGCGCGGACTCCCGTGTGCCGCCGGAACTCGTCTTCGGTGGCCTCAGCCTGGGCGAACTCTTCATTTGCCGGAATGCCGGCAACATCGCTGACACCGATGTCCTCGGCACCATCGAATATGGCGCGGCGGTTCTCGGGTCACCGCTCGTTGTTGTGCTGGGCCACTCGAACTGCGGTGCCATCAAGGCTGCGTGTGACGTCGCCAAGACGGGCGCCGTGCTGCCCGGGTTCATCGCCCCGATGATCGATTCGATCCTCCCTGCCGCAAAGGCCGAAATGGGCAAGGACGGGGACTTCGTCGCCAACACCATACGCGAGAGCGCCAGGATGACCGCCGATAAGGTCGTCAGGCTGAGCGGCATCGTCAGGCAACTCGTCGAGGAGAAGAAGGTGAAGGTGGTCTACGCCGTCTATGACCTCGATTCCGGCAAGGTGGATTTCCTCGCCTGATCTTTCACCGCTTGCCCACCGTGTTCCGAAGCCACCGCCCCACAGGCGGTGGCTTTTTGCAATTCAGCCTGCAATGCCACGCCTGACGGTGGTGGACGTCATTTTGCGCCTCGCCTTCGCGCCAGTGAACGGCGCCATCGCCTTCCGCATGCCGGGTGGGCGCCGTGGTAGCTGCCGACTGGTCTCGGCAGGGATATCGCCATTTCGACCAGGACCGAAACCCTGCTGCTACAGGATGGCGAGAATGGTCCTCATGGCCACCCGTCTACCCTGGGTAGACCTTGCTGCTGTTCAGGATGTAGCGGCATGCACTGACAGGAGTTTGTTTTGATATCTCCTACACTTCTTGCGGGAATTCCAGAGGTGTGACAGACGCCCGGTGCACACCATCAGTCGCTGCCGGGCGCAGTCCGCGGCCAGTTACCCACACCTCGCTAAATTCAGGGTTTTTTAACCTTCTCGAATCAGCCGCCAAAGGGCAGTTACTTAAAGGTTAAACCGTGACGAATCCCCTCCGTCGCGGGAACTAGGATCGCGTAGGTAATGGTCTCATCGGCGGCTCACCGCAGAAGATGGGTCGGAATTCATTTCCGGCCGGCGCGACCGCTACTTCTGTGCCTCGCCGCGCTTGTGCTTGCAAGTTGCAACACCCCCTCCTCGATGCTCGATGCGACGGGCCAGATCGATCTTAACGCGAAGAAGCCGCAAAGGATTACCAACCGCAACGACGGACAGGTCAAGGTGCCCGGCCAGCGCGGCCGCTATGAGGTGATCCCCGGCATGAGCGCCGCCGACTTCGGCGATGGCGGGGCCGGCGATCCACCCTCGGGCGTGGGCGCGCTCGACGACGGAAAGTTCACCGTCAACGTTGACCAGGCCAGCCTACCGGAGTCCGCCAAGCTGATCCTGGGAGAAACGCTCGGCTACAACTACACCATCGACCCGCGCGTTCAGGGCACCGTGACCCTCGTCAGCAATCGTTCTCTCTCCGGGCGCGAATTGATCAGCGCCTATGAGGCCGCCCTGCGGCTGGCCGGGGCGGCGCTGATCCAGTCGGATGGCAACTACAAGATCGTTGCCCTGCAGGAAGTGCTCGACGGCGAGATGGGCACGCCCGATCTCGGCAAGGGCGTTTCCCCCGGCTATGGCGTCAACGCCATTCCGCTGCGCTATGTGGGCCCGGCGAGCGTCATGGAACTCCTGGACGGCTTCATCGCGCGGTCAGGGTCGGTGCGCGCCTCGAAGATCGGCAACATGATCCTTATTCGCGGCCCCTCGGCGGAGCGCCGGCAACTCGTCGACGTCGTGCTGTCCTTCGACGTCGACTGGATGCGCAACCAGACCTCCGGCATGGCCCGCCTCGAGAACGCCCGCGCCGAAGAAGTTGCCTCGCGGCTCGAGCAGGTCTTCGCGCAGGATGGCGCCGTCTCCGGCCCCAATGCGCTGAAGGTGATTCCGGTCCCGAACATCAACAGCGTCATCGTCATTGCGCGCACCCGCGCCAAGGTGAACACCGCGCTGAACTGGATCCGCCGTCTCGACCAGGAGAGCGTCGATTCTCCCAACTACTACGTCTATGCCGTTCAGAACGGCAACGCCGTGGAGCTCGCGCGCATCCTCAACGCCACGTTCGGTTCAGGTGGCGGCGGAGTTGATGGCGGAACCACCGCCGAGGTGGCGCCCGACAGCCAGTCGATGGATGTCTCGATCGCCAATGACACCGAGGGCCAGGAATCAACGCAACCCGATCCTGCGGGCTCGGCGGAGCCGTTTGGCAAGACCGACCTGCAGACCGGCAGCACCGACGGCACCAGCACCACGTCGACCACCAGCAGCAGCAACGGCGGCGCGAGCAGTGGCGGCGACAACTCGTCCACGATCCGCATCACGGCCAACCCGTCAAACAACACCATCGTGATCAGCGCGACACCCAAGGACTACCGCAAGATCCTGGCAACACTGCGCCAGATGGATGCACCCGCCACCCAGGTGCTGATCAACACCATGATCGCCGAAGTGTCGCTGAACAATCAGCTGCGCTATGGCGTGCAGGCCTATGTGGAGAGCAACAACGTCGGCTTTGCGCTGGCGGGCAGCAAGCCAGCCGCCGACGGCCCGGTCATCAGCCCGCAATTCCCCGGCATGAACTTCCTGTGGGGCGGCATATCGAACCCCAAGCTGGTGATCGACGCGCTCTCCGGCATCACCAATGTCCGGGTGGTGTCCTCGCCGTCCATTCTGGTGCTGGAGAACGAAACGGCGACCATCAAGGTGGGTGACCAGATCCCGGTTCAGTCAGAGACCGCGGTCACCAATGGCGGCAACTTCGTCAACTCGATCCAGTACCGCGACACCGGCGTGATCCTGAAGGTCAAGCCGCGCGTCAGCGCCAATGGCGTGGTCACCATCGAACTCGGCCAGGAACTCTCGGCGCTGCAGAAGGAACTCGGAATCGACGGCAATCCGCGGTTCACGCAGCGCTCGGTCACGTCCAAGGTATCGGTGAACGACCAGCAGACCGTGCTGCTCGGCGGGCTCATCTCCGGCATCGAGGACCGTACCCGCGAAACGGTGCCGGGTGCGGACAAGGTGCCGATCCTCGGCAAGCTCGTCGGCACCACCGACAACAACGCCCAGCGCACCGAGATCATTGTCTTCATCACGCCGAAGATCATCCGCAACGGCGAAGAAGCGGCCCGCGAGTCCCAGGACCTCCGCGACAAGATGAAGAACCTGAATTTCAACTGACGCCGACGGCCATGCGGTTCGGGTGGGGGAGCGCATGGCAGGTCGGCGCTTTGGATGGCGCACGCCGCTCACGAGGACAGGGAACCTGCTTCGTTTTGGCCATTACTGCCGAGGCCGGGGTTGCCAGAACCGGCAGGGGGCGGCGGGAAGACGGAAAACCTGCTTCGACCGCCGAAGGCCAGGGGGCCAGCCATCCCTGCACGCCCTGCGGGAAACCGCCCTCCGACCGGCACCCCTGCCGGCACATGATCCGGAACCGAGCCCTCAGGTAAGGATTGACTTTCTTTACCCAAGGCTGCTTTGATCCCGCCCGCGGTTTCCGAACGTTTCGGAAACTCCTACTATGAAAGCGAGAACATATTTTGGCTACAGGCAAGGTTAAGTGGTTCAACGAGACCAAGGGTTATGGCTTCATCGCGCCGGATGACGGCTCGAAGGACGTCTTCGTTCACATCAGTGCCGTGGAACGCGCCGGTCTGCGTTCGCTCAAGGAAAACCAGGCGGTTTCCTTCGAGCTGGTGACCGACCGTCGCTCCGGCAAGCAGTCGGCCGATCAGCTGCGCGCTCTCTGAGCACGCATTGATGGCAAAGAAGGCGAAGAAGAAGGTTGCCGCGAAAGCGGCAACCCGCAGCAAGAAGACCAAGAAGGTCATTGCCGTGAAGTCGGTGAAGGCCAGAAAGCCTGCTGCGAAGAAGGCCCCCCGCAAGGCAGCCCGACGCAGCACAGCGGACGTGGCAAAGCTGCGCAAGGCGGTCATTGCCGGACTGAAGTCCGGCAAGTCCGTCGAAGTGGTGGCCGGCCAGCTGGGAATCTCCCGGGCCTATCTCTACCGTCTCAAGAGCAACGGCTGATCCCGTTCAGGCCGCTAAGTTTGGAATTACGACCATTGCCGCGCGCCCCCGAAACGGGGCGCGTTGCCGTTTGTGAAGCCGCTTCCTCGCATGGCGGCACCCCGTAAAGCCTCGAACAGAACACGCACTCCTGCGATGCAATCGCAGCCGCACCGGAAGAATCTGCTGACGGCTATTGAAAACCGCCCTAATGAACCGCGCGGGCGGCCCAGCGGCGGCGGGGCACTTCGGTGCCTGCGTGACCGAGGGGTCGGCAAGCGCAAGTGAGATGAACATGTGCCGGTGGTGCGAACGTTCCGAGATAGCTGATCGTCTGACGGCAGGCATGGCGCCCACGCGCCGCGCGTTCCTGGCCTATGCCGCCTCCTTCGCAGTCGCCACGCGTTCGATCTCCTCTGCCCGCGCCGACGACACGGCCGAGGTGATCTTTCGCAACGGCCCGATCTATCCGATGGCCAAGGCCGGCGGCGCCAAGATCGAAGCGCTGGCGATCGGTGGTGGCAGGATCCTTGCCGCGGGCAACGCAAGCGATGTGACGGCGGTTGCTGGCGCCTCCACGCGGATCGTCGATCTCAACGGCCGGACGCTTCTTCCCGGCCTCATCGACCCACATAACCACACGGTTCTCTCAAGCCTGCTCTACGAGCTACTCGACAATGTCGGCTATGGTCGCTTCAAGACGAAGGCCGAGGCGATTGCACACATGAAGGGCGTTGCAGCCAGCACCGCGCCTGGCGCCTGGATGGCCTTCGGCTTCTATGACAACCTGCTGCAGGGCGGCAACTTCTCGATGGCGGATCTCGACGCCATTTCCGCCACGCACCCGATCTTCCTGCTTTACGTCAACGGCCATGTCGGCGCCGCCAACACGCTGGCCTTCGCCAAGGCAAATGTCACCGCCAGCACCGGCGACCTGCCGGGCGGCGGCTTCTTCGGCAAGAGCGCTGACGGCCAATTGAACGGGTTGATCTACAACGAGCCTGCCCTGCTCAAATTCGCCGACATCGCCGTTGCCAAGCCAACGCCGCAGGACCTGCAAAAGGCTATCACCGCCTATGCCCAGCAAGCCACGGCCACGGGCCTCACCGCCCTGCATGAGCCCGGAACGGTCAAGCCCGAATGGATCGAGATGCTGGCCAAACTCTCCAACACACTGCCCATCCGGCTGAGCGCCAGTTTCTCCACTGACATGGTGGAGGCCAGCAAGCCCTTCGCCGCGCTGGGCCCTTCCAATGCTGCTCGCCACATACCCAACAGCCGCCTCTCGCTCTATGGCATGAAGTACTGGGGCGACGGCTCGAACCAGGCGGAGACCGCGGCGCAAACCCAGCCTTACCTCAATTCCGACAAGCGCGGCAGCCTCGGCTATACGCTCGCACAGGCGGTCAACCTCTGCACCAAGGCCAAGCAGGCGGGCTGGACGATCCTTGCCCACTCCCAGGGCGATGCCGCCATCGACCAGATCCTCGACGCCATCGAAACCGTCTATGGCGCAAATTCGCCAATGGGACTCAACCGCGTGGAACACGCAACCATGGCCCGCCAGGACCAGATCGACCGCATGAAGACCCTGGGCTGCGAACCGAGCTTCATGACGGACTTCGTTTATCTCTATGGTGCCGACTACCGTGACACGCTGTTTGGACCGCAGCGTGCCGAATTCATGGTCCCCGTGGGCGCTGCGGTGAAGGCTGGTATCGGTTATTCTCTGCACACGGACAATCCGGCCGCGGGCATGCCGATGAACCCCCTGCGCCTGGTCGAGACGGCTGTCAACCGCCGCTGCATGACCGACAATTCGGTGATTGGCGCCAGCCTCGGAATCAGCGTCGACGACGCGCTCCGCGGCATCACTTTCTACGCCGCGCGCCAGATCGGCCTCGGCGACATGATCGGCACGCTGGAGACCGGCAAGCAGGCCGACCTCGTCATCCTCGAAACTGACCCCTACACGACCGACGCCGACAAGATCTCGGCGATCAAGGTGAGCGAGACATGGCTCGCGGGAGAAAAGAAGTTCGGCTGAGGGGCCTCCGGTTGATGTGGGACGGTGAAGGCAAGCTGACACTGAAACATCTCGCGGTTGCGGCGACGATCGCGCTTGCCGCGAGCGCCGCTCATCGAAGCAATGGCCAAGCTGCGTCACCTTCCTCAATCAATGTTGAGCCCCAGCTCTCCGACGTCAGTGGATTTGGGAGTCTTCAACAAGAGCGCGCGTAACGGCCTCTTTTTGCTGACCGTTGGCAGGCAGCAAAAGTTTTCTGATTGGATACGGCACACCTAACTGGTAGGCATGGAGTGCGGCTATTGTGTCCCGCTCTTCTCTTGAGGTGGATGAGGCATGTACAGCTCAACACGACGTCCCAGGCACTGGCTTCTCAGTTCCAAGTTCCTCATCATTGCTGTCGGCGCGGTGGTTCTTGGCGTTTCAGCGATGGACGGCATTGCACATAACGAAATCGAACACAGGGAAATTGTGCCCTTGCTCGTCGTGCTGGCTGTGGCGTTTTTTGTTGCCTACCGGTCGGACAAGATGCACGCCCACATCGACGGCCTCGAAAAGCGCTTAACGAAACTGACCGAGAAGACAAATTCATAACTTGGCCTTGCGAGGACTTGAAGCCAGCTTGGCCCTCGCAGAATAACGATTGGCGTCACTGGTTCTGCGATCGAGCGCACCTACCGCGCGGAATGCCGCCCTTGTGGCACCGCGGGCCTGACGCTCAGAGGCCTCATCTTTCCTTTGCTCGCTACATGCCTTGATTAGTGCACGGTTCCGCATGGTGCCGAAACCATCACGCCAATCAGAACCATATTCCAGATAAATGGCGGAGACGGAGGGATTCGAACCCTCGATACGCCTTGAAAGCGTATGACGATTTAGCAAACCGTTGCCTTCAGCCTCTCGGCCACGTCTCCTGCTGGCGGCCTTTTGCCGTGATTTGACGGGGGATGCAAGCCTGCCGTGGGAAAGGCTCAGGCCTTGGGCGGCGCAACCACCGGGAATTCGGCAAGAAGGCGCTGCTCAAGTTCCACGAGGTCGGCCGGAAGATCCATGCCGGTGGCGCGCATCTGACTCAGTTCCTGGTGAACCTGCTGGTAGAGTTCATGCAGGTCTTCGGGCTGATCGTTCATCTCGCCCAGCAGCATGCCGATCTGCGCCTTCAGTTGCTCGAATGCCATGACTCAGGTTTTTCCTTCTGTGGTCATCGCACCATAGACGGGTCCGGGACGATCTTCCAGTTTGGAACCGTTCTAAACCCGAGTGTTTTAGTCGGTTTTTGTTGACAGGCAAGTGCCGCCCACGCCATACAGCGGCATCGCACCGTGACTGACTTGAAGGAGTTGCCCATGTTCACCACCCGCCGCCAGCTTCTGGGCCTTGGGCTTGGCCTTGCCATCGCCGCCGCCGCCGCCGCGGCGCCGCAGGCCAGGGCCGAAGGGGTGGTCAACGTCTACACCTACCGCCAGCCCGCCCTCATCAACCCGCTGCTCGAAGCCTTCACCGCCAAGACCGGCATCGAGGTGCGCGCCGTCTTCGCCGACAACGGCCTGGTCGAGCGCCTGGCCCAAGAGGGTCGCAACAGCCCGGCCGATGTGCTGCTCACCGCCGACGCCGGCCGCCTGGTGGAAGCCGCAGACCGCGGCCTCACGCAGCCGGTCAACGACCCCGCAATCCTCGACAAAGTTCCAGCCAACCTGCGCGACAAGGATAACCAGTGGTTCGGCCTCACCATGCGGGCCCGCGTTATCTATGCCTCGCGCGAGCGCGCAGCCATCAGCGCCATCACCTACGAGGAACTGGCCGACCCCAAGTGGAGGGGCAAGATCTGCATGCGGCCCGGCAACCACCCCTATAACCTGGGCCTCGTCGCAGCAATGATCGCCCACAAGGGCGAGGACTTTACACGAAACTGGCTGAAGGACCTGAAGGCCAACCTCGCCGTCAAGCCTTCGGGCAATGACCGCAGTCAGGCCAAGAGCGTGTTTGCGGGCGAGTGCGACCTGGCGCTGGCCAACACCTACTACATGGGCAAGATGCTGACCGAGCAGAAGGAGCCCGAGCAGCAGGAATGGGCCAAGTCGGTGAGGATCGTGTTCCCCTCATCGCCCGACTTCGGCACCCATGTGAACATCTCGGGCATGCTGCTCACGGCCAACGCGCCGAACAAGGACAACGCCCTGAAGCTGATGCAGTTCCTTGCCAGCGACGAGGCCCAGGCGCTCTATGCCAATGCCAATTTCGAGTATCCGGTAAACCCCAGGGTGCCGGCCAACGAGGTCGTCACGTCCTGGGGCAGCTTTACGCCGGACACGCTGAACGTCGCTGAAATCGCCAGGCTGGAGCCGCAGGCCTCCAAGCTCATCGACGAAGTGCAGTTCAACGATTGAGCCGCCGAACGACCCCCGGGACCACTCAACCGTTGCCATTTGCAGTCACGGATTGTAGATGTTTTCCGAGCAAATCTGGACTAAGCTGATTTGCGAACGGAGTTGAACATGCGTTACCCACTGCTTGCCGCCGGAGCCCTTCTCACCGTCACGGCGCTGCCGACCCTGGCGGATGAGAATTTCATTCCCATGGGCCAGGATTATTCGATGGGTCAGAACACCATTCCGCCGCTCGACAGCGCGGAAAGCAAGTTCAACGCCCAGGTCGATATCTACCAGTCCGAGGTCTATAACCGGAACCTCAACCAGAAGCAGTTCGACAGCCGCCTCTTCAATCTCGAGAATGAGCAGAACCCGGGCGACCCGGACGACAACAATCTCGACTACTAGGGCGCGGCAAGCCACACCAGTCATCGGCGCGAGGGCCGGAATTCCGGCCCTTTTGCAGTTTTCCCAAGAGCGTTCTGATGTTGGGCGTCATCATGCCCCTCGCTCCTGAAAGAGATCGCGCATCACCTCGCTCGCACGCCGCTGTCGAGCAATGGACGCCGCTTGTGCATTCATGTGAGTTTTCGTCCGGCCCTCCTCGAACAAACTGCCATGTGACAACCACTGCTTCCTCGATCCGGATCTGCTTGATCGCCTGTTGAGAAATCACAGCTAGCGCAAGGGTCCTGCAAGCGCGTTCGCACGTGTGGGCAAACGTTACGCAAGCGACCGGCTTTGGAGCATCTTGCGTTTCAAAAGCCAAGCGATACCGGCCCGCGCACAGCCAGTCGACGCGAGCCGGATGGCGGCGGACCTTATGGCTGGCTGTCAGCCAGTTTGATGGCGGATGGCGCTGCGGCAAGGCGGCTCACCACCAGCTTCAGTGCGGCCATCTCGGCTTGCATCGCTTCGAACTTCGTCCTGGTTTCCGCAAGCTCGGCCTTCGCCGCCGCAAGTTCGCGGTTCTGCTTCTGGTATTCGTTGAGCAGCAGGCTGGGCAGCACCTGATAGGCCACCGATTCCGGCGTGCCGTCCTTGTTGTAGATCACGAGGTCCGGCATCGCCTGCTCGACCTCCTCGGCGATCAGGCCATATTGGAGCGGCTTGCTGCCATCTGCATCGGCGTCCTTGTAGCGGAAGGTGACGGGGCGAAGCTGCATCAGCGGGCTGCTGGCCTCGCCCATCGGCTGGATGTCGTCCTTGTAGCGGCGCGAGCTCGAGGTCACGCCAAGCTGGCCGTCAGCGTTCACCACCACTGACTGCCCGCCGGTGACCATGGTACCGCGGATACCGGCGATGAAGGTGCGGGTCTGGGTGCCCTGCGCGCCGACGCGGATCGTGTTCAGATCGGCGGCAGTGCCGGTGTTGCCGATAACGATGTTGTTGCTGCCGGTCGTCAGGCTGAGGCCAGCTTGAAAGCCGAGCGCAATATTGTTGCTGCCGGTCGTGTTATATAAGAGCGCGTTGTAGCCGTTTGCGGTATTGCCGCTGCCGGTCGTGTTGGCGTAGAGCGCGTAGCCGCCGCTCGCGGTGTTGTTGCTCCCAGTCTGGTTGCTGTAGAGCGAGCTGACGCCGCTCGCGGTGTTAAGTGTGCCGGTCGTATTGGAGTAGAGCGCGCTTGCGCCACTGGCAGCGTTGTTGCCACCGGTCGTATTGCTGAAAAGCGCCGAAATGCCGGATGCGGTGTTAAAGCTACCGGAGGTGTTTCGCGTAAGCGCACTGGCGCCACTCGCGGTATTTCCACTGCCACCGGTGTTGTTCTGCAGCGCACCGGCGCCGCTGGCCGTGTTGAGGCTGCCGGTGGTGTTTCTATTCAGCGCTTGAACGCCGATTGCAGCATTGAAGACACCAGTGGTGTTGCTCGACAGCGCTGCCGTGCCGATGCAGGTGTTATTGTCTGCATTGCTTCCGGTGCCCGGCACACAGGGGCCGGCTTCGGCGGTGGTGGAAAGCCCCGCTGCGGCGGCGAGAGCTACAAGCGCGGCGGCAAAAGCATGATGGCGTCTTAGCATGAATGTCACCCTTTCTGGAGCTGATGGCTTGACTTAGCACTGCACTGCGGAACGCCGTGGCGGGCCGGGTCATCACCACAACCGCAAGCCCCCTATCCGGTGAAGAGACATTGTCTGCTTTTACCATTAAATGCACTTTTTAATTGCAGTTTGAGAACTGCCCCGTTCCAGTCCGGCGCGCCATCCGCCGCGATGACTAAGCGCCCGCCGCTGGCTTGGCGGCGGACGCTCGCGAAATGGCTGCACAAGCTGTCCCGTCCCTATGGCTGGCTGTCAGCCAGCTTGATGGCGGATGGCGCTGCGGCAAGGCGGCTCACCGCCAGCTTCAACGCGGCCAGTTCGGCCTCAAAGCGGTCCTGTGTCTCGGCCAGCTCAGCCTTCGTACTGGTGAGCTCGGCCTTCGCCGCCGCCAGTTCGCGATTCTGCTTCTGGTATTCGTTGAGCAGCAGGCTGGGCAGCACCTGATAGGCCACCGATTCCGGCGTGCCGTCCTTGTTGTAGATCACGAGGCCTGGCATCGCCTGCTCGACCTCCTCGGCGATCAGGCCATATTGGAGCGGCTTGCTGCCATCTGCATCGGCCTCCTTGTAGCGGAAGGTGACCGGGCGGAGCTGCATCAGCGGGCTGCTGGCCTCGCCCATCGGCTGGATGTCGTCCTTGTAGCGGCGCGAGCTTGAGATCACGCCAAGCTGGCCGAAGACATCCACCACCACAGTTTGTGCGGAAATTCTATTGACCCCGCGGATGCCGGCAATGGTGGTCTTGGTATGAGTGCCCGGCTGGCCGATGTAGATCGTATTGCTCTCACCTCCGTTACCTGTACTGCCGATCACGATGTTGTTGCTACTGTTTTCCACGAAGTTGTTTCCGGCAAAAGCGCCAAGAAAAATGTTGTTGCTGCCTCTCGCATACTGGCCCGCAAAATAGCCGATGGCAGTGTTGTTGCTGCCGGTGATATTTCTTTTGAGTGCACTGGAGCCGCTGGCGGTGTTGTTGCCGCCGGTGGTGTTGGCGTAAAGCGCACCGGTACCGCTGGCGGTGTTGAAATCGCCGGTGGTGTTGCTGTATAGAGCGTCCAAGCCGGATGCAGTGTTTTCGTCGCCGATGGTGTTGAATTGGAGCGCTTGGGTTCCAATGGCGGTGTTACGAAAACCGTTGGTGTTGCTGGACAGCGCTGCCGCTCCAATGGCGGTATTGAAGTTGCCAGCGGAATTGCGGGACAGCGCGCCCGCGCCTATGCAGGTGTTACTACTGCCGCCGGAGGAACCGACCCCCAGCACACAGGGGCGGGCTTCGGCGATGGTGGGAAGCCCCGCAGCTGCGGCGAGAGCTACAAGCGAGGCGGCAAAAGCATGATGGCGTTTTAGCATGAATGTCACCCTTTCTGGATCTGTTGGCTTGACTTGGCACTGCACTGCGGAACGCCGTGGCGGGCCGGGTCATCACCACAACCGCAAGCCCCCTATCCGGTGAAGAGACATTGTCTGCTTTTACCACCAAATGCAATTTTTAATTGCAGTTTTAGAACTGCTCCGTTCCAGTCCGGCGGCTGATGCATGATCGTGGCGGAGAAGGGTTTCCCCCTTGGCGCATTCTGCCCTAAGGCAGAAGCGGAACGGCGATGCGCACCATCACCGGGTAATGGTCCGATCCGGCGGGTTCACCGATCTGCCCAGCCTCGAGCTGGCGAATGCCGGGCGAGACGAAGATGTGGTCGATGGCGATCTGCGGCAGGCTAAAGTGGGAGGGCCAGCTCGGCAGGTTGGTGAGGCGCCTGAGGTTGGCGCTGTCCTGCAGCACGGTGAGGATGCGCGAGAACGGCGTCGCGTTGAAATCGCCCATCACCAGCCGCGGGCCCGGCGTGCGCTCGATCAGCCTGGCAAGCTCCGTCACCTGCCGGAACTGCGCCCGCGAATGAGGAAAACGGATGGTGTGCACGCCGAACACCGTGAGGCCGCCTGCCTCCGGCCCCAGCCTGACCATGACATAGGCCGGACCCGCCCACCTGCCGCGCGCCTGGGTGTCGGTGATAGGCAGCTTCGAGAGGACGGCGAATTTGCAGAAGTCCACGCCAAAACAATCGAACTGGTGGGGGTAAAGCGACTTCAACTGCGCAAGGATCGGACGCTTGGCCCGATCCATCTCGATCAGGACAATGAGGTCCGCATCGAGCCGTTCGACCTCGGCCTTCACGGCATCGGCATTCTGGTTCCCCCACAGCGTGTTGAAGCTGGCGACCTTGAAGGCCCGCTCGCCCGGCTGTGCCGTGGCCAGCACACGCGCCTCGCGGCTGGCGAGATGGGGCCATGCGCCGATCGCGACGATGCCGAGCACCAACACCACGAAGGCGCTCAGCAGCTTGGCGCGCGGCATGGCCCAGCCGATCAGGAAGGCCACCGTGATAACCGCGAACTGCAGCGTGAATTGCGAGAAGACGTCGAAGGCGATCCAGAGTTGCCCAAGACGGGAGGCGGCGAGGCCGCACAGTCCGAGCAGCAGGCCAAGCTTGCACTCGAAACCGCCGGAAGGCTTGCGCTTCTTGCGCGATGCCTCCTCCTCCGGCTGCTCTGGCGTCTGGGACAGACTGTCAGCCGGTTCGATCAAGAGCTACTCCAGCGGTGGGATCAGAGGAGCCTGCTCTCCATCGGCAGGATCTGCTCCGGTGTACCAAAGCCGGGAAGCGCCTCAAAGCGTTTCTTCCACGCGGAGACGTTGGGGTATGGCGTGAGGTCGATGTTGGCTTCGGCGATGTAGCGCAGCACGCCGTAGACGCCGACGTCGGCAATGGTCGGGCGCTTGGTCGCGATCCACTCGGACTTGGCCAGCTCGTTCTCCAGCATGGCGAGCGCGGCCTTGGCCTCGGTGTCGTACATGACGCGCACCTCGTCGCCGAACTGCCGGAGGCCACGCGCCCTGGCACGCAAGCGGAACACCGGCACGGCGAGCTTGTCCCAGTTCCAGAACAGCCATTCGCGAATGCGGTTCTTCTCGACCTCCGTCTTGCCGTCGAACTTCTTCAGCTCGTCCGCGAGGTGCTGCAGGATGGCGGCCGACTGCACGTAATAGACCTGGCCGTCGCGCAGCGCCGGAACCTGGCCGTAGCGGTTCTTCACGAGGAAATCCGGCTGCTTGTGCTGGCCCTCACGCAGGTTCACGTGGAAATAGGAGAACGGGTGCCTGGACAACGTCAGCATGAGACCCACCGTGTAGGTCGGGCCAGAGCCGAGCATGCCGTAAAGCGTGAAGCGTTCCTTGTTGACCGGCCCCGATGACGAACCGGACGCGGCGGCGGGCTTCTTGGCGGGCGGCTTCTTGGCCGGCACGGACTTGGCCTTTGCCGCCGGCTTCTTGGCCACGGCCTTCTTCGGCTCAGGCTTCTTCGCAGCCTTTTTGGCTGTCTTCGCCATGTTTAAGTCCTCCCAGCCCCTACGCAATAAAACTCCGGGTACGGACTATAGCGGAGAAGTTCGGGAAAGGAAAACCGAAACTAAACAACTGATTGAAATAGCAAAATCGGTGGCGAAAACAGGTGCTTTCACCAACCCGGAGCCGCGTTATTGCTCATCGTTTTATTTAAACAATTCAGCCAAGCCATTGTTTTCAAAATGACTCGGCGTCAGCTTGATCTCAAATGCCCAGCTTGGCCTTCAACAGGTCGCTGACCGCCTGGGGATTGGCCTTGCCGCCGGTGGTCTTCATCACCTGGCCGACGAACCAGCCCAGCATGCTGGGCTTGGCCTTGACCTGTTCCACCTTGTCCGGATTGGCGGCGATGATCTCGTCCACGGCCTTCTCGATGGCCCCGGTATCGGTCACCTGCCTCATGCCGCGGGTCTCGACGATCTGGGCAGGCGAGCCCCCCTCGGTCCAGACGATCTCGAACACGTCCTTGGCGATCTTGCCGGAAATCGTGCCAACGGCGATCAGGTCGACGATCTCGCCAAGCTGGGCGGCGGAAACGGGGGTGGTGTCGACGGTCTTGCCTTCCTTGTTCAGGCGGCCAAACAGCTCGTTGATGACCCAGTTGGCGGCGGCCTTGCCGTCCCGGCCCTTGGCGACCTGCTCGAAGAAGTCGGCAGACGCCCGCTCCGAGGTCAGCACCTGCGCGTCATAGGCCGAGAGCCCATAGTCCTTGATGAAGCGGGAAATCTTCTCGTCCGGCAGTTCGGGCAGCGAGGCCTTGATGCGGCCGATGAAGGCCTCCTCGATCTCCAGCGGAAGGAGGTCCGGGTCGGGGAAGTAACGGTAGTCATGCGCCTCTTCCTTCGAGCGCATGGAGCGGGTCTCGCCCTTCCGGGCGTCGAACAGGCGGGTTTCCTGGTCGATGGTGCCGCCGTCCTCGAGGATGCCGATCTGGCGGCGCGCCTCGTATTCGATGGCCTGGCCCATGAAGCGGATCGAGTTCACGTTCTTGATTTCGCAGCGGGTGCCGAATTCGCCGCCCGGGCGGCGGACCGAGACGTTGACGTCGGCGCGCAGCGAGCCCTGCTCCATGTTGCCGTCGCAGGTATCGAGGTAGCGCATGATCTGGCGGAGCTTGGTGACATAGGCCTTGGCCTCGTCGGCCGAGCGCATGTCGGGCTTCGACACGATTTCCATCAGGGCGCAGCCCGAACGGTTGAGGTCGACGAAGCTCATGTTGGGGTGCTGGTCGTGGAGCGACTTGCCGGCGTCCTGCTCGAGATGCAGACGCTCGATGCCGACCTCGACGGAGCGGCCGTCGACGTCGACATGGACGGACCCCTCGCCCACCACCGGCTGCTTGTACTGCGAGATCTGGTAGCCCTGCGGCAGGTCCGGGTAGAAGTAATTCTTGCGGTCGAACACCGAGCGCTTGTTGATCTGGGCCTTGAGCCCCAGTCCGGTGCGCACCGCCTGCTCGACGCAGAATTCGTTGATGACGGGCAGCATGCCCGGCATGGCGGCATCGACCAGCGAGACGTGGTCGTTGGGCTCGCCGCCGAATTCGGCGGAAGCACCCGAGAACAGCTTGGACTTGGCCAGCACCTGGGCATGGACTTCGAGGCCCAGGACGATTTCCCAGTCCCCGGTCGCTCCCTTGATCCAGTCCTTCTTCTCGGCCACGCGCTTGGCGGATTCCATCATGCTCTTCACCCTTGAACTGGCGCCTTGGTAGCCACTTGAGCGCGAGGGTTCAAGACCCGTGCTTGGCCAGTTCCCGGCCAATGGAACGGGCCAGCCACAGGGCGCCAAGGGCCAGCAACCCGACCACCGCCATGAAGCCCCGATTGAGGACGGCCAAGTCCCAGCCGTGCTTCCAGCCCTCGAGCACCAGCACCAGGCACAGGAAGCCTGCAACGCCCAGCACGCCCCAGCGCAGGACCTTCATGGCGAGGATGGCGAGCGGTGACATGGCTTCCTTTCGGCGAGCGGGGGTTTTCCCGACCCGTTCCGCATGCTAGCCCCTCAAGCCTAACATTGGCGTGTGATGATGTCGAAATCGAAACCCGATCTTTCTGCCCTTTCCCCCGAAACCCGCCTGGTGGCGGCTGGGCGGGACTATGCCGAGCACGGCTTCGTGAACCCGGCCGTCTACCATGGCTCCACCGTGATGTTCCCGAGCACGGCGGCCCTCAAGGACCGCACCCAGACCTACACCTATGGCCGGCGCGGCACGCCCACCTCGCGGGCGGTGGAGGAGGCCGTGGCGATGGTCGAGGGCGGGCACAATGCCAAGATGCTTCCCTCCGGGCTTGCGGCGGTTTCAACTGCACTCCTCGCCTTCCTGAAGGCAGGCGACCACCTGCTGATGGTGGACACGGTCTACCAACCGGCACGGCAGTTCTGTGACGGGCTGCTGAAGGGGCTGGGCGTCGAGACCACCTACTACGACCCGCTGGTGGGCCGCGGCATCGCCGCGCTGATGAGGCCCAACACGCGCGTGGTCTATACCGAGTCTCCCGGCTCCCAGACCATGGAGGTGCAGGACATTCCGGCCATCGCCGAGGCCACGCACAAGGCGGGCGCCCTGCTCTTCATCGACAACACCTGGGGTGCGGGCCACTACTTCAAGGCCTTCGAGCACGGTGCTGACGTTTCGATTCAGGCCGCCACGAAATATCTCGTGGGCCATTCGGACGCGATGATGGGCACCGTGACCTGCAGCAAGGACACGTGGGAGGCGTTCCGGCACGCCTATGAGGAAATGGGCCAGTTCGCCGGACCCGACGACATGTACCTCACGCTGCGCGGCATCCACACCCTCGACGTGCGCCTTGAGCGCCACATGAAGAACGCCATGAACGTGGCGGAATGGCTGCGGGGCCGGCCCGAGGTGGAGACCGTGCTCTACCCGGCACTCTCCAACGCACCGGGGCACGAAATATGGAAGCGCGATTTCCGTGGCGCCAGCGGGTTGTTCTCGGTGGTGCTGAAGCCCTGTTCGGAGACGGCCACGGCGGCCTTCCTCGACCGGCTGACGCTGTTCGGCATGGGTTACAGCTGGGGTGGCTTCGAGAGCCTGGTGGTGCCCTTCAAGCCGCACCGCACGGCCACGCGCTGGCAGCCGGAGGGCTATTCGCTGCGGCTCCACATCGGGCTGGAAAGCCCGGACGACCTGAAGGCCGACCTAACGGAAGGATTCAAGGCGTTGAATTCCGCCTCTTGAAATTGCGGATTTCCTTCCTATCTAGGGGAAATGATGGTTCGGAGGGTTCCATGACGAAGATTTTGCAGTTTTTTGCAGCCTTGATGGTGGTTCTGGGGATGACGGTGCCTGCCCTCGCCCAGGAACTGGCGGACGACCCGCAGCTGATCTTCCAGAAGACCACCGTGTGGCGGATGCTGTCGCCCAACGCCACGCTCGACACCTATGTGATCGACGACCCGGTGGTCCAAGGCGTGGCCTGCTACTTCACCATGCCGCAAGTGGGCGGCTGGAAGGGCTGGGCCGGCTTTGCCGACGAGCGCTCGGAAACCTCCATCGCTTGCCGCCAGGTGGGGCCGATCAAGATCCTCTCCAAGTTCTCCCAGGGCGAGGAAATCTACCGCGAGCGCCGCTCGCTGTTCTGGAAGAAGATGCAGATCGTGCGTGGCTGCGACCCCAAGCGCAACGTGCTGGTCTACCTCTCCTACACCGACCGCCTCATCGAGGGCTCGCCGCAGAACTCCACCTCCACCGTGCCGGTGATGCCGTGGGGCAGCGAGGCCGCGCCCAAGTGCGGGGACTTCGTCAACCCTTGAGCGGGTGTGCGGCTCACCAGTTGTAAGCGA
>JBEARP010000021.1:0-9132 GCA_041163105.1 Pseudomonadota bacterium
CTGATGGCGGCCCAACGGAGAGATTCCAGCAGAGCTTCGGTTGACCAGATTCGACCGCAACTGCTCCTTCTTTCACAGGCGCTTCACGCAAATGCCAAGCTTCTGAAGCACCACATTGCAGCCGTAGGAGACGTGAGCGATATCATAGTAGGAAGCCTCAGAGACGCGAGCTCGGATGGAACCTATACTCGGGATTCCGGTCTCCATCGGTGGCGTTAGTCCATGTTGAAGCTGGCGCTAATCGGCATTTGGGTCATTCTCGTCACGGCTGGCGCAACATTCGCATCGGTTTATCTCGGTGAGGCGGCATTGGGGTCATCCGCTGAGACGGAAGACCTTGGGGTAGAGGAGTTGACATCCGAACTGACCAGCGTCCCGATCATACGGGGTGGAGATGTTTCGGGCTATGTGATCATGCAATTTTCTTTTGCTGCGGACCGAGCGCTGCTCGGTGACAGTAAACTTGATCCCATGCCTTACATTAAGGATGCGGTTTTCCGGGTGGCGTTCACAAACTCCGAGATCGACTTTCGACACTTGAGGTCAGGAGATCTTGACAGGTTGACCGACAGCATCGCAACCGAGGCTAACCGACGACTGGGAGCGAAGATCGTGCGACAGGTTCTGTTCCAGCAGCTTAACTTTGTGAAGAAGGAAGACATCCGGACCAACTGGATCGGCGAGGAAAGTGGACAGCGCTGATACGCCCAATTCGTCTCTGTCAGATCTGATGCTGGACTTGGGGAAGTCTGTTACGACATCGCGGGGCGCGGACCCGTTGATTGAGGAGTTGATGCGCGTGGCCGGTGAACCACTGCTGCTTCAGGCACTCGTCGTTAGACAAGGAGAGGTAGCACCGAATATACTGCCGCCAGGTCGCCCGCATTTGCGAGACGTTTTGCTGAGGGATTACTGGCAGACTGGCAAACAGAGAGGCCAAGAGCGCACTTATGGTGTTGTGGAACCATCGCAAACTTTGTCTCCTCATCCTGAGGTGTTTGAGCCGCGCGACGAGGACAAGAGAGGAGCTTTGTGCTTGTCGAATGATCCGGTCGACACCAATCCCGTCTGCTGGCATGGCGGGTTAGCCGCAGGTCTTGCAGTGGCTGTCGTCCTGGTTTTTGTCCTTTTGGGTGTATACACGTGAGCAGTGGCATGCTGTTTGCTCCTTGTTCCCGGAACGGGACAGCATCATGCAAGAGCGAGCATTCAATTCAATCAGGCTCCTGCCACGGGATGACCTTGAAACCTTTGCCATACGCGCGGCCACCCACATGCGTCACAGCCGTATGGAAATGGAGGCGAGCCGTCACTTCCTCGCCGTACTGACGGGCTTCTTGCTGGGTGTTCTTGTTGCCACGGCAGGCTTTCTCCTGGGTGCTAGCCTAGGCTGAGCCGGATTGAGCGATTACATGGCCCACGAAGGGCAACTCACGGAATTGGTGAGCCATGTCCATACCATATCCGACGACAAATTTATCGGGGCAGGTGAAACCCTCGAAGTCCGCAGCAATATGAGCCGCAAGGTGGCCGGGCTTATTCAGGAGCACGGCCGTGTATGTGCCCTTCGCACCACGGGCCGCAAGAAGATCCTTGGCAAACGCAAGGGTTCGTCCCGATTCGAGAATGTCGTCGATCAACAGAACATCCCGTCCCCGGACATCCGTTTCAATGTCACGCAGGACGTTGACCTGCCCCGAAGATTTCGTTGACTTGCGATAGCTCGACAAGATCATGAAATCGACTTCAGGTGACAGGCCCGCGTGGTGCATGGCACGGATGAGATCCGCCGCAAAGACAAAGCTTCCCTTGAGAATTGGGACAACGAGAAGATTGGTCGGCTTCCGGGCAGCAATATCCGTTGCAATTTTTTTGACGCGTTCAGCAATTTCCGTCTCGCTGAAAAGAACGCCGATGCGGTGACCGTCAATGGTGAGTTCGCTCATGGTGAGGTATTTGAGCCGATTTCATCGGCGCGGGCAAACCGAATTTCCATGTTTTCTGCAGCTTCGGGTGGGGAGGCGAGACGCGTGACAAAGCTTGTACTCTCGCCCGGCTTCAGCGGCCGTACTTCGGTGTCGAGCGTCCAATGATAGACTTCGGTATGGTCGCCGGAGCGCAGTCCGAATCTGAGCCAGGGTATTTTCCGGACCTGCGCAGAGACGTTGGCAAGTTCGCCTTTCACGGCGATCACTTTTCGCCCGTCGACGATGAGATTCTGTACATCGACCTGTCGGATCTCGATTCCGTAGATATTCACGTCATGGCCCACCAAGCCATAGACCCGAATGCTAGCCGGAAAGACCGCAACGACCTGCTCTGGAAAGGCGGCCGCTCCACCCAGGGGGGCCAATGCCAGAACAGCAAGGCTTGTCCAGGCCGCAAGTCGCAGACGGCGGGTCCGACGATGAACCTGAAACATGGTTTGGGCCTCGTGGGCCAACCGCATGATCTGATGAGCTGTCGGCTGACCCAAGGCCGGCCCAATGGGTGCCACCTGGCCTGAGCGCTGAACTGTAGCGGCCGGCAGCGCCATGCCTTCAATCCACTCATGCCCACAGTCCTGACAATCGACGAGGGTCCCGCCACTGGCGGGCTCAAGTGTGGGAATGTCGCGGCGTGATGAGCAAGATGGACATCGGACGATCATGGGTTTTGGCTACCAAACTGAGAGATGAATACGCGCTCTGGTTACATCTATTCTCCGGTGTGGTTAATGCCTCGTTAAAACTCGGGTGGTTTAAAGAGGGTTGATCGAGAGGAGGAGCTGGCCCGTGCTGCGGCTTGAGAACGTTGGTCTCAAATATGGCGATGGACCGGAAATCCTGCGCGATGTGAGCTTTTCCGTCCGACCAGGGGATTTCTACTTCCTGACCGGCCCTTCCGGCGCCGGCAAGTCGTCGCTGCTCAAGCTTTTGTTCCTGGCGCTACGGCCAACCCGGGGGAAGCTTCACATCTTTGGCGAGGATGTTGGCGGACTGAGCCACAGCAAGCTGCCGCCGATTCGCCGCCGCATCGGCGTCGTTTTCCAGGAGTTCCGTCTGCTGGACCACCTATCGACCTACGACAACGTGGCACTGCCCCTGCGCGTTGCAGGGAGGGCGGAGTCGTCTTACCGGCGCGACGTGATGGACCTCCTCGACTGGGTCGGACTTGCGCATAAGTCATCGGACCTGCCGCCGGTTCTTTCGGGTGGTGAAAAGCAACGTGCCGCTATTGCCCGGGCCGTGATCGCCAAGCCGCAATTGCTGCTCGCTGACGAGCCAACTGGCAACGTCGATCCCCTCCTGGCAAAGCGCCTGCTTCACCTGTTCCTCGAGCTCAATCGGCTGGGCACCACGATGCTGATCGCCACACACGACAAAAGCCTCGTACGCCAGGCAGAGCGCCCCGTTCTGCACCTTGAGCAGGGAGCATTGAACCTGCAATGAGGCCTGGCGCCATCATACCGGCGACAGCCGCTTCGTTGACCTCGCTGACAGTTACCATGGCGGTGATGTGCTATCTCGCCTGCCTCGCCATTGGCGCGCTGATTCTTGTTGATCGTGCTGTGACGAGTTGGACGAGCGGCCTTTCCCGCGAGATGACGGTGCAGGTGCGCATTGTGCGTGACGCCGACATTGCACAGGAAGTCGAGAAGGCGAGAGCGATCACGGCGGCATTCCCCGGAATTATCGAGGTTGATGTCCTCGACGAGACGGCGGGAGAAAAGCTTCTCGAACCTTGGCTTGGAACGCGATCCCTGGCGGGACTACCAGTGCCACGGCTCATCCGTGTCGTCACCGATACGGAGAACCCACCGGATGTCATAGCGCTTGGACAGGCTCTTTCTCAGGTGAAGGGTGCCATGCTGGATACGCACCAGAAGTGGGAATCAGAGCTGACCCGCATGGCGCGTGCACTGTCAGCGGTGTCCTATGCGATTCTGCTTCTGATCTCAGTCTCAGCGATTGCCATCGTGATATTCGCGACACGGGCCGTGCTTCAGGCCAATCGCCACATCGTGGACCTTCTGCATCTGGTAGGCGCACGGGACAGCTACATCGCACGCCAGATCGACGGGCGCTTTCTGCGCACCGGTTTGTTGTCGGGTTTCATCGGGGTCGGCCTCGGCTTGTTTACCTTCCTGTTGCTGGGGCTCTTTGGCGGAGGCAGCGAAAGCGGCGTGGCAGCTGCAAGCCGTGGCCTGCTGTTCTCAACGCCGAGCATTGCCATATGGAGCTATGGGCTGTTGTTCGCCGTGCCGATTACTGCGACGCTCATCTGCCTTATCACCGCTCGCGTGACGTTGATCCGCCGCCTCGGGGTCATCACGTGACGGTCGTTCGTTCAGCTGTATTCAACGTCGTCTTCTACATCAACCTGGCACTGTTCATGCTGCTGGGCTTCATGTTTTATTTCACCCCGCGGAAGTGGTCGATCCGCGCCTTGCAGCTGTGGGCGAGGTCATCCTTGTTCTGGCTGCGTGTCATTGCTGGCATTCACATGGAAGTTCGCGGGATGCAGCACATTCCTCGGGGTGCCTGCCTCGTAGCGGGCAAGCATCAATCCTTCTGGGAGACCTTCGCCATCCTGCCATTGCTCGACGACCCTGCAATGGTACTGAAGAAGGAGCTGACCTACATCCCGTTCTTCGGCTGGTTCATCCATAAGTTTCGCATGATCCCAGTCGAGCGCTCCGCCGGCACGCAGGCTCTGCGGACGCTTGTTGCAGTGGCGGAGAGAGCCATCGCCATGGGACGCCAGGTGGTCATCATGCCCGAAGGCACACGCCGGGCACCCGACGATCCGCCGGACTATAAGCCCGGTG
Source organism: Pseudomonadota bacterium (assembly GCA_041163105.1). Lineage (GTDB taxonomy): Bacteria > Pseudomonadota > Alphaproteobacteria > Rhizobiales > Aestuariivirgaceae > Aestuariivirga. The sequence goes on from JBEARP010000021.1 coordinate 4,811, forward strand.
CCGCCGCGCTCTACGGCAAGCTGGGCGTCGCTTGCGTTCCATTCGCATTGAATTCTGGCCTCTACTGGCCGCGACGCAAGTTCCTCCGCAAGCCAGGCACGATCGTCATCTCGTTCCTTGAGGCGATTCCACCTGGTCTTCATCGCAAGGAATTTCAGTCGCGACTCGAAACCGCAATTGAGGTCGAGACAAAAAGGCTGGTCGCGGAGGCACGAGCAAGCGTCTAAGTACAAACAGTGAACAAATGCTCGACTCCGGAAGCTCTCCGATTTAAGCTTGGCGGTAACCGGAGGTTCTGAAATGGATATCCCCGCCCGTCCTGTCTTCGAGCCCATTGCCCGGGAGATTTGGGCAATGAAATACCGCTACACCCCGGACGACGGCAGGGAAGCCGAAACCTGTATCGAAGACAGTTGGCGGCGCGTGGCGCATGCGGTTTCGGCAGCCGAGGGCGAAGACGACCGATTGGTTTGGGCCGATAGCTTCTATCGGATACTTGAGGATTATCGCTTCCTGCCCGCCGGTCGCATTCTGTCCGGGGCAGGGACCGATCGCCAGGTGACGCTGTTCAATTGCTTCGTCATGGGTCAGATCCCTGATTCACTTGAGGGTATATTCACACAGCTCAAGGAAGCCGCCCTCACGATGCAGCAGGGCGGCGGCATCGGTCATGACTTCTCGACCTTGCGCCCGCGCGGCGCACCAGTAAGGGGCGTTGGTGCCGACGCTTCAGGTCCGATCAGTTTCATGGATGTGTGGGATGCCATGTGCAAGACCATCATGTCCGCCGGCGCCCGGCGCGGCGCGATGATGGGGACCATGCGGTGCGACCATCCAGACATTGAGGACTTCATCGCTGCCAAGGAACGCGCTGGCCGTTTGCGCAATTTCAACCTTTCCGTCCTTGTGACAGATGCCTTCATGGCAGCAGTCAAGGCGAAGGCTGAATGGACCCTTGTGTTTGAGGGCCTGAGCTTTCGTACCGTTCCCGCAGCGCAGCTGTGGGATCGGATCATGCGGGCGACCTATGACTTCGCCGAGCCTGGCGTCATCTTCATCGACTGCATAAATGCGCTGAACAATCTCTCGTATTGCGAGACCATCGGAGCGACAAACCCGTGTGGTGAACAACCACTTCCACCCTATGGCGCCTGCCTGCTCGGCTCTCTGAACCTGACACGATTTGTCGTAAATCCATTCGACGCGGACGCCCACATAGATGACGCAGCACTTCGCCAAACGGCGACGACAGCTGTTCGATTCATGGACAACGTCATCGACATCTCCAGTTATCCACTTCCGCAGCAACGTGCTGAGGCGCTTGCAAAGCGCCGCATCGGCCTTGGCATCACGGGCCTTGCGGATGCCTTGGCAATGTGCGGTCTCAACTACGGCACGCGGGAAGCAGCTGAGACCGCGCAGCAATGGATGGCAGCGATCGAACAGACCGCCTACCAGTCGAGCATTGCTCTGGCTAGGGAGCGCGGATCCTTTCCCCTGTTCGATGCCACACGTTTCGGTGCGTCAGGCCACGCTTCGAACCTGCCGGACGATCTGCGCAACGATATCGCCGAATACGGCCTGCGCAACGGGCTTCTCACCTCCATTGCACCCACCGGCACCATCTCGCTCATTGCTGGAAACGTGTCGAGCGGTATCGAGCCGATCTTCAGCATCCGTTATGATCGCAAGGTGCTTCAGGCAGACGGAAGCTCGCGTACTGAAGCGGTGACGGATTACGCAGCCTCTCTCTACTGGCAGATGCATGGCCCAGATGCCCCGCTTCCTCCGGCCTTCGTGACTGCCGACAAACTGACGCCAATGGCCCATCTTCTCATGCAGGCCGCGGTGCAGAAGCATGTCGACAGCTCAATTTCAAAAACCATCAACGTCCCCGAGGACTATCCCTTCGAGAGATTCAAGACTGTTTATGAGGACGCCTATGATCTTGGTCTGAAGGGCTGTACGACCTATCGTCCGAACCCGGTTACGGGTTCCGTGCTGGTCAGCACATCCATTCCAAGCGGGCTGGAGGCCGATCCGCCACCTCGGGAGCGCGAGGAGGTTCTGCCCGGCATGACCTACAAGCTGCGTTGGCCGGAATCCGATCACGCCATCTACATCACCATCAACGATGTGATGGAGGCAGGAGTCCGGCGGCCCTTTGAGATCTTCATCAATTCCAAGAACATGGAGCATTACGCCTGGACTGTGGCACTCACCCGCATGATCTCGGCGGTATTCCGACGCGGCGGGGACGTCTCCTTTGTGGTTGACGAGTTGAAGGCGGTGTTCGACCCGCGTGGGGGTCAGTGGATGGGCGGGCGCTATGTGCCGAGCCTGCTTGCAGCCATTGGCGGGGTCATCGAACGGCACATGGTGGATATGGGTTTCGTTGATCCGGCGCGCGATGGCTTTCCAAGCGGCGGGAGAAACGGGACGCTATGCCCGCGTTGCGGCAGCGGTGCCCTGATGTTTCAAGAGGGCTGCACCGCATGTCTCAACTGCGGCTACTCAAAATGCGGTTGAGAGCTTGACAATGAGAGATGTAGTGTTCTATGTTTGTTCTCATGATGCAAGGCTATTCCCTCTCCGCTACGCTGCCCGAGGATTCAGGCCTCGGTGAACGCTTCTGGTACTGGCGCGGTGCTTCGGGCCAGTCCTACATCCATTCCATCTATGCTCCTGACCTTTGCCCACCGGTGGCTGGCGCGGTCTTCGTCGTCGTGCGCAAGGTGGGTGGTGTCAGGACGGCACTTTCAATTGGCCGATTCGGGGCTGATGGTTTGCGGTCAACAGCCATTTCAACTGTTGCCGGCGACGAGGTTCACGTCCACCTTCTGGCGCGCGATGGCGAACCGGCGGAACGCGTGCTGCGCGATTTGGCGGCAACCTTGGACAACGCCCCGCCGCCGCGTAGCGAGCCGAGGCCGTGGCAGAAGCCAGTTCAGCTCGAATTGCTTGCTGCCTGAGGGACGAGGCGCAAGGCAAGACGCTCGAGAGCCGGGTCATGGATGCTCATCTCGCGTAGGTGCGCCAGGGTGTTCATCACATAGTCGGTGCAGTGGCCTGAAACACCGATACCGGATCGCACGTGGCGCTCCAGCGCATCATCATCCAGCACTCCCGCATATTGTCGATGTGCCCTGTCGACAACATAGGTTACAGCCTCAACCGTACGTCGGCTGCTGATGAGTGTGATTGACTTGCGCTTCTCAAGATAGACTGATGTCACCTGCTCACGCGCGCGGAGATAGGCGATGGTGCTCTCCCAGTTTTCTGCCGAAACTTCGAATGCCATGCCATGGCAGGAACCACCTCGATCCAGCCCGAGCACAAGACCCGGCTCCTCCGGTGTCCCACGGTGGACGTATGAATAGACGCACAGACTGCGGTGATAGCCATGCACACGCGCCGCCTCGCTTCGCAGATATGCGAAGCCAGGCCGCCACATCAGCGAGCCATAGCCAAAAACCCAGAACTGCTTCATCTTGATCACCTGACTAACGCAAAAACTGATCCGGGATCAAATGCCGAGTACCGCCCCTCACCCTTGGAGGATGTTCCTGCCACTTGCCATTGTCCTGGTTCTTGCACTGTTTTGGACAGCCTACTGGTTCGCCGCCTCCGGCATCGCCAAGGATCGGCTGGCCGAAGAACGCATAAGGTGGGCATCAAAAGGGCTGACAATCACCTGCACACAGGATGACTGGGGGGGATATCCCTTCCACTTTGAGTTTTCGTGCACCTCGCCGATGATCACCCTCGCGGACAGGGCTGAGCTGAGGTCCGCCGATCTTCTGCTCGTCGCGCTCGCCTATGCACCCTGGCAAGTTGCGGCTCTCATTGATGGGCCGACCACCCTCTTGGCGGCCGGCATCTCGCCCTTCGAAATGACGCACCAGCGGGCGCTTGCCGCCGCCACGTTCGATGGGGACTGGCAGCCATCGCTCTCGGTCGATGTCCCAGCCCTTTCGGTTCCCGGGCTGGGTCAGGCCGAAAAAATGATGCTCTTCACTCGCCCCGCTGCAGCCAATGGCATGGACATTTCTCTGCGCGGACAGAACGTCATCTATCGGCGGGAGGGAAAGCCAGAGGTCACAATCAATGACGTCAGCTTCCTCGGCACGCTGCTTGCCGACCAGAGCCTGAGAGTTGACAAGATTGAACTTCAGCACGGGCAGCTGCGCTACTGGGGCTCCGGTGCGCTGTCACTCGATCCGCAGCACCGCATCGCGGGCCAGATCGAAACCGAGACGAACGACATGCAGGCACTACTTGCCTTGGTAGGGCCACAGCTGGGCCTTTCAGAGAGCAACCTC
>JBEARP010000022.1:0-10939 GCA_041163105.1 Pseudomonadota bacterium
GCCCAGGCGGACGTGATGGGCTACTCGATGGGTGCCCGGGTTTCGGCGTTCCTGGCCATCGCCCACCCGGCGCGGGTGCGCCGCGCCGTGTTCGCCGGACTGGCGTCGCGGATGATTACGGGCGTTGGCGGCGCGGAGGCCATTGCCGCGGCACTCGAGGCGCCGACGCGCAACGACGAACTGGACATCAACGCCCGCGCCTTTCGCATCTTCGCCGAGCAGACGAAGAGCGACCTGAAGGCGCTGGCCGCCTGCATCCGATCCTCGCGCGAGAAGATCACGGTGGAGGAACTGGCCAGCATCCGCGTGCCTGTGCTGGTGGTCGCGGGCGAGAAGGACGAGGTGGCGGGCGATGTGGACACGCTGGTCAAGGCCATTCCCGGGGCCGTGGGCGTGACGCTCCCCAACCGCAACCACATGAATGCGGTGGGAGACAGGGGCTACAAGGACGCGGTGCTGGCGTTCCTGGCCTGACGGCTCATGTCCCGCGGAACACCGGCTTGCGCTTCTCGGCGAAGGCCTTGCGGCCTTCGAGGTAGTCCTCGCTGTCGAAGCAGCGGGCGGCGCGCCAGGCGATCTCGGCGTCATCCTCATGGCCGGGGCGGCCGGTGATGAAGTCGATGGCGCGCTTGGCATGGGTGATGGTGAGGGGGGCTCCCAGGGCGATGTCGGCACAGAGAGCCTCGGTCTCGGCGTCGATGTCAGCGGCCACGCGGTCGACGAGACCCAGGCTCAGGGCCTCCGTTGCCTTCAGGCGGCGGGCGGTGAAGATCATCTCCTTGGCGGCGGCGGGGCCGATGGTGGCGGCGAGGTCGCGCAGCCCGTCGAGCGGATAGGCCAGCCCCAGCCGTGCCGGGGGCAGGGCGAAGACGGCGCTGGCATCGGCCACCCGCAGGTCGCAGGCCAGTGCGATGGCGAGGCCACCGCCGATGCAGAAGCCCTGGATGCGCGCGATCACCGGCCTCGCCGCGCCGCGGATCGAAGCGAAGGCTTCGCCGTTCAGGCGCTCGTAGCGGGCGGCGGCGGCGGCATCGTTGCGCGCCTGGTCGAACTCGGAAATGTCAGCGCCGGACGCGAAGGCCTCAGACCCCGCGCCGCGGATCACGATGGCCCTCACATCAGCGTGCTCATCAAGGCTTTTCATCAATGGCGGGATGGCCGCCCACATTTCGGCGTTCAGCGAATTGCGCCGTTCGGGCCGGTTGAGGACGATCCAACCTGTTGAACCGATTATGAAAGACTGGATGAGCGGCGTAGGTGAGGCGAGCGGTGTCATGACGCCAAGCTAAGCCTGGCCGCCGGTCTTCACAATGCGCCGATGGGATACCCTTATGCCCGCATTTGCGCTATGATCGTGTCCTCAGTTCAGGAGTTCCGAAGATGCGTCAGGCCACCAAGACCCAGTCCGTCGAGAAGATTGACCCGGTGTGGAGCCGCATCCGCGAGGAGGCCGAGGAGATCGCCCGCAAGGAGCCCGCACTTGGGGGGTTCATTTTCTCGCTCATCCTCAACCATGACACCTTCGAGGAGGCGCTCACCCACCGACTTGCCCAGCGGCTGGGCAATGCCGACATCGGGGCCGACCTGATCGTACACGCCTTCAACGACGCGATCGAGGCCGAGCCGGAAATCGGCCATGCGGCGCGCGCCGACATCATCGCCACCTTCGACCGCGACCCGGCCTGCCACCGCTACATAGACCCGCTGCTGTATTTCAAGGGCTACCAGGCGATCCAGACCCACCGCATGGCCCACCGGCTGTGGGCGATGGGCCGCAAGGACTTCGCCTATTACCTGCAGAGCCGCCTTTCGGTGCTGACCTCGATCGACATCCACCCCGGTGCCAGCATCGGCAAGGGCATCATGGTCGATCACGGCCATGACATCGTGATCGGCGAGACCTCGGTGATCGAGGACAACGTCTCGATCATGCAGGGCGTGACGCTGGGCGGCACCGGCAAGGAGGCGGGCGACCGCCATCCCAAGATCCGGCGCGGCGTGCTGGTGGGAGCGGGTGCAAAGATCCTGGGCAACATCGAGATCGGCCACTGCTCGCGCGTGGCGGCCTGCTCGGTGGTGCTGCATGACGTTCCGGCCAATACCACGGTGGCGGGCGTGCCGGCCAAGGTGGTGGGCTATGCCGGCTGCACCGAGCCGTCCCGCGCCATGGACCACAATGTGGAGCAGGTTGCGGCACAGGCGGAATAGGGCTATTCCGGCGGCATTCCCCTGACCCAAGTGAGGCCGCCTTGAAACCCGATGAAATCGCCAAGCTGACGAAATTCCTGCGCGCCAAGTTCGAGCTTCCCTCGATGAGCGTGAAGAAGCGCCCGCAGAAGGACGACTCGGCAGAGGTCTACATCGGCGAGGAGTTCATCGGCGTCATCTTCCGCGACGAGGAGGACGGCGAGCTGTCCTACAACTTCTCCATGGCCATCCTTGACTTCGACCTCGAGGACTAGCCCACGTGACGGTCTATGCGCTGGACGGCGTGGCACCGGAACTGCCGGAGGAGGGTGCCTATTGGATTGCGCCCTCTGCTTCCGTCATCGGCAAGGTGCGGCTTGAACGCTTCGCCTCCGTTTGGTTCGGCGCGGTCATCCGCGGCGACAACGAACTGATTACCATCGGCGAGAATTCCAACGTGCAGGACGGCGCGGTGATGCACACCGACCCCGGCCTGCCGCTCACCATCGGCAAGGGCTGCACCATCGGGCACAAGGCGATCCTGCATGGCTGCACCATTGGCGACAACACGTTGATCGGCATGGGTGCCGTGATCCTCAACCGGGCACGGATCGGCCGTAATTGCCTGATCGGCGCCAACGCGCTGATCACCGAGGGCAAGGAGATCCCGGACAACTCGCTCGTTATGGGTCAGCCCGGCAAGATTGCAGGTGAGCTGAATGAAGAAGCCATCGCAAGGCTGGCGAAATCCGCCGAAAACTATGTGCGCAACTGGCAGCGCTTCGCCGGCGGCCTGAAGGCCATCTGACATTCGATGGTCGGCGGCGTGTGGGCCTCAGGCCTCCACCGCTGCCACCAAGGTCTCGTCGGTATCGTCCAGCAACGCCGTGACCGCCTTTCGTGCTGCCTCGGGCGACTGCGAGGCAATGGCCCTGACCACGGCGGCGTGCAGCGGCAGCAACTGTTCCGGGTGGACGGCGTGACTCGTGGTGTAGGCGAACATGCTGGCCAGCGCCTGTTCGATGACGATGCCGAAGGGCACCAGCAATTCATTGTTCGCGGCAGCGAGCAGCGCGAGGTGGAAGCGCACGTCGGCCTCCACCATGGCCTCGGAGGAGATCTCGGCGGACTGCATGTCGGCGAAGGCCCGTTCCAGCGCGGCGAGCTGTGCGGGCGAGCGGCGTGCGGCCGCGAGCACTGCGGCGCCGGGCTCGAGGATACGGCGGATCTCCTGCAGCGAGAGCAGGAATGTACGTTCATCGAGCGCCGCGCGGTGCCAGGCCATCACGTCGCGATCCAGCAGGTTCCAGCGCTCCCGTGGTTCGACGCGCGAACCGATCTTGGGACGGGAGACCAGCAACCCCTTGCCGTTCAGAGTTCTGATCGCCTCGCGCACGGCGGTGCGTGACGCCCCGAACATCAGGCCCCATTCGGCCTCGTTGGGCAGCAGCGAGCCTGGCGGATAGGTGCCGTCGAGGATGCGCCGGCCAATGCCGGCGGCCAATTCGGAATGCACCCGGCTGCCGGGCTTCCGCCGCGGCGCCCGAACCGGCTTCATGCGGCGGTGGCCCATGTGACCCGTCCCCTCCGGCTTTTATCCTACAAAACTAACCCGCCGCCCTGGGCAAAGCAATCGCACCAGGTTGGGGGCATGGCTTTGAGGGGCGTGCAAGCTGTTCGTAGATATGCCTATTGTGGTGTGTAATGCATTTCACTAATAAACTGCGTTTAACCCCTACGTATAAGTGCCTGTACCACCGAAGATTTCGACTGATTTTCACGCAATATCCGGGAGGAGCGCGTAATGAGGCTGGTAGTTGCCGCAGCGGCGGCCGTAGTTCAACTACTGATTGTTGGGGCGGCAAATGCATGCACCATCGCCCAACCGAAAGGGGAGGTCATCCTGTCCATCGATGGGATGATCAACGATTGCAACGAGGGCCTGGAGGTGCATCTCGACCAGGCGCTGGTCGACGCGCTGCCGCGCAAGCAGATCAAGACCGAGAACCCATGGGACAATGGGCTCGTTGTCTATGAGGGCGTTCTGCTACGCGACTTGATGAAGTTCGCCAAGGCGGATGGCACGACGGCAACCGTCGCCGCGCTCAACGATTACCGTGCCGACATCCCGCTGGCCGACATGGACAAGTATGACGTGATCCTCGCCGACAAGCGCGACGGCGTTGCGATTCCCGTGCGCGACAAGGGGCCATTCTTCGTGGTGTTCCCGTTCACCGACGTTCCCGGACTGGCCACCGAGGCCCGCTACGCCCAGTCGGTTTGGCAGGTCAACCGCATCACGGTGAAGTAACAGCTCTTGCCAGCAGCCACCAGAAGCCGCGTCAGTCGCTGGACGATCGCTTTCGTCCTCAGCATGCTGGTGCTGATCGTGATGGCGGCGCTGCTGGGGCTGTTCGGCTACCGCGACCTCCGCGACCTCGGTAAACCGCAGGATGATGCTGGCTGGACCATCTTCCAGATGGGCTTCGAGCATCAGCGCCTGTTGCTCGCCGCCGAGACCGGCGCAAGCGAGGACGAGCTTCGCCTGCGCGGCGACCTTTACCTGAGCCGGGTGTTTCTGCTGCGCGATGCCCCCATGCTGGGCCACGTGCGCGATGAGATGGACCAGAACAGCCTGCAGCATCTCTTCGAGTCCGCCCAGCACACTGACCAGCTCATCAAACAGGCCGGGACAGCGGAGGGCCGCGCTGCGCTGCTGGAGGAGCTGCGCAGGGACGCCAAGCCGGTGCGCGAGCTGATGATCGACATGTCGAACCTCAACCGCCGTCTTCAGGCGGAGGACCGCTCAAGGCGCACCGAGTCGCTGCTGATCTACCTCGCCGCGCTGGAAACGCTGATGCTGGCGTTGCTGGGCCTGGGCGTGTTGGTGTTGCGCACCACCTCGAAGCTGCGTGATGCCAACCAGTCCGTGGCCGAGCAGCTGGAAACGCAGAATGCCATCCTGCGGTCGGTTGATGACGTCATCATCGGTCTCTGCCCCTGTGGCGAGGTGCTTTATTCCAATCCTCGTGCGCTTGAACTGCTGGGGCCCAGCGCCAGAAGTGGCAACATGCTGGCCTCGACCGGCCCGGACGCCACGCCGCTGGCCGCGGAGGTCCGGTCCTTCGTCGATTCTGCCTCTGCTCCCGAGAGGGGGCGAGCGTTCGTGATCCACAAGGTGACGGTCGAGGGCCCCGATGGCCTGCATCACTACGTCATTCGCAAGTACCGCGAGCTCTCCACCAAGAATCGGCACTGCTCCGATACGTCGCTCATCATTTCGATCTCCGATGTGACGGCGGCGGAGGAGGCCAACCAGCGCCGCGATGAGTATGACGCCCGCATCGGCGAAATGAGCAGGCTTCTGGCCTATGCAGCGATTTCTGGCGGCATCGTGCACGAGATCAGCCAGCCGCTGGCCGCCATCCGAAACTATGTCTACGCGCTGAAGGTGTCATTGAACCTGAGGCCCGACACCGAAGAGCAGCGTGCCGTGGCCGATCACCTTGGGGTTGAGGTTGACCGCGCCATCGAGGTGGTGCGCAACGTGCGCCGCATGGGCCCGCAGGACCCCCAGGACCCCGGCATCTGCGATATCCGCGAGGCCATTGATCATTCACTGCGGCTGGTCACGTTGGGCCGCAGCCCGCCGCCGCCCATCGTCATCGACCAGCGCAGCGACGAGATCTGGGTCAAGGGCTCGTTGCCACTGATCGGTCAGGTAATTGTTAACCTGCTGAAGAACGCGCTCAGCGCTTCCGCCGCCGTGGGCCGGGCGGGTGCCACAGTGACCGTGGCAGCCGAGGACGGCTTTGCCCGCATCGAGGTGGCCGACCACGGCACCGGTGTCTCCGCGGATGCCGCCAAGACCATCTTTACCCCGTTTTCAAAATCCGCCCGGGGCGGCATGGGGCTGGGGCTTGCCATTTGCCAGCGCATCGCGTCTACACTGGGCGGGTCGCTGTCTTGGAAAAACAGCGAAGCCGGCGGTGCCGTCTTCACCTTTACCGTGCCACTCGAAGAGGAAGATAAGAAGCAATGACTGGCAAGACCATCATGATTGTGGACGACGACCGTGGCTTTGCGCAATCGCTTGCGAACATGCTCGGCGCCTCCGGATACCGCACCTGCGTAAGCTACGACCCGGCCAGCGCCCTGGCCCAGTCGCGCAGCCAGCAGGTTGATTGCGCCCTGATCGACTACAATCTCGGGGCCACGCTGGGCACCACGCTCATCACGCGGTTGCGTGAGGAGGGGCATGTCTTCCCGATGATCATGATCACCGGCTATGGCGACGTGCGCACCGCCACCCAGGCGATGAAGCTGGGCGCTGCCGATTTCATCGAGAAGCCCTATGAACCGGGCGAGCTGCTGGCCTCGGTCGACGGCGCCATCAACAAGGCGCGGGACAGTTCGCACGTGGCGGACGGCATCCGCGAGGCGCGGCGCATGCTGCGCATGCTGACCGAGCGCGAGAGCGAGATCGTTGACGCCATCGTGGCGGGAAGCTCATCCAAGCAGATCGCCGAGGCTCTCGGCGTCAGCCAGCGCACCGTTGAAGCGCATCGCGCAAACGTTCTTCAGAAGCTGGGGATTTCCAACACGGCATCGCTGGTTCGCCTTGCGGTTCTGGCCGGCCTCGGGCCGCCGCAAGGCTGATTCAGCAATCGTTTGCTAATCAGACAAAAGACGGATCGAGACTGCCGATGAAGGCCAGCGAGGCGACGGCGCGCCGGGTGTCGCGTTCCATGTTCCGCGCGCCCTGAAGCGAACAGGTCTTCACGAGTTCGGGCATGTCGCCGATCATGCCGCGCAGGCTGTCACACAGTTCGCGGCCGATGCTCATGCCGTTGCTGCCGGTCTGCTGCATGGCCTTGAGCAGGGCACCGCGCACCAGCACGAAGCGGCGCAGCGCTTCAACCTCGGTCAGAAGCTGCATGCGCACGAGCACGTCCTCCGCCTGGGTGTACTTGGCCAGCAGCTTGCTGACTTCCGCCACCGCGAGGGACACGCCAATCTGCGGGTCCGTCTTCGAAGCCTCAAAAACGGAGGCGCTGGTGCTGGGGTTTATGGTGACTGTGTCCATGAGAGCCGCTCCTGATTTCCAGATTGGCCGCAATGGTATGGTGCAGTTTATGCGAGGGGGATGCGGAAAGCCCGCACCCCGGTACGTAGAATTGCAACAATCGGGCACACATGCGCGCTCTGAAATGCTCCAGAAAACGACCTTATTACAATACTTTGGAATTTGACACGCGGCGATTGTGCTGCACTTGGCACGATTTGATTATCAGCAATTTTACTCTGACTGAATGGTCAATCATGGGTGGAGCCGGCACAGGGTGGGACTGTGCCGGCTCCCGCGGTCCCGGTCTGGTGGGGGATCGGTGGGGACGCCAACCGGGCGCGTTTGGCAGTCTTGGGCTAGCGGACGGCGCGGGCCGCCACCTCGCCTGTCTTGTCCCGCCGGGCGGGCGCAAGGGCCTGCCAATCACGCGGGTCGCGCGGTGACTGGCGTTTCAGGAAGGTGTAATCGCTGTCTGACCAGCGGCGGACGCCGTCGCGGCGGTTGTCGAGGATGAAGTCGCCTTCGCTGGTCGCCAGCATCAGCACGGCGTGCCCTTCCTGCCTGTCGTCGAGCACGACGGTCAGCAACAGTGCCGAGCGCGGCAGGCCGAGCACCTCGAGGTAGCGCTGCTTGAGCAGGGCATAGTCCTCACAGTCGCCGCGGGCAGTCGGATAGTCCCAGCGTTCAGCCTCGCCATAGATCTCGTCGTCGCTCGCCGGCCGCACATCGGCATTCACATAGGCGTTGACGCGATTCACCAGCTCCCATTGGCGGGCGCTCAGATGCGGCCGAACGGCGCCCGATGGCCGGGTGGCGCAGGCCTCCGGACGGCGGCCGCAAAACTTCACGAAGCCGATGGGCGGCAGGGTGCGACCATAGGTGGGCGCGGTTCTGGCCGGCCTTTCGCCGGCCGCTGCAGTCATCTCAGTGGCGGCGCCCGCGGGCAGGGCCAGCGCCATGAGCAGCGCTGCTGCAGGGGCTGCAATCCTCGTCCTCATGATCGGTCCCATCAGCTTGTCCATGACGCGCAGAATAGGAGCCAAGCCTTTGAGATCACGTTCAGACCGGCACTCAAATGCAGCCAGCCGCGGTAGCAAAACATTCACCACCGCAGGCCTCCGCGCGGCGGCCTGAAAGGGGTTGATTAATGGGGAGGCCCCTGTTAAGCACCGCGCCACCAACGATGTGGCGTGCGGCCATGGCGGAATTGGTAGACGCACTAGCTTGAGGTGCTAGCGGGTAACACCGTGGAGGTTCGAGTCCTCTTGGCCGCACCATCGTTCCCACGCAGGAATGAATGGCTTCTCTGTCCGGTTCCTTTTTGGCGTCGGCGTCAGTAGAGCTGGGCCGGCGTCTTGTAGCCGGCGGGTTCCGGTCTCACGCAACGATATCTCCGATGACCGTCCGCCGCCGTGTACCATTTGGCAACGGCCGTTCCCTTGCACTGCCCCTTGGATATCGCGCCAGGCACCTTCGCCTTGGCGGGCGGCTTCGCGGCTGGCTCTGCCTTGGCGGGCGGCCGCTGCGGCTTGGCCGGTGCAAGCACCGCAACCTCTTGCTCCGGTTCAGGGCTTGCCAACATGCCGCGCCCGGCCGCCGGGGGCGGGGGCACTGCTGCTGCTGCTGCCGCGCTCGTTTCCTCGGCGCTGGGTGACGGCGGCATGGCGGCCGAAGTCCCCGACACTTTCACCTCGACGGGTGGTGTTCCCGCCGGTGCTCGCGCCGGCAAGATGCGGGCGCCAGAGCTGCTCAACGGGTCCACTGGCGCGGCCGCGAAGCGCGCCACGGCCGCCGCGACCGCCGGGTCGGCGGCCGCCTCGCGCGGGTTCACGGTCAGCGTTCCCTTGTCGGTGTCCTTCTCGATCACCACTGCGCATCGCACCTTGGTGGCATCCGTCGTCATTTGGGTTTGCTCGAGGGGGCTCACACAATGGGCGCCCATGAGCATCAACACTTCGACCAGTTTCATCGGCCCTCGCTCCTTGTTCGCCCCGCACCAGAAGGACAGCAAAAAGGGGCCTGAACATGTTCCGCGTGAGGTGGGAATCTGGCCGCTCTCGCCACGATTGACTTGGTCGCCGAAACTGACCCGGCGCATCGGCTGGGCACTTCCTCCAATTAAGATAGAAGTGTTCGATGCATCGACGCGCGATGATTTTGCCGGGCCGCATGTCGACCCGTGGCCGTCTGCTGGACGCCGCCTACCGCATCATTCTGGAAGACAGCCTTTCGAACCTCAGCATTGAGCGGGTCAGCGCGCGGGCAGGCTTGTCACGCCGCACCTTCTTCTTGCACTTCAACAGCAAGGACCAGCTTTTGGCCGAGGTGCTGGAGCATGTGCGGCCAGCCTTTGCCGAGTTCGGCGACAGGCCAGGCCATCCGGTGCATGTGGTGGTGGCAGAAGTCCACCACGACTTCGAATGCCTAGGGCGATTGCGTTGCCCCGGCGCTGCTGGCACAGCAACTCGTCGTTCTCTGCAATGGCCTTCTGATCATGCGTCTGGATCATCGCACGAGCAGCTGCAGTGCCATCCTTCCGCAGTTCAGAAATGGGACGGCAGAAGTCCGTAGCGGTTGACGTGCCAGATGGCATTGACCGTGAAGGCGGCAATCACCAGCACCACAAACATGATAATCAGAGGAACAGCCTCCGGGCGCATGCGTTCAGTTCAGACCTTTCGCGAGCAATGAGCGCACCACATAGACCGACCGAGTTGCATCGGAAGATGTACTGACAGAGCGGTCAATTCTGAGACGTGTGGCAGTGTTTCTGCCGCCAAAGCAGGGCAGTTAACTCCAGCACCCGCACTGCACGACGCCCGTTGAAGGGCAAGTCGCCAGGGTAGAGGGCCGTCGAGATCGCCCGACACGGTGCTTGCCGGGGGGGCAGATCTCCCGAGGCTCGGGGTCCTGGATCTGTCCCCGCATGAGAAAAGCCCCCAGGCGATCCCAGGGGCTCATGTGCGTGGTGTATTCCCGGCTTAGCCCGATGTCGGGGGAACGGGTGCTGCAACGTCGTCACGTCCGCGCCCGCGGCCGCGCCCTCTGCCGCGGCCTCGACCACGGCCGCGACCACGGCCCTTATTGGAGCTGCCATTATCAACGGCACCGCTATTGTCGTCGCTGCCCGAGCGAGCCACAGCTGGAGTTACGCCCACCGCAGCAGCGGCAAACAGTCCGAGTGTACCCAAGGCCAGCGTTGACAGAAGCTTGCGTCTTACAATCATTTGTCTCGTCCTACCCTTTGTTGTTTCTGAACGCGGGAATATCTGCACGCAACAGCTGTCAAAATCCTGACATCCGGTTGGAACCACCGCCCACAGGAACGGACCACCGCATCTTCCGGCAACACCCATCGCCTCACCAACAGCGAGGTTTGTCCGGTCAAGAGGATGCGCGGGAAAGAACAGCTTGTGACAGAATGTGGGTTGCCCAACTTCAGAAAAACCGTCCGTCCGTGAGGTGTTACACAAGAACGACGATTGGCTGGTGCGGGCGGTGGGAATCGAACCCACACTTCCTTACGGAAAGCGGATTTTAAGTGCGTTGTTCAGAGTTTAAAAATCAATAAAATCAGTATTCTGCTGACACTGTATGAAACATAGTATGTAACAAATTGCTTGTCCACCACTCTGCCGACACTACCTCCATACTGTGAGTGGAGGAAGCTGAAGATGATCTATT
>JBEARP010000023.1:0-3768 GCA_041163105.1 Pseudomonadota bacterium
GTGCGCCCGCCGTCCTCGCGCATGGGGCCGATCACGCCGGAAGAACGCCAGAAGATCATCAAGAACTCGCCGGTCTACGGCTCCTACGAGGAAGCGGACGACCGCGAGTCGGCCTATGAAATCCTCACAAAGCGGGCCGAGGAACGTTCCGCCGCCAGCGAGCAGGAGAAGGCCGACAAGGCCGCGCAGAAGGAGGCCGACCAGCAGGCCCGCGCCCAATCCCGCACCTCGGGCCGCGAAACGGCGACGGATCGCTTCGTCAAGAACATGGCCAGCACGGCGGGCCGGCAGATCGGCAACATCATCATCCGCGGCATACTTGGCGGAATGAAGTGGAAGTAGCGGGGGCTGAAGAAGCGATTGTTCGCGACGTCATTCTCCACTCACACCAACTCTCACCTTGCCCGGGCTTGACCCGGGCATCCTTTTCCATCGCCCGCAAAGAGGATCGCCGGGTCAAGCCCGGCGAAGGTGACATGTAGCATGGTGGGGCGGCATGAGGCGGCAGCCTTCCGCCTTCAGATAATTTCGTCCTCGTCCGCCAGCGCCACCGCTTCGTCCGGGTGCTGACGAATCTTGGCCAGCGGCATGGCCCGGGCGATGTGGAACACCGCGTCGCCACGATTGACCAGCGGCAGGTTGGTGCGGCCGACGATGATGCCGTCCCATTCGGCGAACAGCGGCAGCGAGGTCTGGCCAAGCGGATCGGCGACCACGCCGACCACTTCACCCTTTCCCACCCGGTCACCGATCCTCCGCGTGGTGTGCAGGATGCCACTCTCTGGTGAACGTACCCACGAGCTGGCATCCGAGAACACGGTCTGCCCGACAGGCCGTGACGTTGGTTCCACCATGTCGAGGTGGGCCATCACCCGCAGCGTGCCGCGCACTCCAGCATCGATGGCGAGTTCGTCGAAGCGCAGCGCCTCGCCACCCTCATAGAGCAGCACCTTGACGCCCGCCTCGCCGGCGGAAAGCCGCAGCGAGCGTTCGCGCAGCTTCGAGATCAGGATCACTGGCGGCGCGAAGGCCTGGGCCATTTTCAGCAGGTCCGGCTCGTCGGGCGCCAGGCGCACCTGTGGCAGGTTGCTGCGGTGAAGTGCCGCCGTGTGGAAGTCGATGCCGAACTGGCTCCTCAGCACCACTTCCCGGAAGAAGATGTCGGCGACGAGGCTTGCCAGCGAGCCACGGTCGGTGCCGGGAAAGCAGCGGTTCAGGTCGCGCCGGTCCGGCATGTAGCGGGTGTGGTTGAGGAAGCCAAAGCTGTTGACGATGGGTACCGCCAGCAGCGTGCCGCGCAAGGTCTGCAGGACGGGATGAGTCAGAATTCGGCGGATGATTTCCACGCCCTGGATCTCGTCACCATGGATGGCGCCGGAGAGGAACATGGTGGGGCCCGGCGCCTCGCCATGCACCACATGCACCGGCAGCGTCACATGGGTGTGGTTCGACAGCGTGCTGACGGGCAGGTCCACCGTGGCGCGCTGGCCCGGCTGCACGTCCACTTCGCCAAGCGTGAATGCGTTCATCCCTTGCCCCGCGTGCGGGTGCGGCCGGGCTTGGCGTGGCGTTCCACGAAACGGACAATCTTGTTGGCCACATCCACGCCCGTTGCCTTCTCGATGCCCTCGAGGCCGGGCGAGGAGTTGACCTCGATCACCACCGGCCCATGCGAGGATCGCAGCATGTCGACGCCTGCAACATTGAGGCCCATGGAGCGCGCCGCCTTCAGCGCGGTGGCCTTTTCCAGCGGCGTCAGTTCGATCATGTTGGCGGTGCCGCCACGGTGCAGGTTGGAACGGAAGTCATCCTTCGCCCCCCGGCGCTCCATCGCCGCCACCAGCGAGCGGCCGACCACGAAGGCACGAATGTCGCTGCCTTCGGCCTCCTTGATGAATTCCTGCACGAGGATCGCCACGTTGGCGCCGTGGAAGGCCTCGACCACCGACTTCGCCGACTTGTGCGTCTCGCTCAACACCACGCCGATGCCTTGCGTGCCTTCCAGCAGCTTGATGACCACGGGCGCCCCGCCGACGATGTCGAGAAGATCATCAGTGCGTTTTGAATCATGGGCGAAGGCCGTGACGGGCAGGCCGACGCCATCGCGCGACAGCAATTGAAGCGAGCGCAGCTTGTCGCGCGAGCGACCGATGGCGACGGATTCATTCAGCGGATAGACCCCCATCATCTCGAACTGGCGCAGCACTGCAAGGCCATAGAAAGTGTGTGATGCGCCAATGCGCGGGATCACCGCATCGAAGCCTTCGAGCTTCTCGCCCTGGAAGCGCAGCTCAGGCTTCTTCGAGGTGATGTTCATGTAGCACTTGAGATAGTCGATGGGCACCATCTCATGCCCGCGCTTCTGCGCCGTCTCGATCAGGCGCTGGTGGGAGTAGAGCTTCTGGTTGCGGGTGAGCAGCGCGATCTTCATGGTGCCTTGCGTTTCCTGGCGGACAGGATGTTGGTCTTCGTCGGGTGGACAAGGAAGTCATGGCCGATGCTGCTGCGGCCCAGCAGCATGGCCACACCCATGTCGGTGCGGTCGGTGAGGGTGATTTCCATGCGCAGCGTGGTGGCACCGATCTTCACGTCGGTCTCGACCACGGCGCGGGTCTCGATGTGGCCGTTGGAGCTCTTGATGCGGCGCAGGCCCTTGAGCGGCAGGCGGCAATGGTGGTGGCGCTTCGGCAGCGGCAGCACGAAGGTGACGTGGTGGTCGTCGCGCTCGATGCTGGTGGCGTGCAGCGCCGCCGACCGGGCGCCCGTGTCGATCTTGGCGGAGAAGGTGCCCACGCCCAGCTGCGGCAGGCTCACCTTCTCGCGCCAGCCGATGATTGAGGGATCGTCGTCCTTCGCCTGTTTCGGTCGTGCCGTCTGCATGGCCGGAGCTTAGAGCAAGTTTGCGTCACCCAGCCAACGCAATCATGCGGTTATCTCCCCTGCAACGTGAAGGAGAAGGCGCTCCAGGTGGGGAGCTGGCGATCTTGGGCAGCGGGCTGCCGATCGGGCCTGTCGCGATCAGGACCTGCGGGGGCCTGGTCTGAAATTGACGCCGACCGGCAAGTTCCCCACCGCGATGCACCTGGCGGCAGAAGGACAGCGGCGCCCCGGAAAATCTGGCCTTGGCACCCACGCTGTGCACCCCCGTTTTCGGAAAGCAGCCTTGGGTAATCCGGGCCAGAACACTCATCGACTTAAGTTCTCAGCAAGTTCGGCTGCTATTCGTTTTGCCATAAACGTCTATTTTCCTTACGAAAACGCTTATTAAGAAGTATAATCCTATATAAAGCAAAATATAGCTTATTCTTAGGATAAAATATAACTCAAGTTTAGCGTGAGCATCATCCGAGGCCAGACAGCCCAAAATTTGGGCTCAAAATGGCACATAATTGGAAGAATCAGCAACTAAAGAGTGATTCTTAAGGAATCATTAAAAACATGTTGCATTTTTTACCGAACTTCAGATAGTGACTATAGTAAGATAGATATATAAGTCTTAACTATTAAACAACGCCCAAGTTAGTTTGGCGTGCTCTAGGGGAACGAAGAAAATGATCACTCTCAGCCTTCAAGATATCCGCTTCCTGCTGTCCCGTTCGCGTGGCGAATGGCTTCCTGAAGAACTGGGCGGCCTGGCCCCGCTGGGACCGACCGGCCTTCGCAACGTCGAGGGCTTCGGCAACAACGCCAAGACCATGCTTTCCCCGAACTTCTGGGATGGCGCTGCCGACACGCTGTTCCCCCGCCTGACCTTCAATCGTCTGAATA
>JBEARP010000024.1:0-22957 GCA_041163105.1 Pseudomonadota bacterium
AAGCTCGGCCTGCAGCGCGTCAAGCAGCGCCTGCCTGCTGGGATACTTCGATACCGGCCCGCAGATGCCGCCCTTCTGCTGCGCGGCCCAGCACTTGAGCGAGATCGCCGCGCCGGCGAAGCCCGCCCAGTAGCCGAAGGCGGCAACCCGGCGGCCGGTCTCGTCGACGAGGTATTCGAGGTCATAAAGCGTGCCGCCACCGGCCTTGAAACGCTTCAGCAGAATTTGCCCCGCCGGCTGGCCCTTGTAGGCATGGCCAAACATGATGTGGCGGTGGGTCAGCGGCGTGCCATCCTCGGGCAGTTCCTTGAGGCCGAAGATGATGGCGTCGGCCGGAGCCGAGGGCCACATGTTTTCAGGCGCGATGGTGCAGCCCGCTGCCTTGTAGCCGTCGATTCCGATGGCCCGCACCGAGCTTTCTTCCACGGTGACCGTGATCCCGGCCCTGACGAGGGCCGCAGCGCCCTCGGGCGTCAGCCCCACGCGCTCTTCATTCGGCCGCTGCTCGGCCCTGACCCACAGATGTGTCATTCACTGCACCCGGAAAAACGTCACGATTTCCTCGCTGTATGGCGCAAATACCGGGGCCGTTCCAGCGCCAAGTGGCGGCCATCGACAGGCAACCGGTGCCTGCAGCCTGCCGGTGGAAACGGCCCGCCCCTTCAGGCATAAGCCTGTGAGACACAGCAGCCGTGAGGACAAGAGATGATCGCCTTCCAGACCTTCGCCCATCTGGCCACCATCGACCTCGGCGCGCCCGCCCCCAAGCCCACTTCGATTGCGGGCAACCAGATGGAGGCCGCCGTCACGCTGTGGACCTCGCCCGACGGTCTCGCCGAGGCCGGCGTCTGGGAATGCACGCCGGGCCGCTTTACCGCCAACCGCGAAACCAATTCCGAAATCTGCCACATCGTGAAGGGCCGGGTGACGCTGCACGACGAGGACGGCCGCTCACGCGATGTGGCCCCCGGCGAGATGCTGGTGCTGCCCATCGGCTGGAAGGGCGAGTGGACCATCCACGAGACCACCCGCAAGCTCTACATCATCAAGTTCGAGAAGAAGGCCTGACGCTCACGCGAAGGGATTGCGCGCGGCGAGCCGCGCCCACAGCAACTTCGGGTGCATGCGGCCAAGCCGGGGCGAAGCCTTCTCCCCGCGTGATGCGGTCATTACCTTGCCGTGCCACTCGAAGCTCGAGCCCGCACATCCGGCAACGAAGATCAGCGGCAGCAGCATGTCGCGCAGCAGCAGTGCAGAAAGCGAGCGCGGCCAGCCCGCCACGCGCAGCAGCAGCAGCTCCGGCAGGTACCACGCCGCCGTGAAGGCCAGCGCCGCCAGCGGCATGTTCACGCCCATGCCGTCGAGGCCAATCATCAACGCCAGCAGCGGTGGCAGCAGCCCCGCCAGCACCTCGGGCGCGAAGAACACGGGGAAGCTGGCGCGCCGTAGCCGTGCCCAGCGCACGTGCCGCTTCCACACCTGTGTGGCGCTGCGCGGGCCAACCAGCTGCGGGAAGGGGCCTGCAAGCCTGATGCGCTGGCCCTTCGACCGTATCATCTTGGTGGCGGCTGCATCCTCGGCAGGCTCGGCGGCCAGCATGGCGAAGCCGCCATGGTCGAGGTCGGCCCGGCGGAAGAACAGCGTCTTGCCCTGCGCGAAGCCGCGCCCCAGCGTGTCGATCGCATATTGCATGCGCGCCTGGTAGGAGTTGAGGAAGGCGCATTCGAGCTCCGCCCAGAAGCCGATGGGGGCATAGCCCACGGGCGGGGCGCTCACCATGCCGGCCCCATCCTGCAGCGCCGCCATCAGCTGGTCGAGGTAGCCGGGCGGGGTGTACACGTTGCTGTCGACGAACACGATGTGCTCATGTTTCGACTGGCGGAAGCCCTTGGCCATGTTGTTGAGCTTGGGGTTGGCGCCGATCGCGTCGTCGCCCACCAGGATGCGCGCATCGCGGCCCGCATGCTCCGCTACAACGGCGCGCGCCAGCGGCAGGATCGGGTCATTCGCATCCGCCACGCAGAACAGGATCTCGTAGTCGGGATATTCGATGGCGAAGGTGGAGCCGAGCGTCTCCCGCGAGAAGTGCTCAAGCCCGCACAGGGGCCGCACCAGCGTGATGGGCGGCCGATACTGCGCCGGGGCCTCAGGCACGTTCCGCCGGCAGCGATGGATCGCAAGTCCATTCGAGACGACCTGAAAGGCGAGAGCCGAGGCGGCGAAGGTGAGGCAGGCGAGTTCCAAAGGAGGCATGAAGACCCTGTGAGTTGAACGAACGGCAGTGGGTCGTAATTGGTTCCCGCGTCACCGCGGCAGCGCATAGGCCAGCTGTCGGCCTCCGCGCGGCGTGATCTCGCCGCAGGGCACCAGCCAGCTTTCGAACATGTCGGCGCAGGTCTTCCAGCTGAACTTCCGGGATCCGTCCTCGACCACGCTGCGGTCGAGCGTCAGGGCGCGCTCCACCGCGTCTTCCAGCCGGTCGGCGATGATGCCGGTAACGCCGTTGTCGACCACGTCCCACGGGCTCGGCGCGTTGTAGGCGGCCACCGGCGTGCCGCTGGCCATGGCCTCCAGCATCACCAGGCCGAAAGTGTCGGTGCGGCTCGGAAACACCATCACATCGGCGGCGGCGTGGGTGCGCGCATAGTCCTCGCCATGGCGGAAGCCCAGGAAGTGGGCATCAGGCGCCAGCTTCTGCAACCGCTCACGCTCAGGGCCGTCGCCCACCAGCACCTTCGTGCCCTTCACCTTCAACGCGATGAAGTCGTCGATGCCCTTTTCCACCGCCAGCCGCCCGGCATAGAGGATGATGGGGCGGGGCAGGTCGAGGTGGTCGCGCGCGTAGGGCTTGAACAGCGTGTGGTCAACGCCCCGCGTCCAGATCTTCACGTTCCGGAAGCGGCGGCGGTCAAGCTCGGCGCCGATCGATTTCGTCGGCACCATCACCGCCTGGCTCGGCGCATGGAAGCGCCGCAGAACCGCCCAGCCCAGGCTCAGCACGCCGGGCAGCGGAATGCGCGCCGCGGCGTATTCGGCAAAGCGCGTGTGGAAGCCGGTGGTGAATTTCAGTCCTTCGCGCAGGCACACGCGCCGCGCCGTCCAGCCCAGCGGGCCTTCGGTGGCGATGTGGATCACGTCCGGCGCAATGGCCGCGATCTCCTCGCGCATGGCCGCCACGGTGATGTGCGTGAGCGTGATCTCGTGATACAGCGGCAGCGGCCGAGACGGCCGGCCTTCCGGGTTGATGGTGCGAACGTCGTGGCCCTTGGCCCGAAGTTCGGCGATCAGCGCGTTGAGGGTGCGGACAACACCGTTAACCTGCGGGGACCAGGCGTCGGTCACGATCAGAATGCGCATGTATCTCTTCCGTGATCTTGGCGATGCGGGGATTGTTCCAGTTGATGATCTCGAAGCGGCCATCATGGTGCTCGACGAGGGCGGTGCAGCTCTCCACCCAGTCGCCGTCATTCAGGTAGTGGATGCCGTCGATCATCCGGTCGTCGGGCGTGTGGATGTGGCCGCAGATCACGCCCTGGCAATCGCGCGCCTTGGCGTCGCGCACCACGGCCTCTTCGAAGTGCGAGATGAACTCCACCGCCTTCTTCACCCGGTTCTTGAGATAGGCCGAAAGCGACCAGTAGGGCAGGCGCAGGAAGCGACGCACGCCGTTCACGGCCTTGTTCAGGTCCATCGAAACTTCGTAGGCAGTGTCGCCCAGCTTCGCCAGCCACGGCGCGAAGCGCACCACGCCGTCGAACTTGTCGCCATGCAGCACCAGGTAGCGCTTGCCGCTGGCTGACACGTGCACAGCCTCTTCCAGCACCGCCACCCGCCCGAAGCGCAGGTTCAGGAAGTTGCGGAAGTTCTCGTCGTGGTTGCCGGGAATGTAGATGAGCTTGGTGCCCTTGCGCGCCTTGCGCAGCAGCTTCTGGATCACGTCATTGTGGCTCTGGTCCCAGTACCACGCCTTGCGCAGCGACCAGTTGTCGATGAAGTCGCCGACGATGTAGAGCTGGTCGGACTCGGTGTCGCGCAGGAAGTCGAGGAGCGCTGCCGTCTGCGCCCGCTTCGTGCCGAGATGCAAGTCGGAGATGAAGATGGCGCGGAAGCGCCGCGGCGCGGTCGGGATCGTGAGCATCTCTTTGCCTTCTGGCCTCGTGAGCACCTTAGGCCTGATTTGTGCAAAGTTTTTGTGACGGCGCGCACCGCTGGTGTCGCTCACGAATTCCAGTTGATTGTGACAATGGCTTTGTCTCTAAAATTGCTGGCGAAGGCAGTCAGGCCTTGCTCGCAACAGGTGAGACATGACCGAACAGGAAGCGGCAGAAGCAGTTGAAGTCGTTGTCGAGAAGTCGGTGAAGAAGCCCAAGGTGAAGGCGAAGGCAAAAGCCAAGGCCAAGCCTTCCCGCGCGAAGACCGAGAAGCCCCCCAGGCCCGCACATGACTTCGACTTCGTCGGCAAGGTGGAAAGCATCAAGGTGAAAAGCGGCGCCGGTGCCGAAGGCTTCGAGTTCGGCCTGCGCGGCCGTCACGGCAAGCGCAAGAACTTCCGATTTGATGCCGCTGACCCGTTCGCCATGAATGCCATGTCGCACTTGGTGCTCGCCGCCCACGCCGGCGAAACCAAGATCGGCATCCGCACCGCCGCGGAAGTCGACGGCATCCTCATCGTGCGCGAGCTCGAAAGCCGCCCCAAGCTCGGCAAGACCGGCTGAAGCTGCGGGGCTTTGTGTACTGGAGGGGCCGGGTTGCCGAGGCAGCCCACCTTCGTCACGTGCCTCGGGCGAAGCCGTCACACTGCGCCTCAATGCGCAGCGGGTTCACCGTGACCTGATTTCGACGGTGGCGACAGACAGGCGCTCAAGCAGACGGATCCGCCGCGCCAGCGGCCACCAGTCATACAGGAAGATCTCGAGTGGCCGCCATAACGCCACCCATCCCAAGATGAACAGGCCCTGTTCAGTCATCTTGGCCATTGTCGATTGCGCAGCCGAGAGTTCCAACAAGTGGATGACGAGGGTGCAGAGCCCCAGAACCCCCAGCCCGATGGCAAGTGACAATCGGCCGAGCCGGAACTGGTCCCGCAACTGAAGGCGGGCCTGGCGCGCGCGAAAACGAAACGAATTGTGCAGCGCCAGGGGCAGGTCCATCGACAGGTCTCGTACAGCCTGGTCGCCGGGAAGTTCGATGACCAGCAGCAGCGGTCCACCCGAATCCGCTTCCTCCGCACTTTCGATGATGTAGTCGGCAGCCCTGTCATCCAGATCACGGCTGTGAAAGGGAGACGGATCGAAGGAGTTCAGAAGCTGCTCCGGCGTGTTCAGCTTGATTTCGATCACTGGGCCATCCCGTTTCATCATCCTCAGGCACGGGCGCTAGGCGCCCCGCCGGCGACTTGGAGCACGCTCCTTCAGCGCCGTCCAGTTACCGTTGCCAGGCGCCACAGCTCTGCCAGGGTCTCTCGTCGCGGTCTTGAGCGCCTGAGGTTGAGGGACAGAATGCAGTCCGGCAGCGCGTGAACCATCACCTGCGGCGCGTCACGATGTTTTGTTGCGGGCTGGCAGGCGAGGCAGAAAACTTCGTAAATTATTGATTTGTATACAAATTTTAGAACATCGGGACCCGTCGCATGTCGGCTTGCGAAGCTTTCGGACACATCAGCTTCGGTGCAGCGCCCCGGTGGCAGCAATCATCAAGAGGGGGCCGGTCCTGATCGATGGGACTTGCTCCCTGCTTCACGATCGTGGCCCTGCGGCGCCTGGATCTCACTGAATTTGAAGCTTGTTAAGTCCTCTGAAATTCACTTCTCTTGCAGGAGAACAAGGTTGTCTTGCTGGCGGGAAATGAAAAAAGAGATCGAAGACAGATTTGGGCTGGTCTGGCCTCAACACGTTGGCAATCTCACCCAGCTCCTCATCGCCGCGCGGAATGGTTTCGACGGCGACCTCGACATGTTTCTTGTCCTGGCGGTTGTGGGCGACCGGACTTTCTCTGCCAAATCGGCAGATCCCAAGCTGTCATACAGCGCATGGCGGGAGGGCGCCGCCCGGCATTCCGTGCCGCTGAGCATCAATGCAAGGTCGATTGCCGATTACACCGGCATCCCAAGGGAGACAGTACGGCGGAAGCTGCTCCTCCTGGAGGAGAAAGGCTGGATCACCAAGGGCGCCGATGGTGCGCTTCAGGCAACGAACAAGGCTCGGCGTGAGCTTGAACCCCTCACGCTTGCCAGCATTCGCTATCTCGAACAGCTCTTCAAACTGTTCCAGACGCTCCTGGGCAAATAGGGTTGGGCCTCGTAACGTCCACTCGGCGGCATGGAATGCATTGCTTTGCCCAATTTGGGTCACGCCGCGGTTTCCATTCCCGCCTCGGCATGGGATTCCTCTTGCTGACCTGCGAACTGTGACAAGGAGCGATGAAGAACCGGATGTGGGGGCGCTTGTCTATTGTGAGGCTGTTTCTGCTGGGCCTGCTTCTTGGGCTCGCAACAGTCCTGCCCTCGGTGCCCGTTCAGGCGCAGAGTTACGGCGCCGATCTCGGCTTCCTTAGCCTGCCGGTAGAGACCGTCACCGTCACCATTTCCAATCCGCGCAGCGACCAGGCCTACAACAACAAGGTGACGGACGGCTTCCGCAAGTTCCTTGCGGTCTATCCGGGTGACTATTTCAGTCCCAACGCGGCGGAGTTTGCCATCGCGCGGGTGCGCCGCAGCCCGGACGTCGCCAATGTCACCTATGCCTATGCGCTGGGTCGCGCCGGAGGGCTCGACGTCAGCTTCACCATCACGCTCGCCGACAAGGGCGTGAGCTTCGAGGGGCAGGGCTTCCTCATCACCAACAACAAGGCTGACCTGCCGGTCCTCTATGACAAGGACGGCACCTATCTGCGCGCCAAGTTCGAGGCGCTGTCGCTGACCTATGCCAACAACAATGCCTGGTTCGGCCAGCCGGACCAGATGCTGGCGGGCAATCCGCTGGTGCAGGGCAAGCCCGCCGGCGCCGGCTACAGCCAGTGGGTCGAGGGCTACTTGCACTATGGCCTCTATGGCATCACGCCGGTGACCGACAAGCTCTTTGTCTATGGTGGGCTCAGTTCCATCACCTCGGGTTCGCGCGGCCAGGAACTGTTTACCGACCAGACCCGCGGCTACACCTTTTTCGAGGATGCCTTTGCCGGCTTTGTCACCGGCACGACGGACGCGAAGGGCAACCGGCTGGCCTTCAACTTCAGTGCCGGGCGCCAGAAGTTCCAGCTCGCCAACGCCTTCCTGATCGCCAACACCGCCGCCAATGGCTGGGACAGGGCGGCGCTGCAGGCCAATGCGCGCTGGGCGGCCGACTTGCTGGTTCTGGCGCAGATGCGTTACAACTCAACCAAGTTCGAGGCCTTCTACGTGGAGCCGGACGAACTTCCGGTGGTCAACACCAACACCGGTCTTGCCGGCCTCAACATCGAGGCGCGTCCCGTCAACGGCATGGTGGCGGCGGCGAGCTACGTCACGGCGCTGAAAGGCGACTACGCCTATTTTGGTCCCACCGGCCAGGTGATTGGCACGCGCGAAGGTCTCAACGTCTATGACCTTCGCGCCACCTACACGCCCAACCTGCCCAATCAGCCCGGCCCCTTCTTTGGCATTGAAGGGGCGATCCAGAACCACCGCGACTTCGACATGCTCGCCACCGCCGGCTATGCCGAGGCGGGCTACAGTTTTGTCGACAAGCCGTGGTCGCCGTCGATCAGCTATCGCATCAGCTATTTCTCCGGCGATGATCCCGCCACCGAGACCTACGAACGCTGGGACCCGCTGCTCTCCGGCGGCAATGGCGAGCAATGGGTGCAGGGCTCCTCGATGTTCAAGGTGGTGCAGGACTCGAATGTCATCGCGCACCGCATCCAGGGCCGCTTCCGTCCGCTGCCCACCGTCGAGGTGGTGCCGCAGCTGTGGGCCTTCGAGGCGCCGAGCCTCGACAATCTTGGCGGCAACCCCGCGCTCAGCTTCCTCGACGATCACCGCTATGGCTACGAGGCCAATGTCACAGTGAAATGGTTCCCCAACCGCAACTGGTACGTCCACGGCATGCTGGCCTACACGCTGCCCGGCGAGGCGGTGGACGATGCCCTCGATGGCGACGCCAAGGACTGGTTCGCCGCCATGCTCTTCGTGCGTTACTCACTCTAGCGAAAGGACGGACCCGGATGGTCGCTCGCAGGAACATGATGATGGGTGTTGGCGCCATGGCCGCCACGCTCGCCACCTCCGCCGCCGCGGCGGATGCGGGCGGCGAGCAGCTCGAACTGGCACTCGACAATTATGCCACCGCGTGGAACCCGCCGGATCCGGTCATCCCTGGCCGCCAGAACATCGCCCCCGTGCCGGAGAATTACTTCATGCCCGGCCGCTTTGCCGGCAAGACGGCGCTGGTCACCGGCTGCGCGCGTGGCATGGGGCAGATGGCGGCGGTCAGGCTGGCCCGCGAAGGCGCCAGCGTGGTGGGCGTCGACTGGCTGGTGGAGGAGGGGCGCGCGGTGGTCGACGGCATCGTCAAGTCAGGCGGCAAGGCCGTGTTCGTGCCGGGCGACGTGTCGGAGACGGCCGTCTGCGACGCCATGGTGAAGGCCGCCGTTGACAGTTTCGGCGGACTTGACTGTGCGCTCAACAACGCCGGCGTCATGGATGCGATCTTCCCCGGCGATCCCATCGACTATGCCCGCCAGAAGGATCTCGTCATGTCGCGCATCGACCAGGCGACGGATGCCTATTGGGACGTCGTGATGCGCGTCAACGCCACCGGAACCTTCCGCTCCATGCGCGCCGAACTCCGCCAGTTCCTGCAGCAGCAGCGCGGCGGCTCCATCGTCAACGTCGCCTCGGTGGCGGGCCTGCGTGGCTTCGGCGGTACGCCCTCCTATGTGGCAAGCAAGCATGCCGTGAACGGCCTCACAAAAAATGCCGCTATCGACTATGCGCCCTTCGGCATCCGCGTGAACTCGGTCAACATGGCCACCACGCTCACCCCCATGTATGAGCGCGCCAGGGAGATCCTCAAGCAGCGCGCCATGAGCGGCTACAAGGAAACCGGCATTGGCATGCTGAAGATCGACAGCCTTCTGCAATGGAGCAACCAGCAAAGGGCAGGTTCGACGGCGGCAGAGCAGGTGGCGGTCATGCTATTCCTTCTGTCGCCCGAAAGCTCTAACCTCACCGGCGCCAACTATGCCACCGATGGCGGCTTCACAACCTTTTGACGGAGACAGACCGATGGAGCGACGCGATCTCATCAAGGCCGCCGGCACACTGGCGGCAGCGGCAAGTGTCACCGGCGTTGCGCCCGCCACGGCGCAGGTCGCCGGGGGGGCCGCGGGCGGCAATGCGCTCGTCGAGATTTCACCACCTGATCCCGCTGCCTTCATCGCCGGGCGCTTCGCGGGCAAGACGATTCTCGTCACCGGCTCGGCGCGCGGCATCGGCAAGGGTGTGGCGCTCAGGCTGGCGCGTGAGGGCGCCAACGTCATCGGCGTCGACTGGATCAAGGACATGGGAGAGGCCACCGATGCGGAGATTCGCGCTGCCGGCGGCAAGAGCATTTTCGTTCACGGCGACATCGGCGAAGCCGCGACGGCCGATGCGGCGGTGGCGGCGGCGATCGCCAGCTCTGGCCGGCTTGATGGCGCCGTCAACAATGCGGGCGTGATGGACGGCGTCTTCTCGGGCGACCCGGTCGACTACGAGACACAGAAGCCGCTGGTCTTCGCCCCGATCCACGAGGCGACGGAGGAGTACTGGAGCAAGGTCTTCCACACCAATGCGCTCGGCACCTTCCTGATGATGCGCGCCCAGTTGAAGCAACTCGTCGCCCAGTTGAAGGGCGGCGCCATCGTCAACGTGGGCTCGATTGCAGGGCTCACGGGGCTCTCGGGCAACCCCGCCTATGTGGCGAGCAAGCACGCGGTCAACGGCCTGACCCGCAATGCCGCCATCGACTATGCGCCCTATGGCATAAGGGTGAACTCGGTGAACATGGCAGCCACCGACACGCCAATGGTCGCGCGCGCGGGTGCCCTTGTCGCCGCCTCGCGCAAGGCCTCTACGGGCCCGACGATGGGTGGCATCAAGACCCAGAGCATCCTCGCGTGGACGGATCCGGAGCACCGCCCGTCGACGGTCGCCGAGCAGGTGTCGATGATCCTCTTCCTGCTCTCCCCCGAAGCCTCCAACTTCACCGGCGGCGTCTTCCCCACCGATGGCGGCTGGACGAATTATTGAGCGCCGCCGCGGCCGGCACCGCCGGCAGGGGCGGCCCGCCCCAGAAGATGGTGGAAGCGGCGGGCAAGTCGGGGTACAGAGGCGGCCCGTGACGATGATCGAGCGCACATTCTCCGTTGCCCCCATGATGGATTGGACGGACCGGCACTGCCGCGTCTTCCACCGCCAGCTGTCGCGCCATGCGCTTCTTTACACGGAGATGGTCACCGCGCTGGCCATCCGCCACGGCGACCGTGAGCGGCTCCTGGGTTTCGACCCGATGGAACAGCCCGTTGCCCTGCAGATCGGTGGTAGCGACCCCAAACTCCTGGCCGAGGCCGCAAGGTGGGGCGAGGACTATGGCTACCGCGAGATCAATCTCAATGTCGGCTGCCCGTCCGATCGGGTGCAGACCGGCCGCTTCGGCGCCTGCCTGATGGCCGAGCCGGAACTGGTGCGCGACTGCCTCGGCGCGATGCGTGAGGCCGTCAATGTGCCGGTCACCATCAAGTGTCGCATCGGCATCGACGACCAGGACGAGGAAGACGATTTCACGCGCTTCGTCGAGACGGTGATGCAGTCGGGTGTGACGACCTTCATCGTTCATGCGCGCAAGGCGTGGCTCAAGGGGCTCTCGCCCAAGGAGAACCGCGAGGTGCCTCCGCTCAACTACCAGCGTGTCTACCGCATCAAGCAAAAACACATCGGCAACACCATCATCATCAACGGCGGAATCGCAACACTCGACGATGCCTTGGAGCATCTGAAGCATGTCGACGGCGTCATGCTGGGGCGCGCCGCCTACAACACGCCGTGGCTGTTGTCGGAGGTCGATTCCCGCATCTTCGGCCAAGCGCGCGGCATCAGCGATCCGCTGGACGTTGTCGAGCGCATGAAACCCTATATTTCACAGCAGCTTGCCCAGGGCGTCTGGCTGCAGAACATCACCCGCCACATGCTGGGCCTGTTCCACGGTCTGCCCGGCGGCCGGTTGTGGCGCCGGGTGCTGTCGGAAGAGGCGCCCAAGCCTGGCGCCGGCATTGAAGTGCTTGAAAAGGCTGCGAGAGAAGTGGCCTCGAGGGTCAGCCGGCCTGCAGACGGCCCGCCCGACCGCCCCGCCGCGTCTTGCGCCGCGTAAGTCCTTCCACGCGCTCGGGAAGTTCCACCATCACGGTGCGCCGCTCGTCGGCTGACATGCCCAGCCAGCCGCCAATCTCCATGCGCGTCCGGCCGCAACCGATGCAGAAACCGGTCTCCGGATCGACGACGCAGATCTTGATGCAGGGCGTCTCGATGGCGGGTGTGTAGGGTGCGTTCATCATGCCGAGGATAGTGCTGCCCGTGCCGAAAGGTAGTTCAAAAACGGCGGTTTATCGGAATGCCACGGCGGCGGCGTAAACCGCCAGCATGGCCGTTTCCGCCATCACCTGGCCGGCCCCGCAAACGTCTCCGGTCTGCCCGCCGATCTTGCGCATGGCAAGTGCGCGCACCATGGCCAGCGCCAAGCCGCCCGCCACCAGCGCCAGAACGCCGGCCTCGGGCGACAGCACCACGCTGCCGCCGATCCCGGCGAACAACCCGCCGATGGCCAGCGCCAGCAAGGTGGTGTTGCGGCCGGGCTGCCCGGCCAGCACCGACAGGCCATTGGACCGGGCCGGCCGGGTGGCCCACAGCAGGTCGACCACCAGCGATCGCGAGAAGGCCGCGGCACCCGCCACCAGCACGATGGCGGCCAGCGGCGACAGCACGAGCAGCGCCATCAGCAGCGAGGCACGCGCCATGACGGTGAGGATGAGGGTCAGCGTGCCATAGGCGCCGATCCTGCTATCCTTCATGATTTCAAGACGTTCCTCGCGGGTGTTGCCGCCGCCGAAGCCATCCGCCACATCGGCCAGGCCGTCCTCGTGGAAGGCGCCGGTGAGCATCGCAGTGATCGCCAGCGCGAAGAGGGCGCAGAAAAGCTCAGGCAGGCGGGCCACATGGGCAAGCATCAGTGCGGCGCCCGTAATCGTTCCCACGAAGGCGCCGACCACCGGGAACATCCACATGGAATCCTTCAGCGGTGGCGGATCAACCGTTCTCACGAATGGCACCGGCATGCGGGTAAGGAAGCGCAACGCCATGAGGAATGACGCAAACGGCCGGAAGCGGCCCCGGTGTACGCTGCGAGGCTCGAACGCGTCGCTCATGGTGTGTGGCTGTCCCGAATCCTGTAGTGATATGCCCTAGAATTAGGAGCCTTTTTTACAAATGACAAATGCCGCCACGGGATTGCCCTTCGACGATATTCGCAACCTTGTGAAGGACATTCCCGGCCCCGACGTCGACGCCGTTGCCGCCTGCCGGGCGCGCGAGGGCCAGTTGACCAAGCCCCCGGGGGCCCTGGGCCGCCTCGAAAACCTGACCGAATGGCTGTGCGCCTGGCAGGGCCGGCACCCGCCGAAAGCCGAGCGGGTTGTGGTTGCTGTTTTTGCCGGAAACCATGGTGTTGTTGCACAAGGTGTCGCTGCCTACCCGCAGGAAGTGACCATGCAGATGGTCGCCAACTTCCAGGGTGACGGTGCGGCCGTGAACCAGATCTGCAAGGGCTTCGACCTGGGGCTCAAGGTGTTCGAACTCGCCCTCGAGCGGCCCACCCGCGACATCACTCAGGATGCGGCCCTGGACGAGGCGGAATGCGCCGCCACCATGGCCTATGGCATGGAGGCGACCGAGGGTTGCGACATCCTGTGCGTCGGCGAGATGGGGATCGGCAATACAACGATTGCAGCCGCGATCTGCCATGGCCTGTTCGGCGGCGAGGCGCAGGACTGGGTTGGCCCCGGCACCGGCGTCGATGCCGAAGGCTTGAAGCGCAAGGCGGATGCCGTCAGGCGCGCCGTGGCGCTGCACAAGGCGCATCTGGGTGACCCGCTGGAAGTGCTGCGCCGCCTTGGCGGGCGGGAGCTGGCGGCCATGGCGGGCGCCGTGCTGGCGGCCAGGCTGCAGCGCATCCCGGTGATCCTCGATGGCTATGTGGCGACCGCCGCAGCGGCCGTGCTCCATGCCCTGCGGCCGGATGCGCTGGATCACTGCGTGGCGGGCCACCTCTCCGCCGAGCCGGCGCACCGCCGGCTGCTGGAGAAGCTGGGGCTGAAGCCGATCCTCGCCCTCGACATGCGGTTGGGCGAGGGCTCCGGCGCCGCCCTGGCGGCAGGCATCGTCAAGGCCGCTGCAAACTTGCACAACGGCATGGCCACCTTCGCCTCGGCAGGCGTCAGCAACAAGGAAACAGAGTGATGGCCACCCGCGCTTGAAGGCTTGGCGCCAGCACTCTAGATGTCTGAAACACAAGGGATTCCGAAGCACATGGCCACTGTCACGCAAGACGACGTCCTCTCGGTTCTGAAGCGCATTGCCGCGCCCGACGGGCGGGGCAATGTGGTGTCCGCCGGGCTCGTCTCCGACATCGCCATCCAGGGCGGCACGGTGATGTTCGCGCTCACCACCAGCCCGCAGCATGTAAAGACCATGGAAGCGCTGCGCGGTGTCATCGAGAAGGCGGTGCTGGGTATTCCCGGCGTCGACAAGGCGATGGTGGCGCTAACCGCCGAGCGTGCTCCCCAGCAACCGGGCCAGCAGCAGCCCCAGGGGCAGCGCGGAACAGGCGTGCCCGGCATCAAGCACCTGATCGCGGTCGCCTCCGGCAAGGGCGGCGTCGGCAAGTCGACGACGGCCGTGAACCTCGCCCTCGCGCTCAAGTCGCTGGGCCTCAAGGTGGCGGTGCTCGACGCCGACGTCTACGGCCCGTCGATCCCTAAGCTCTTCGGCCTCACGGGCAAGCCCGAACCCTCGACTGCCGCCGGCAAGAAGATGAAGCCGATGACGCGCTATGGCGTGGAGGTGATGTCCATTGGCTTCCTGGTGCCCGAGGACACGGCGATGATCTGGCGCGGTCCCATGGTGATGTCGGCTTTGACCCAACTGCTGCGCGACACCGAGTGGGGCGAGGCCGATGTGATGGTGATCGACATGCCGCCCGGCACCGGCGACGTGCAGCTGACGCTGGCCCAGCAGACGCCGCTTGCCGGCGCCGTGATCGTGTCGACCCCGCAGGACCTCGCGCTGATCGATGCGCGCAAGGGCCTCAACATGTTCGCCAAGGTGAACGTGCCGGTAATCGGCATTGTCGAGAACATGAGCTACTTCGTCTGCACCAAGTGCGGCGAGCGGCACGAGATTTTCGGCCATGGTGGCGCACGGGATGAGGCGTCCCGCATTGGTGTTCCCTTCCTTGGCGAGATCCCGCTCGACAAGGAGGTGCGGTTGCGCTCCGACTCTGGCGAGCCTGTGGTGGCCACCCAGCCGGAAAGCCTGCACACCGCCCTCTACCGCGATGTTGCGCGGCAGGTCTGGGCAAGCCTTCAAGGCGGGCAACTGGCCCGTCCGGCACCCCGGATCGTGGTCGACGGCCAGTAGTTGCGCCAATCCCCCGGTTGAGGGAAAATTAACCGTGCCTGCGCTGTTTATGCAGAGGGTTTCACGACGGGCGATTCGCTTGGGCCCGGGGAGGTTATGATGGCAAAGCTGATGTGGATCTGCGGCATCCTGCTGATCGCTGCGGGCGTTGCCCTGGGCATCGTGCTCCTTGTCTCGGCGGCGCGGCCCGGCGGCATCGACATTCACACGGCGGCCATCCTGCTGGTGGGGGGTATCCTGTCCCTCGGCCTCGGCAGCGTGATCGAGGGTCTGCATGCCAGGCCAACCGTCCGCTCGCTCATCCCTGAACCGGTGATTCCGGCATCCACGGCGGCCATCCCCGAATTCGACCCGCGCAGCGCCAAGCCGGCCGCGGCTGCCGTCGTCGCGGCCGCCGTGATCGTGGAGGAGGAGGTCTCCCGCCCGACGCGCGACACGATCCAGGCCCTCGAACAGGCCCGCCAGAAGATCGAAAAGGCCTTCGAAGACCGCACCGAGCAGCCCCAGAGTGCGGAAGCGCCTGCCGCGGAACCAGAGGAAGCCGAGCCGGCACCCAAGGACGTGGCTGCCGCGGAGGTCGAGGACGAAACCATCACCGAGGACATGTCCGAGGAAGAGGTGATCGACGACGGCCAGCTCTATGTGGTGGAGGAGCGCGTCATTCGCCGCCACCCGGCCCGCATCCTGTCCGACGGCACGGTCGAGGCGGAGACGGCGGAGGGCTGGATGCGCTTCGAGAACCTCGAGCACCTCGACGAATATCTCGACGCCATGGAACAGGCGCGGAGCTGAGGCTCAGCGAACGGTCTTGCCGGGTCCGCCCGGCATCATCTCATAGGGGTGTTTCCAGCCGGGCATCGCTTTCACGCGGTCGGTCCACCTCCGGATGTTGCCGAAGTCGCCGAGCGGCACTGTCAGTTCATCTCCATAGTAGAGATAGCCCAGCATCGACAGATCAGCGATGGTGGGGCGTTCGCCAGTGATGAACGGCCGCTCCGCCAAGTGGAGGTCGACGATCTTCATGGCGTTGATGCAGCGCGCCCGCAGGAACTCGGTGACCGGCGTTTCGCCCGTCTTGGCGAACTGGATGAGATAGCGCAGCGTGGCAAGGTTCGCCGTGAACTTGTGATTGTCGAACAGGATCCAGCGCCAGATCTCGCGCCGCTCGTCGTCATTCGTCGCGCCGAACTTTCCAGTGACCCCGGCCAGGTAGTCGAGGATCACGCCGGACTGGCTGAGGCGCTTGCCGTCATGCTCCAGCACCGGCACCTCGCCCATGTCGTTGAGCGTTGCACGAAAGTCCGGCCTGCGCGTTTCGCCGTGGAAGAAGTCGACCCACACCGCTTCCCATGGAAGCTTGCACAGTTCCATCATCAGCGCGACCTTGTAGGCGTTGCCGGATTCGCCCATGCAGTAGAGCCGGTATTCAGACATCGTGGACTCCCTCCGAAACGCCTCTACCGGACGTCCAGCACGCTGGTGCGCGCCTTGCGGACAACCTCGGTTGCCGTCGAACCGCGAAGCACCCTTTCAAGCCGCGAGCGGCCCTCGTCGGTTACGACGATGACCCGGTAGAGCGACCCGCTCTCGACGATTTCCTCGGCGGGCTTGCCGACTGCGACGCGGGTTTCCGCAACCTGTATCTTCATCGCCTTGAGAAGCGCCTTGGCATTGGCCACCGCTTCCTCTGCAGCCGGCTTTCCGGCGGGACTGTCGGCAACGGAAAACAAGGTGATGGGCTCGCCCGTCACCTCTGCCAGAACGGCGGCACGGCGCACCGCCTGCATGGAGCGCGATGAGCCGTCGGTGCAGATGAAGAAGCCCTTCCTGTCGAAGCTGTCGCGCGCAACCAGCACCGAGGCGGGAGCCATGGTGGTGACCGTCTGCACGACGCCGGAGCGGAAGAACGTCATCAGCTCGCCATGCCAGCGCGACGGCTGGCCCATAATGATGAGGTTGTAGGGGCCGAGCTCATACTGGTCGAGGATGCCGTTGGCGACGTCGGGCGCGGTCTTGAGCTTCAGCACCACGGAACGGCCCTCGGGGCTGCGAAACTCGAGCTTGTTGTCACCGGCGGGGTCACCCCAGGCCTCGCTGCGCTGGGCTTCCTTCGGCCAGCCTTCAACGTCGATGCCTTCCTGCTTCAGGATGTCGAGGGCGCGCTTGAGGCGCGTGACGCCCGGCAGTTCGAAGCCTGCTTCCAGCATGTTCTCGCGCGCCAGCCTGACCTGCAGCCCGCCGGACTGCAGGCCGGAGTCGATGGGGCGCACGTAGAGAATGATCAGGTCGCAATTGTCCTGCACGCAGAAGCGCGCGGCGAAGCGGACGGTGACGAGTGATTCCTCCGTGCCGTCGATGCAGGCGAGGATGCGGAAGCGGTTCCGCCGCTGCGAGCGAAGGTTCTGCAGCGTCTTGTGGACTGCCGCCTCTTGCCGGTCCGATAGGTTTGAGCGCCTGAACAGCATGGAAACAGTCTAGGGAGCCAGCATCGGCCAGTACAGCACCGAAATGGCCATCAACACGATGAAGGACAGCACCATCATGCGGATGCCGACCTTGAAGAAGTCGCTGCCCCGCAGGAAGCCCGAGGCATAGATGATGGTGAAGGCAGGCTGGGCGGCCGGCGTGAGGTAGCCGAAGGCTGAGGAAATGGCTGTGATGAAGCCGGCGCTGATCGGATCCTGGTGGGCCGTCACGGCTGTCTTGAGCACGATGGGGGCCAGAACCGCCACGGCTGCGCCCGCCGTCATCGTGTTGGAGACGCCGATGGTCAGCAGCGAGATCACCGCGTTGAAGCCGAATGTGCCGGTGGCGCCGATCTGGCGCATGCCCTCGAACACGCTCTGCGCTACCCACTCGGCAGCGCCCGTTTCCTTCATCTCGACGCCCAGCGAGATCGCTGCCGCATAGAGCAGCACCACGCCCCAGTTGACGCCGGAGTTGATGTCCTCCCAGCGCACCAGGCCCAGGATGAGGAAGAGCGAGGCGCCGCCGATGGCGATGACGCCGAGCCCGAGGTTGTTCGACAGCGTGACCCAGCCGACGATGGTGAGGGCGAAGATGAGGACGGTCAGCCATTCCGACGCCCGCATCGGGCCCTGCATCGACACCTGCGTGCGCAGCCTCGCGATGGCGCGCGACATGTCGGTGACCTCTGGCTTGAAGGTGAAGATGAGGATGGCCGTGACGATGGGCAGGCGCAGCAGGAACATCGGGAAGGCGTAGGTAATCCAGGTCACGTAATCCATCAGGAAGCGGTAGGTGGCCGGATCGGTGGGGTTGTAGAAGAAGTCCTTCCAGTAGCTGATGATGATGGCGTTGCGGGCACCGCCCGACGGCGTTGCCACACCGGCGATGGAGCAGCCGTAGGAGATCGAGAACAGCAGCACCGCCGCGAGGTTGCGAACCTTGCGCGGGTCGTTCGATGTGAGCGTGATCAGTGCCACGCCCACGGGCAGCATCATGGCGGCCACCGTGTGCTCGCCGATGAAGGCGGCAATGACGCCGCAGACCGCCGTGATGCCGAAGCTGATCCAGTAGATGTTGGTGCCCGTCATGCGCACGATCCACCAGGCGATGCGCTTGTCCAGGCGCTGGCGGACGATGGCCACCGCCAGCATCAGCGAACCCATGATGAACAGCACCGAGTCCGTCATCAGGCTCTGCGCCACCTTGGTGGGATCGACCTTCAGCAGCACAACCTGGCCGACGATGATAAGCAACGGCACGGTGGGCAGCGGAATGGGCTCGGTGATGAACAGCATGGTCGCCATCAGCGACATGACGAGGACGATCTGCCCCTCGTGTGTGAGGCCGGAGGGCGTCGGCAGCGCCATCAGCGCGAAGCCCACCACCATGGTGATGAAGAACCAGCGGCGCTTCCACAGGAAGGCCAAATCGATATCACCCATGAAAGCCAGAAAGCGCTGGTAGCCGCGGCGGCGGAACCGCCTGAGACCTGCCGAAGGCTCTTGTGCCTGCAGGCTGTCACGCGCCAGCGAGAACGTGTCCGGCTTCATGTTGCGGCCCTTGCCGCAAGGGCTGCCGCCGTGACATTGTTCGCCCGAGAGAGGCCACTGGTGAAATCTTGGTACATTCCGAAGCAGTTCTTGCAGAAATAGATCAACAATTCCCTGAGAGCCTGGATCGCCTGTTCGAGCTGCTGCGGTTTCCGAGCGTCGGCACCGATCCCGCCCACCACAAGGACTGCCTCGCCACCGCCAACTGGCTGGTGGGGCAACTGAAGGAGCTGGGTTTCAAGGCGGGCTTGCGCAAGACCACGGGCCAGCCGCTGGTGCTGGGCCAGTATGTGCCTCCGGGGGGCGAAAAGCTGCCCCATATCCTGTTCTACGGCCATTACGATGTTCAGCCCGCCGATCCACTGGAGCTCTGGACGTCGCCTCCCTTCGAACCTGAAATTCGGAAGGGGGACCGGGGCCAGGATGCAATTTTTGCGCGCGGGGCGGCTGACGACAAGGGCCAATTGATGACCTTTCTGGAAGCCAGCCGCAGCTGGCTGAAGGTGCATGGGTCTCTGCCCTTCCGCCTGACCGTGATGATCGAGGGTGACGAGGAGGGCGACGCCAGCCACATCGATACCTTCCTCAAGATCCATGCGCGTGAATTTCCCGTCGATGCGGTGTTCATTTGCGACACCGGCATGTGGGACGAGAAGACCCCCGGCATCGACACCAGGCTGCGCGGCTGCATGGGCATCGAGTTCACCGTGATAGGCCCTAAAATCGACCTGCATTCCGGACTTTACGGCGGCCCGGTTCAGAACCCGATCAAGGCGGTGAGCCGCATCATCGCGGCGATCCATGACAAGCGTGGCCGCATCACCATTCCGGGCTTCTATGATGGCGTGAAGCCGATCCCGCCGAAGCTGAAGAAGCAGTGGGCTGCGCTCAAGTTCCCGGCGAAGAAGTTCTTGCAGGATGTGGGGCTGGCAATCCCGGCGGGCGAGCAGGGCTATTCGGCGCTCGAGCAGATGTGGGCGAGGCCCACGGCGGAAGTGAACGGCATCTTTGGCGGCTATCGCGGGGTCGGCAGCAAGACCGTGCTGCCCGCCGAGGCCACTGCCAAGCTCACCTTCCGCCTCGTCGAGGGCCAGGACCCGAAGAAGATCAGGAAGGCCTTCAAAGCTTTCGTGAAGGCGCAGCTGCCCCGTGACTGCAAGGTGCGCTTCGATGACAGCGGCGGAGACTCCAGCGGCATCGCCGTGTCGGAGGACACGCCCTGGATAAGGGCGGCGCGCGCGGCACTCAAGGCCGAGTTCGGCCGCGAGGCAGTGCTCATGGGGGCAGGCTATTCGATCCCGGTGGTCGAGTCGTTCAAGAGGTATCTGAAGGTCGACAGCCTGCTGACGGGCTTCGGGCTTCCCGACGACAACGCCCATTCGCCCGACGAGAAATATGATGTGGACGCCTACCACAAGGGCACCCGCGCCTGGGCCCGCATCATCGCGCAATTTGCAGGAAAGTGACTGACATGACCGAGCTCAACGCCGTTCTCGACGCCGCCACGAAGGATTTCGACAACAGCCTCGAAAGGCTGTTCAAGCTGGTGCGCATCCCCTCGATCTCGACCGACCCCGCCTATGCCGCGGAGTGCGAGAAAGCCGCCAATGCCATCGTCGACGACCTGCAGGGCCTGGGCTTCAAGGCGCAGGTGCGGCCAACGCCGGGCCGGCCCATGGTGGTGGCCCACTACACGCCGAAAGAGGCGACGAAGGACACGCCGCATCTTCTGTTCTACGGCCATTATGACGTGCAGCCGGCCGATCCGCTCGAGCTGTGGAAGACGCCGCCCTTCGAGCCGACCGTCAAGGCCGATGGCAAGGTGAAGCGCATGTATGGCCGCGGCACCTCGGACGACAAGGGCCAGTTCATGACCTTCGTCGAAGCCGCGCGTGCATGGATCCGCACCACCGGAACGCTGCCCATCCGCGCCACCTTCCTCATCGAGGGCGAGGAGGAGAGTGGCTCGCCCTCGCTCGTGCCGTTCCTCAAGGCCAATGCGAAGGAACTGTCCTGCGATGCCGCCTTCGTCTGCGACACCAACATGTGGGACCCGAAGACGCCGGCGATCACCACGAGGCTGCGCGGCATGGTGCGCGAGGAAATCACCATCACCGGCCCCAAGATCGACCTTCACTCGGGCATGTATGGCGGCCCGGCGATGAACCCGATCCGCGTGCTCAGCAAGGTGATCGCGGCACTGCATGACAAAAACGGGAAAGTGACGATCCCCGGCTTCTACGATGGCGTGGCGGACCTGCCGAAGCAGACGAAGAAGCAGTGGCAGTCGCTGAAATTCTCGGAAGCGAAGTTCCTCAAGGACGTGGGGCTGAAGCAAGCGGCAGGCGAGAAGGGCAAGTCGGTGCTGGAGCAGATCTGGGCGAGGCCCACGGCGGAAGTGAATGGCATCTGGGGTGGCTACA
This sequence comes from Pseudomonadota bacterium, assembly GCA_041163105.1. Classification (GTDB taxonomy): domain Bacteria; phylum Pseudomonadota; class Alphaproteobacteria; order Rhizobiales; family Aestuariivirgaceae; genus Aestuariivirga. The sequence goes on from JBEARP010000024.1 coordinate 21,147, forward strand.
CCGGGGTGGGTACCAAGACGGTTCTCCCTTCCAAGGCGCATGCCAAGTTCACCTTCCGCCTCGTCGGCAAGCAGAACCCGGACAAGGTGCTAAAGGCCTTCCAGAAGTTCGTGAAGGGTCTGATCCCGAAGGACTGCAAGGTCGAGTTCGCAGGCGGCGGCGGCAGCCCGGCCACTGAAATCCCGGAAGACAATCCCTTCATCGCCAAGTCGTCCAAGGCGTTGAAGGACGAGTTCCGCCGCGACACGGTGCTGATGGGCTCGGGCGGCTCGATCCCCATCTGCCGCTTCTTCAAGGACATTCTCGGCATGGACTCGATCCTCGTGGGCTTCGCGTTGACGGATGACGCGATTCACAGCCCCAATGAGAAATACGATCTCGAGAGTTATCGCCGCGGCATTCGCAGCTGGGTGCGCATCATGGGTGAATTCGGCAGATGAGCATCGACCCCGTGGCGTTGCTGAAGCGCTACCACGCGGCCCTGAACGACTATGACGAGGAAACGGTGACGGCGATGTTTGCGCAAGACGCAGTTTACGTTTCTCCCGGCGTGAAGGGCCGAGTCGAGGGCCGCGATGCCATCATCGCCGCCTTCACGGCCTATTTCGCGGAACACCCGGACCAGGTTGCAATCGATGAAGCCGTGATGCTGGTCGCGCCCGACAGGGCGCAATCCGTGTGGAAGCTGGAGGCCACCGCGCGCTCCACCGGCCAGCGCGTGTTTCGGCGCGGGACGCAGACGATCACCTTCGGCGCGGATGGTCTCATCCGCCATGTCGAGGTCACCGACACATGATCGGGCAGCTTGCACTTGGCACTCTCGTCGTCACCATCAATGCGATCATCCAGGCCGAGATGTTCAGCGCCTTTGCGCTGCAGCTGGAGAGGATCATCATTCACCTGCGCCGCACCTTCCGCCGCTTCGCCAATACCGCGACCATCGTCATCTGCGTGCTGTTCGTGATGAGCGTGCAGACCGTGAATGTCTGGGTCTGGGCCACCACATTCTACCTGGTGGGCGTATTCCAGGATTTCGAGCCATCGCTCTACTTCTCGCTCGTCACCTTCTCGACGCTGGGCTTCGGCGACATCATCCTCGACGAAAAGTGGCGCCTACTGTCCGGCCTCACGGCGGCCAACGGACTGCTGAGTTTCGGCTGGTCGACGGCCTACATGGTCGAGCTGGTGCGAAGGACGCAGTAATAGCCCCCAACTCCCCATTGCTTCGCAACGGGTCCCTTCTTCTCCGGCTGAAGGGGCAAGCAAAATATGCGGCATTGAAATAACGCTTTGCAACTGAGCCCTCATCGCAGTGCGTTATATCGAAAGGGAATCTTCAGGTAATTTGCAAGTCGCAGCAACTGGACCGCGGTTCGTCATAGGACAGCTGCTTAGGGAACCTTGGGCTCGATTCCTGTCGAGTGCGCCCAAGCTCCAGGTCGTTGAACTTTCTGAACTCAGACTCCCGCTGTGCAATATCGAACCACAAAGTGTCAGCGATCAGAGTGCGCCGAAGTAACGTCGCTCATCGCAAGCAGCTTACGATCGCCTGATCTCTGATCTGGCAGTGTCGGGGCACCTTAGCGGGAGGTAGTGACACGGGCAGTCCGCTCAGATCACCTCATTGCCTTGTGAAACCCCACGAAGGAATGCCCCATCTAAATGCCCAATCTATAAGTATGCATGAGATCGCTCACCTTTCGCGGAAGGCGCGTTCCATCTGGTCCTCGATTGGCTTCATGAGGTAGGAAAGAACTGTTCTGTTCTGGGTGCGCATGAAGACCTCTGCCGGCATGCCCGGCACCAGGTGG
>JBEARP010000025.1:0-8415 GCA_041163105.1 Pseudomonadota bacterium
GCAACACCACGATCATCCGCTCCAACTACATGCTGCCCGGCAACAACCCGTTCTATGAATGGTCGATGAAGCTGTGGGAGAACCTCGAGCAGGACTTCAACTTCAACGCCATGGTCTCGCAACGCGGCGTCCTCAACCTCTGCCACACCGATGCCCAGCGCGACGCCTTCGCCAGGCGCGGCAACGCCATGCGCATCGACGGCGTGGATGCGGAACTTCTCGACCGCGAAGCGGTCAGGGAGATGTATCCCTACTTCGACTATGACAATGCCCGCTTCCCCATCAAGGGCGGCCTCCTGCAGAAGCGCGGCGGCACGGTGCGCCATGACGGCGTGGCCTGGGGCTATGCCCGCGGTGCCGACCAGCGCGGCGTCGACATCATCCAGCACTGCGAGGTGAAGGGCATCAAGGTCGAGAACGGCAAGGTTGTTGGTGTGGACACCAACAAGGGCTTCATCAAGTGCAAGAAGCTCGGCCTCGCCACCGCCGGCAATTCGTCGGAAACCGCCAAGATGGTCGGCATGCGCCTGCCTATGGAAAGCCACGTGCTGCAGGCCTTCGTCTCCGAGGGGTTGAAGCCCTACATCGATGGCGTCGTCACCTTCGGCGCGGGCCACTTCTATGTTTCGCAGTCGGACAAGGGCGGTCTCGTCTTCGGCGGTGACATCGACGGCTACAACTCCTACGCCCGCCGCGGCAACCTGCCGATGGTCGAGCATGTGATCGAGGCCGGCGTCGCCATGATCCCGTCGCTGTCGCGCGTGCGCGTGCTGCGCTCCTGGGGCGGCATCATGGACATGTCGATGGACGGTTCGCCGATCATCGACAAGACCCACATCGAGGGCCTCTACCTCAACGCCGGCTGGTGCTACGGCGGCTTCAAGGCCACGCCGGCATCGGGCTGGTGCTTCGCCTACACCATCGCCAAGGACGAACCCCACAAGCTCAACGCCGCCTATCGTCTCGACCGGTTCAAGACCGGTCACATGATCGACGAAAAGGGCCAGGGCGCCACACCGAACCTGCACTGACGGATCACGCACATGCTCATCCCATGCCCCCATTGCGGAACCAGGCCCGTCGAGGAGTTCACCTTCCTCGGTGACGCGGCACCCACCCGCCCCACCACCAACGATCCCTCGTCCATGGAGGCGTGGTACGAATATGTCTACCTGCGCAACAACCCCCGCGGGCCGATCGAAGAATATGCGCACCACTCGGGCGGCTGCCGTTCATGGCTCGTCGTGTCGCGCAACACCGAAACGCATGAGGTCTTCGGCGCCGTGACGGCGCGCGACTTCACCAAGGCGAAGGGAGCGAAGGCATGACCTCCTATCGTCTCGACAAGGGCGGCCTCATCGATCGTTCCACCGCACTACGCTTCACCTTCGATGGTGCCCTGCACGTTGGTCACCAGGGCGACACGCTGGCCTCGGCACTGCTGGCCAATGGCGTCACCCTCATGGGGCGCTCCTTCAAGTATCACCGCCCGCGCAGCGTGATCACTGCCGGTGCGGCGGAGCCCAACGCGCTGGTCGAACTGCGCGAGGGCGGCCGCAAGGAGGCCAACACGCGCGCCACCATGGTGGAGCTCTATGACGGGCTCGTCTCCAAGAGCCAGAACAACTGGCCCTCGCTTGACTTCGACGTGGGCGCCATCACCTCTCTCGCCTCGTCGGTCTTCGTCGCGGGCTTCTACTACAAGACCTTCATGTGGCCGAAGAGCTTCTGGGAGAAGATCTACGAGCCGCTCATCCGCCGCGCCGCCGGCCTCGGCACCGCGTCCAAGCTGCCGGATCCGGACAAGTACGAGAAGTCCTACGCTCACTGCGACGTGCTGGTGATTGGTTCCGGCCCCACTGGCCTGATGGCGGCCCTCGCCGCCGCCCGCTCCGGCAAGCGCGTCATCCTCGCGGATGAAGGCTCAGCCCTCGGTGGCTCGCTGCTGAACGAGCAGGAAGAGATCGGCGGCACTTCTGGTCGTGAATGGGCACAGGGCGCCATCGCCGAGCTCGCCTCCATGCCGAACGTCACCTTGCTGCCGCGCACCACCATCATGGGCTGGTTCGACGGCAACATCTTCGGCGCGGTGGAGCGCGTCAGCGACCATCTGCGCGTGCCCGATCCTTATGAGCCGCGCCAGCGCTACTGGAAGATCCACGCCAGGCGCGCCGTGCTTGCAGCGGGCGCGGAAGAGCGCCCGGTGGCCTTTGGCGGCAACGACATGCCGGGCGTCATGACGGCCTCTGCAATGCGCACCTATGCCAACCGCTATGCGGCAGCGGCAGGCCGGTCCGTCGTCGTTTTCGGTGGTAACGACTCGATCTACCGCACCGCGCGCGACCTCAAGTCCCATGGCATCCACGTCGAAGCCATTGTGGATAGCCGCAAGGACTCGAAGGGCGATGCCGCAGGCGTGCCCGTCATCCGCGGCGCCATGGTCGCTGACGCTGTCGGCGGCAAGGCCGTGAAGTCGGTGCACTTGACCGACGGCACGCACATCAACTGCGAGGCCGTTGCCATGTCCGGCGGCTTCAGCCCCATCGTCAACCTCGCCTGCCACCGTGGCAAGAAGCCGGTGTGGGACGCGAACCTGCTGGCCTTCCTCCCGCCCGACAACGGCCTGGCCTTCACGGTCGCGGGTTCCGCCGCTGGCAAGATGCTGCTGTCCGAATGCCTTGCCGACGGCGCGGCCAAGGGTGCGGTGGACGGCAAGGCGATCGAGATCCCGAAGTGCCACGACGAGGCCTTCGCGATATCGCCCCTGTGGTGGGTGAAGGAGAGCCATGGCAAGGCCTTCATCGACTACCAGAACGACTCCACAGCCAAGGACCTGCCGCTCGCCGCGCGCGAGGGCTATTCCGACGTCGAGCTCGCCAAGCGCTATACGACGACCGGCATGGCCACCGACCAGGGCAAGCTCGGCAACATCAACGCCATCGCCATCCTGGCGGAGGCGACCGGGCGCACCATGGACGAGGTGGGCACCACCACCTTCCGCCCCTTCTACACGCCTGTCTCCTTCGGCGCCTTCACCGGGCCTTTCACCGGCCACCACTTCCAGCCCGTCCGCAAGACGCCGCTGCACGACTGGGCGGAAGAGCAAGGTGCCGTCTTCGTCGAAACCGGCTTGTGGATGCGCTCCTCCTGGTTCCCGCGAGAGGGCGAGGACTGGCTTGCATCCGCGTCGCGCGAGGTGCTCGCCACGCGCGGCGCCGTCGGCCTCTGCGATGTCTCGACGCTGGGCAAGATCGACGTGCAAGGCAAGGATGCCGGAGCCTTCCTCGACAAGCTCTACTGCAACACCTTCTCGACGCTTAGCGTCGGCAAGGCGCGCTACGGCCTCATGCTGCGTGAGGACGGCATCGTCTATGACGACGGCACCACCTCGCGCCTCGCCGAGGATCACTATGTGATAACCACAACCACGGCCAATGCGGCCAAGGTCATGGCGCAGATGGAATTCGCCCACCAGGCATTGTTCCATGATCTCGACGTCACCTATGTCTCGGTCACCGAGCAGTGGGCACAAATGGCGGTGGCGGGGCCGAAGGCGCGGGCCACGCTGCAGAAGCTGGTGGACGACCTCGTGATGACGGACGAGACGGTGCCTTACATGGCAGCCCTCGAGGTCACCATCATGCACGGCATCCCGGCGCGCCTGTTCCGCCTCTCCTTCTCGGGCGAGCACGCCTACGAACTGGCCGTTCCGGCGGATTACGGCTCCATGGTTGCCCGCGCGGTGATGCAGGCGGGCGATGAATTCGGCATCACGCCCTATGGCGTGGAAGCCCTCTCCATCATGCGCATCGAGAAGGGCCACGTGGCCGGCGGCGAACTGAACGGCACCACCACCGCGGGCGACCTCGGCATGGGCAAGATGGTGTCCACCAAGAAGGACTTCATCGGCCGCATGATGGCGCAGCGCCCGGGCCTCATTGACCCGAACCGCCAGCAGGTCGTCGGCATCCGACCTGTCGATCCAGCAGACCGCATCCGTTCGGGCGCGCATCTCCTCAAGCAGGACGACACGCCCTCCATGGCCAATGACCAAGGCTACATCACTGGCGTTGCCTGGTCGCCCATGCTCGACATGTGGGTGGGGCTGGCGCTTGTCACCAATGGCCGCGCGCGCCACGGCGAGATCGTGCAGGCCTGGGACGGGCTGCGCGGTCACCGCGTGATGGCCGAAATCTGCGATCCCATGCATTTCGACAAGGAGAACAAGAGGCTCCATGCCTGAGGCAGCACACATGACCGAACGCACATTCAACCGCGTCTCCCCCCTGCAGGACGTCGCCCTGCAGGGCCGCTTCGGTGCCGACAAGGGGGCCGTCGGCGTCAGCTTCACCGTCCGTCACCCGATGTCGATCGTCACGGTGATCGCGCGGGCCGGGCAGGGCGATGCCACCGCAGCAGCCCTGAAAGGCTACGACGCACAATGGGCCGGGCCCGATCAGTGGTTCGTGCTCGCCCAGCACCGCGGCGAGGGTGCCCTCTACCGCGAGCTCAAAGCGAAGCTCACGGGACACGCCTCGGTGTCGGACCAGAGCCACGGCCGCGTCATCATCCGCATCGCCGGCCCCAAGGCCCGCGCCGTGCTCGCCAAGGGCACGCCGGTTGATCTCCATCCGGATGCCTTTCCGGTCGGCAAATCAGCTTTGACGCAGATGGCTCACGTCGGCGTGCACCTCACGCGCGTCGGCGCGGACGGCTATGACGTCTCGGTGTTCCGCGGCTTCTCGGAAAGCTTCTGGGAGTGGATCACCGAGCAGGCCGAGGAGTTCGGCTATCAGGTGATCTGAGTTCTTCTCCCGCTTCTTTAACGGGAGAGGACACGCCGCCTCTTTCCTCCCGCCACCGCCCTGGCGACATGCCGCTCCACCGGCGAAAGGCATGCGCGAAGGCGCTGACGGAAGCGTAGTCGAGTGTGAAGGCAATGTCGGCGATGCCGAGTGCGCCCAGCATCAGCATCTCGCACGCGGCGGCATGGCGCACCTCGTCCTTGATGGCCTCGAAGCTGGTGCCCTCCTGCCGCAACCTGCGCCGCAGCGTGCGCGGGTGCAGGCCAAGCCGCAGGGCCACATCCTCCATCCCGGCCTGTCCCATCAGCAACTGCGGGCGCAGCAGGTGGCGGACATGTCCGCTCATGTCCCGCTGCGAGTCTTCCAGCGCTGATGCGAGCCCGGAGCGGGCCTGCTCGTGCCGGCCCGTGTCAGCCTCCGGCAGCCTGAAGGCAAGGCTGTCGTGCGTCAGCAGCAGGCCCGTCTGGCTCTGGCCGAAACGCACCGGGCAGCGGCCGAGCCGTTGATAAGGCGCAGCATCACCCGGCGCCGGCCGTGACAGGAGGATCTCGGCTGGACCCACGGCCCTTTGCGTCAGCTCGGAGATCAGGTTGCAGCCGACGGCAAGCACCATGTCATAGATCTGCGGCGAGGCATGGACCGTCTGGTCATAGACGCCATAGCCGAGGATCACGTCCTGCTCCGCCCGGATGAGGTAGACGGCACCTCCTGTCGAATTGCCGATCTGGAAGGAAACGAAGGCGCCGATGGCTTCGCCCAGCGTGGCGGCATGGCGCATCGCAACGCCCAGCGGCCCGAGGGCCACCAGCGTCTGGCGCTGCCCGAGCTGCAGGCCAATGTCGTCACGCCCCGTGGCCCGGCAGGCATTGTCGAGGATCGCCAGAAACGCGGAATAAGGAATGAAGCCATCCGGACGCAGCTGATCAGTGGTGACCCCGGTTCCTGCCAGCACCTCGTCCAGCCCGACGCCGAATTGCGCCAGCAGCCCCGGCAGCTGCATCAGCGAGGCGGCGCGCTGCAGCGCGGTCCGGCCGTCGTGTCGGGTGGCGGGCATGTGTCCTCAAATCGCAACAACCGTCCTCAGAACTCCACTAATGTGCCGCTCAGGGTTGAACAAGAGGATCGACAGATGACGAGACGATTGGCATTTGCCGCCGTGCTTCTGGGCGCCATGGTCGGGGCGCTGGCCTCGCCAGCCCAGGCGGAAACCTACAAGATGAGCACCCCCATCGCGCCCGGCGTGGCGACGCCTGATTCGATGGACTCCTCCATCGGCCCCCTGATGCTCAGGGACGGCTTTCCGACGCCCGAGACCAAGGAGAAGATCTGGGACAACCTCGACCGCTCGCGGGCGCTTCAGGCCTATCTGCTGGCCATCCCGATCGTCAACCAGGCGGGCATGCGCGACACGCTGATGAAGTTCGGCCCGGTCAATCGCACCAACGTGATCTGGGAAAACCTCGTCGATCCGAAAACCGTCGAGCTGACGGCCAATGACAACACCATCTACAGCTTCATCTGGATCGACACCAAGCAGGGCCCGGTGGTGGTCGAGATTCCGCCCAAGGTGCTGGGGACCATCAATGACTTCTGGTACAAGTGGGTGGTCGATGTCGGCATCACCGGCCCCGACAAGGGTGCGGGCGGCAAGTACCTGATCCTGCCGCCGGGCTACACCGGCGACGTGCCCGAAAGCTACATCGTCGTGCGTCCCACCACCTATGGCATGTGGACTGTCTTCCGCTCCTTCCTCGTCGACGGCAAGACCGGCCCCGGCGTCGAGGACGTGAAGAACAATCTCAAGATCTATGCGCTGGCCGATGCCGCCACGCGCACGCCGGCAACACTGGTGAACGCGTCCGGCATCCCCTCCAACTTCGTCATGCCGACCGACTATTCCTTCTGGGAACTGCTGAACACGGTGATCCAGGAAGAGCCGCCGGAGGGTTCGGACCCGACCACGCTCGGCCTCTTCGCCTCGATCGGCATCGAGAAGGGCAAGCCCTTCAATCCGGATCCGCGCATGAAGGCGATCCTCACCGATGCCGCCAATATCGGCGCAGTGACGGCGCGCGCACTTGCCCTCGACATCCGCGGCCGTGATGCCTTCTTCTATCCGGACAGCAAGAGCAACTGGCGGCTGCCGTTCTTCGGCGGCTACAAGTTCCAGTCCCAGCCCGGCGTCTCGAACCTCGATGGCGCGGCCTTCTATTATTTCTTCGCCACGGGCGTGACGCCTGCGATGGAAGCGAAGATGGTGGGCCAGGGCTCGCAATATCCATGGACGTCGCTTGATGCCGACGGCAAGCCCTTCGACGGCGGCAAGACCTACAAGCTCACGCTGCCGAAGGACGTGCCCGTCAAGGATTTCTGGTCGGTCATCGTCTATGACGTCCAGACCCGCTCGATGCTGCAGACCAACCAGGCAGCGCCCAGCGTGTCGAGCCAGAACAAGGACGTGAAGGTCAACGCCGATGGCTCGGTCGATGTCTGGTTCGGCCCGAAGGCGCCGGAAGGCATGGAGAGCAACTGGGTCGAAACCATTCCCGGCAAGGGCTGGTTCATGATCCTCAGGCTCTACGGCCCGCTCGAGCCGTGGTTCGACAAGACCTGGCGCCCGGGCGAGATCACGCTGCAGCAGTAGGTCCAATTAGAAACGTCATCCCGGCGAAAGCCGGGACCCAGCTTTCGAAGTGGCTTCCGTTTCTCTTTCACCTTGCGCGGGCTTGACCCGCGCATCCTTTTCCATGGCGGCCCAAAAGGATGGCCGGGTCAAGCCCGGCCAAGGTGGATGTCAGGATGGTGAGTGAAGCCGCTACACCTGCTCCGCCAGCCGCACGATGCGCTTGCAGGCTTCGGTGATGTCATCGGCGCTCACGGTCAACGCCACGCGCAGGTGTCCGGCACCGCCCGCGCCGAAGCTTTCGCCGGGCATGGTCACAACATTCTCCTCCGCCAGCAGGCGACGCGCAAACTCCTCGCCCGAGAGCCCGGTCTTCCTCACGTCCACCATCACGAACATGCCGCCTTCCGGCATGCGGGCGGAGACCTTCTTCGAATGCTCCAGCGCCTTCACAAGTGCACGGGCGCGCTTCTCGTAATTCTTCTTCATCTCGTCCACTTCGGGGAAGTGGTTGTCGAGCGCGAAGGCCATGGCGTCTTCCAGGAACTGCTGCGAGCCGAACAGCATGGTCTCCGTCACCGGCGCGCAGCGGTCGCAGAATTCCTTCGAGGCGGCGATCCAGCCGCAGCGAAAGCCCGGCAGTGCATGCGACTTGGAGATGGAGGAGACGACGATCGTGCGCTTCTCGAGCTCCGGCACGTCGAAGGGCGATGAGAACACCGTGTTGCCATAGGTCATGGTGGCATATACCTCGTCCGAGATGATCCACAGGTCATGCTTCTCGCAGACCTTGCCGATCTTCTCGATCTCGGAGCGGGTGAACACCGCACCCGTCGGGTTGGACGGCGTGTTCATCAGCAGCACACGGGTCTTGGGCGTGATGAATTTCTCGAGGTCCGCCGCCTTCAGGTGGAAGCCGTGGTCGGGGTCGACCTTGATCGGCACGGGAATGCCACCTGCCGCCGCGATCACGCCTTCATAGGTGGC
>JBEARP010000026.1:0-26454 GCA_041163105.1 Pseudomonadota bacterium
TTTCCACATCCACCGCCACCGCACCGGCGAGGTGCACTTCCATGCCCACAGCCACGCGGGCGACGTGGCGAACCACGCCCTGAGCACCCACGCCCACGCCCACCCGAAGGGCGCCTGGGGCCGCAGCCTGGCCATTGGCATGATGCACGGCCTGGCAGGCTCGGCGGCACTGGTGGCGCTTGCCGCCTCGAGCGCGCCGTCGGTGCATGTGGGCCTCGTCTTCATGCTGGTTTTCGCCGTTGGCTCGATCGCCGGCATGGCGGCCTTCTCGGCCGTGATCGCCGTGCCGCTGTCCTGGACCGCCAACACGCTGACCTGGGCCAGCCGGTCGCTGCAGGTTCTGGCCGGCATCATCGCGGTGGGGATCGGGCTGCGCATCGTCATCGAGACAGCGCCGGTGCTGTTCGGCTGAACGCTGGGCTAGCCTCCTGCCTCATCATGCCCGGGCTTGACCCGGGCATCTTTTTCAGTGGCCACAAAAAAGATCGCCGGGTCAAAGCCCGGCGATGATGACTGTGAGACGGGCGAACAGCCCTATTTCACCAGCTGCTTCACCAACGCATCCACGAGGCGCGGCAGGTCATAGGGGAAGCGGGCGGTGATCAGGTTGCCGTCGACCACACAGGGCTCGTCCAGCACTGTGGCGCCGGCATTGGCGAGGTCGGGGTGGATGTTCCACACGGCAGTGGCCTTCTTGCCCTTGAGGATACCGGCGCTCACCATTACCCACTGGCCGTGGCAGATGGCGGTCGTTGGCTTGCCGGAGGCCAGCATGTCCTGCACGAACTTCTGGGCGTCCTTGTCGGCGCGCAGGAAATCCGGGTTCCAGCAGCCGCCGGGGAACAGGCAGGCGTCATAGTCCGCCACCTTCGCCTCATCCATGTAGCAGTCGATCTTCAGCCAGCCGGCATTCTCCATGAGGCGGATGGCCAGCACGTGGGTCTTGGTGAGTGGCGGAAAGCGCAGGCCCAGCGTCGGGTGGAACTCGCCGATGCGCGGGGCCACCACATGCACGGTGGCGCCATGCTCGGTGAGCCACTTGGTGGCGCCGACGATCTCGATTTCCTCAACACCATTGGAGCAGCAGATGGCGATCTTCTTGCCCTTGAGGAGCTCCGGGTTCGACGGCGGGTCGAACAGGAAGTGGTGCAGTTCGCGGTTCAGCTCGCCATCCGCCGAAACCAGAAGCTCGGTCGAGATCGAGGGCACCGGCGACGGCGTCATGAAGGCCTGGGCTCTCAGCAGTGCGGCGTTGGTGGCGCTGGCAGGATCATGCGGCTTGTTCACGGGCTGGTCCTCCGGTTCGTCGTTTGATAGGCGTATATCAGGAATTGACAAGAGGCGCGAGACGGTTTGTCCTGCGCTCCTTGCTTGGGAGGGCATCAATGAAGCTTGGTTTCAATCTGCTGCTGTGGACACCGCACGTCACGCTTGCGCATGAGCCCATTTTGCGGGCGCTGAAGAAGACCGGATATGATGGCGTCGAGATTCCGATGTTCGAGGGCGACCCCGCCCACTACGCGCGGCTCGGCGCCCTGCTCGACAAGATCGGGCTGGAGCGCTCGGTGGTGAGCGTCATCCAGGGCAAGAACCCGCTGTCGCCCGACAAGGCCAGCCAGGCCGCAGCCCTCGACTATGCCAAGTGGACGATCGACTGCTCCGCGGCACTGGGCGCCCCCATCCTCGGCGGCCCGATGCATTCCGAGCTCGGTTACTTCTCAGGTAACCCGGCGACTGCCGCCGAGAGGAAGCGCGCACTCTCCTTCCACAAGAAGGCGGGCGACTATGCGGGCAAGAAGGGCGTCACCTTCGCGCTCGAGGCGCTGAACCGCTTCGAATGCTATTTCCTCAACACCATGCAGCAACTCGCCGACTATCTCGACGAGGTCGACCATCCGCACATTCAGGGCATGTATGACACCTTCCACTCCAACATCGAGGAGAAGGATCCGGTCGGTGCGATCAAGACCATCCGCCCACACATGGTGCACGTCCACATCTCCGAGAATGACCGCGGCACGCCCGGCAAGGGCCACGTGCCATGGGCTGAAACCTACAAGGCGCTGAAGAAGTCGAAGTATGACGGCTTCCTCACCATCGAGGCTTTCGGCCGCTCCATGCCGGCACTCGCCGCCGCGACCCGCGTATGGCGCGACTTCGCACCCTCGCCGGAGGAAGTCTACAAGCTCGGCTTCCGCAACATGAAGCAGGGTTGGGCCAAGGCGTGAAGCCGGTCTACGTCATCGGCACCTGCGACACCAAGGAGGCGGAACTCCGCTACGCGGTGTCGCAGGTGGCCGCTGCCGGCGCCACTGCCCTTCTCGTCGATATCTCCACGACGCCAAGCAGGACACAAGCCGACGTGACGCCGGAGATGGTGGCGAAGCACCACAGCCAAGGTGCCGATGCCGTGCTGGGCCATGCCGACCGCGGCAAGGCCGTCACGGCGATGGCGGAGGCGCTCGGCCGCTTCCTCCTCTCGCGCCATGACATCGGTGCGGTGCTTGGCCTGGGCGGTGGCGGCAATACCTCGATGGTCACGCAGGCGATGCGCGCGCTTCCCATCGGCGTGCCGAAGCTGATGGTCTCCACCATGGCATCGGGCAACGTGGCGCCATACGTCGGCCCCACCGACATCATGATGATGCATGCGGTGGCAGATGTTGCCGGCCTCAACGCCATCACCCGCACCGTTATCGGCAATGCGGCGCACGCGGCAGCCGGCATGGCGATGAACGGCATTCCCATGGGCGGCGAGGCCAAGCGAGCCGTGGGCCTCACCATGTTCGGCGTGACCACGGCCTGCATCACGCAGATCCGGCACCTCATCGAGGGCGACTGCGAATGCTTCGTCTTCCATGCCACCGGCACGGGCGGGCAGTGCCTCGAGAAGCTGATCGATTCGCAGCTCATCACCGCGGCGCTCGACATCACCACGACGGAGGTGGCGGACCACCTGTTCGGCGGCGTTCTGCCCTGCACGGAGGATCGCTTCGGCTCCGTCGTCCGGACGCGGATCCCCTGGGTGGGATCAGTGGGTGCGGTGGACATGATCAACTTCGGCGGACGCGAGACAGTTCCGGCGCAGCTGGCCAGCCGCAACCTCTATGTTCACAACGCGCAGGTGACGCTCATGCGCACCACGGCGGAAGAGAATGCTGCCACCGGCCGCTGGATTGCCGAACGCATCAACCGCATGGAAGGCCAGGTTCGCTTCCTGCTGCCGCTCCGTGGCGTCTCCGCCATCGATGCGCCGGGCAAGCCGTTCCACGACCCCGCAGCCGATGCGGCGCTTTTTGATGCGATCCGTTCGAGTTGGAAGCCAGCGCCCAACCGCCAGCTCATCGAGGTCGACGCCCACATCAATGACCCGGCCTTCGCCGAGGCCGCGGTCCACGCCTTCCGCGACATCACCAGAGGACAGTAGAATGGCCCGCGCCTATGCATCGATCATCCTGAAGGCCCCCGTCGAGACCGTGTGGTCCATCGTGCGCGACTTCAACGCGCTGCCGAAATGGACGGGCGGCGGCGTCACCACGTCCAAGATCGAGAAGGGCCTCGACGCCGATGTGGTCGGCTGCGTGCGCGCCTTCCACCTCGCAAATGGCGTACTCGTGCGCGAACGCCTGCTGATGCTGGACGATGCAAAGCGCTGCTTCACCTATAATTTCGAGACGCCGGCCTTCCCAGTGAAGAACTACCTCGCCACGCTCAGGCTCTATCCCGTGACCCACACCGACCAGACCTTTGCCGAGTGGGAAGCGACATTCGACGAAGCCCCGGGCGATGAAGGCAAGTACCAGAAGATCGTGTCCAACGACGTTTTCGCCGGAAACTTCAAGTCGCTCGCCGCCCTCATCGCGAAGACAAAACCCGAGAAGCCCGCAGGTGCGGAGCGCTGGAAGGGCTTCCAGCCCAACAAGGTGTGGACTTCGCGCGTCATCAAGGCGCCGGTGGATGATGTGTGGAAGATCATGCGCGACTTCGCCGGCATGGGCGGCTGGCATGAGGACATCACCAAGATGCACATGCTGAAGCGCCATCGCTCCGACAAGGTCTCCGGTGTGCGCGATTTCTATTTCGGCGAGGGTCACCTGAACGAGGAGCTGCTGCACCTCGACGACATGACGCGCAGCTTCTCCTACCGCATCACCAAATGCGAGATCCCGTGGATGAACTATGTCTCGGGTCCCCGCCTGTGGCCGGTGACGGCCGACAACACCAGTTTCGGCGTCTGGACCGGCGACTGGGTGGCAAGCCCGCAGGATGACGTGGTGCTGATCCCGCGCACAGAGCAGAACGTGTATCAGCGGGCCTTTGCCGAGCTGGAACGGAACTACTTCGGGAAGAAGAAGGTGAAGTAGCTCACTCCATTCCCTCCCCATCATCATACGCGGGCTTGACCCGCGTATCCTTTTTGGCGGTCACGAAAGAAGATGCCCGGCACAAGCCCGGGCATGATGAAGGTGCGGCGGCGGCAGTGCGGCGCCACGACGCCCTCAATCCGTGTGGAACACATTCTCCATGTCCGCCCACCACTCGCCGTCTTTCCGCGTCTCGAAGGGTACCTGCATCGGGTCGGTGATCTTCCACCACTCCAGCATGCGCGGCACCTGCGCCATCTTCTTCATGTCGGCGTCGAAGTCCGTGCCGTGATATTCCCAGTAGGCGAAGAGGATGTTCTCCGGCTCCTTGAGGAAGATCGTATAGTTCCGGATGTTTGAATCGCGGATGGCCCTCAGCACCTCCGGCCAGACGGCGGCGTGGATGCGTTTGTATTCCGGGATGATCTCCGGCTTCAGCTTGATGACGCGTCCCATTCTTTGCATGTGCGGTTCCCTGTGCTTGCCATTGACCGGTGGCGCTCTCCACATGAAGATCGCCAAAAATCGGAGGCGAGACAATGGGTGACTGGACGAAAAGATTTGGTCTCAAGGGCAAGCACGCGCTGGTGACAGGGGCGAGCAAGGGCATTGGCCTCGAGACGTGCAAGGTGCTGGCCGACGCCGGTGCCGACATTGCCGCCGTGGGCCGCGACCGCGAGGGGCTGGCCGAGGTGAAGGCTGCGGTGGAGGCGCTGGGCCGGCGCTGCGTGGCGATCTCTGCTGACATGGCGACCGCCGATGGCCCGGTGAAGGCGGCGCATGACGCGCTGGCCTATTTCGGCCACATAGACATTCTGGTGAACAATGCCGGCGTTGCCCTCATCGACCGACTGGAGGACGCCAAGGTTGCCGACTGGGACGCCACCATGGCGGTGAACCTGCGCGCGCCCTTCCTGCTGGCGCGCGAGATCGTGCCCGGCATGATCGAGCGCAAGGGCGGCAAGATCATCAACATCTCGTCACAGGCGGGTGTGGTCGGCCTTGAGGGCCATGCCGCCTATTGCGCCTCCAAAGGCGGTCTCAACATGCTGACCAAGGTGATGACGGTGGAGTGGGCGAAGCACAACATCCAGATCAACACCGTATGCCCCACCGTGATCCTGACGCCCATGGGCGAGCAGGTGTGGGGCCAGCCCGCCAAGGGCGATCCGATGAAGGCCAAGATCCCCGGCGGCCGCTTCGGCAAGCCGATGGAGGTGGCCGATGCCGTGCTGTTCCTCGCCTCGTCGGCCTCCGACATGATCTGCGGCCACGACCTGCTGGTGGACGGGGGATACACGGCGATATGAAGAATGGCGGCGCCTCAATAGGTGGCGCGGCCGCCCGAGACGTCGAATACTGCACCTGTCGAGAACGAGCACTCCTCGCTCGCGAGCCAGCAGACGAGGTTGGACACCTCGTCGACCTTGCCGAGCCTCCCCATGGGGATCTTCGACAGCATGAAGTCGATGTGGCTCTGGGCGATCTGCTCGAAGATGGGCGTGCGCACCGCGGCGGGCGTCACGCTGTTGACCGTGATGTTGGTCTTTGCCAGTTCCTTGGCCAGCGACTTGGTGAAGCCGATGACCGCCGCCTTGGATGCCGAATAGGCCGAGGCATTGGGGTTGCCTTCCTTGCCGGCGATCGAGGCGATGTTGACGATGCGGCCATAATTGCCGGCGATCATGTGCGGCACCACGGCGCGGTTGGTGAAAAAGGTGCCGTTGAGGTTGATGGCGATGGTGCGGTGCCAGTCTTCCATGGTGATGTCGAGAACGGTGGCGGTGGGGCCGGCGATGCCCGCGCTGTTCACCAGGATGTCGATGCCGCCCAGCTGCTTCACGGTTTCGGCAGCCGCTGCCTGTACTGAATCCCAGTTGGAGATGTCAGTCTTGATGCCGCCCTGCATGTCCCAGACGACGACCTTGCCGCCTTCGGCGGTGATGCGCTTGGCGACTGCCTCGCCGATGCCCGAGAGTCCGCCAGTGACGACGGCACGCCTGCCTTGAAATCTCATCGCTTGATCTTCCAGTTCTTCATCTTGTCGAGGGTATCTTCGAAGCTGACGATGCCGGCATCCGATCCGAGCCCGGTGGCGACGAGGCCTGCCGAGGCCTGGGCGAAGCGCAGCGCCGTCTCGACGTCCATCCTGTGGTGCAGAGAGGCGATGAAGCCCGCATCGAAGGCATCGCCACAGCCCGTGGTATCGATAACGTTGATTTCATAGGCGGAGGACTTGAGGCGCGTGCCATCCTTGTGGGCGTAATAGGCGCCGTCACCGCCCAGCGTGAAGACGCAGCATTGGGCGCCCTTGTCGAGGTAGAAGCTGGCACAGTCCTCAGGGCTGCCCTGCCCCGACATGTCTTTCGCCTCTTCGATCGAGGGCATGAAGTAGTCGATGTAGGGCAGCAGCGGCGCGACGATGCCGATGGTGTCGGCACTTGCCGCGATGAGGTCAAAGGTGACGGTGCGGCCGCGCTTCTTGGCTTCCTTCAGCAGCATGACGGAGGCCGGGCCATCAAGCTTCTTGAGGAGGCCCGTACCGCCAAGGTGGATGATCGGTGCATCGAACACCTTGTCATAGGCGGATGGCGGCACGTCGAAATGGTCAGACGCGCCACGCACGTGGAGTGCAGGACGGTCGCCATTGGGGCGCACGTTGAGGATGGTGGCAGAAGTGGGAACGCCCTTGATGCGCTGCATGGCGGACGTGTCAATGCCATGCTTCTCAAGCGTCATCAGCACCCAGTCGGCCTTTTCGTCGTCACCCACCGCGCCGACGGCGAGGCTCTTCAACCCCAGCTTGGCAGTATCGACCACTGTGCCGCCGGCGGTGCCGGCGACGGTCAAACGGATTTCCTCGATGAAATCGACGTTGCCACGATCAGGGATGCGGGTAACCGGGCGGCCCAGCACATCGAGGATGTAGAGGCCGATCACCGAGACGTCATGCGCCATGTCAGTCACGAACCTTGTTCATCGCGGTGATGGCGAGTGCCAGAACCGCAGCCACGGCGGCAATGCCCCACACCAGCGGCTGGCGCCAGAAGGGCGCCGCGGCCAGCTGAGCCTTGCCAGCCAGCGTATTGGGATCCGGCGGCTTGAGGAAGAAGGCGCCATAGAGATGCGCCGCGCCAATCGAGATCAGCAGCACGATGCAGAAGATCATCGCCACCACCATGGCAACGGTGACGACGCTCCTGACCCTGACGCCCGGCTGGGCCATGGGCAGCAGGTTGTTGATGAGACCCGCGATCACCACCAGCACGCTGCCGATGGCGAAGAGCTTCAGGCTGAACGGCTGGAAGATCAGCAGCAGCGCGAAGATGCCAAGCCCGATGATGAAGAACTCGAGACGCAGCGCGCCCTGGCGCGTCATGCCCTGCTCGTGGTTGCTCATGCGCGCACCGCCTTGCCATCCTCGCCGAAGAAATGCGTCTGCCGCGGATCGGGCTTCAAATGCAGCGCCTCGCCCACCTTCACCCGCTTGTCGCGCGGAACCACGACGCGGATGTCGCCACCCGAAGATGTGCGGGCGTGGATGAGGGTTTCGGCACCCATTGGCTCGATCAGTTCGGCCTGGGCAGCGATGGTGTCACCGCCCTTGTCCTGCACGGTGGAGAAGGCGCGCGGCCGGATGCCGACGGTGACCTTGGACGGCTTGAGCCGCGATACCGCAGGATCTGCCGCGATGGCCAGCGACTGGCCGGCCAGCATGACGGAGGCCTTGCCGTCGCCGAAGCTCTGGAGATCGGCCTCCACAAGGTTCATCTGCGGCGTGCCGATGAAGCTGGCCACGAAGACGTTGACGGGTTTGGCGAAGACATCATGCGGAGTGCCGACCTGCTCGATCACGCCATCCTTCATGATGGCAATGCGGCTGGCCATGGTCAGGGCCTCGAGCTGGTCATGCGTGACGATCACGGTCGCCTTCGAAAGGCCGGTCAGCACTTCCTTGATCTGGCCGCGCATGGAATGGCGCAGTTCGACGTCAAGCCGCGACAGCGGTTCGTCGAACAGGAAGCAATTGGGGTCGCGCACGATGGCGCGGGCCACCGCGAGGCGCTGCTTTTCACCTTCCGAAATCTGGTTCGGCATGCGGTCCAGCACCTCGGTGAGGTGCATGATTGTGGCGACCTTCATGACGCGCGCGTCGGAATCAGCCTTGGAGAGACCCTCCGAGTGAAGCGGCATGGCAATGTTCTGGCCCACCGTGAGTGCCGGATAGAGCGCATAGAACTGGAACACCATGGCGATGTCACGCTTCTGCGGCGGCAGCTCGTTCATGCGCTGGCCGGCGATGATGACGTCGCCCGAGGTCGCACGCTCGAGGCCCGCGATCATCCGCAGGGTGGTGGTCTTGCCGCAGCCTGAGGGACCGAGAAGGCAGACTACCTCGCCCGCCTCGACCTTGAGGTCAGCGTCCTTCACCGCGGTGAAGGAACCGAATTGCTTGGTGACTTTGCGAATTTCAATCGTCGACATGTCAGCGCTTCACGGTTCCGAAGGTCACACCACGCAGCAGGTGGTTCTGCAGGAAGAAGGTGACGAGGAAGACGGGGATGAGGAACAGGGTTTCAATGGCCGCCAGCAGCGTCCAGTCGGTGCCGCGGCCGCCCGATGAAACGGCCTGGTTCATGGCAACCGGTACGGTGCGCGTGTCGGGCCCCGACAGCAGCAACGCGAAGAGGAACTCGTTCCAGGTGAGGATGAGACCGAAGACGAAGGTGGCGGCAAGCCCTGCGACGACCTGCGGGAGTGCAATCTTGAAGAACACCTTCATGTCCGACGAGCCGTCGATCCGGGCGGCGTCCTCGACGTCGAGAGACAGCTCGTCGAAGAAGCTCTTCATCATCCAGATGGTGAAGGCCAGGTTGAAGGCGGTGTAGAGCAGGATGATGCCGGTATAGGAGCCTGACAGGCCCACCACGCGGAACATCAGGATCACCGGGATGATGACCACGATCGCCGGCAGCATGCGCGTGGTCAGGATGATGAACAGGTAGGTGTCGTTGCCCTTCAGCGGATAGCGCGAGAAGCCGAATGCGGCGAGCGTGCCGATTACCAGCGCGAGCAGAACGGACGACGAGGCGATGACGATCGAGTTGAAGAAGTACCGGTCGAAGCCAGTCGACTCCGGCGCGCCGCCAGACGTCATGGACCGGTTGAACACCGAGCCGAAGTTCTCGAACGTCGGCGTGAACACGTATTTGTCGGGTATCAGCCCGAAGAACGATGTGGGCGACAGGGTCGGCGGCACCGACAGGGCCGCATCCTGCGGCTTGAAGGCGGTGAAGATGATGAACAGCACGGGCAGGAAGTAGATCAGCGACACGATGGCGACGAACAGCGTGCGCCCCCAGCCTGCCTCGCCGACGCCGCTGGCCTTGCGGAAGCCCAGCGCCTCCCAGATGGAGTTGTGTTCGGCCATGGCGTCAGGCTCCCTGGCTGCGGCGGTTGGCGATGTAGAGGTAGAGGTTCGTGAGCACGATCACCATGAACAGCATCAGGTAGGAGATGGCCGCACCCTCCGAGGTCTTGTTCTGCTCGTTGGCGATGCGGATCAGGTGGTAGGAGATCGTCATCGTGTCATTGCCGCCCTTGGTGAGCAGGATGACGAGGTCAGCGAGCTTGAAGGCCTCGATGGTGCGGAACAGCAGCGCCAGCATGAGCAGGCCGCGGATATAGGGGAATGTGATGGTCCAGAACTGGCGCCACTTGGACACGCGGTCGATGGCAGCGGCCTCATAGAGATACTTCGGCACCGACACGAGACCCGCCAGCACCAGAAGCATGACGAAGGGTGACCACATCCAGGCATCGGCGAACACGATGCCGGCCACCGCGCCCACCTTCGAACTCATCAGGATGAACTGGCCACCGGTGATGGAGTTGACCACATAGCTGAGGATGCCGAAGGTCGGGTCATAGTAATAGGTGAAGAACACGCCGGAAGCGACGACGGAGAGCATCATCGGCGTCAGCACGAGGATGAGCAGGTACTTGCGCAGCGGGAACTGCTTGGCAAACATCATGGCCAGCAGGAAGCCGACGATCATCTGCGCCGTCACGGTCAGCACCACGAACATCGCGGTGTTGACGAGGGCTGCCCAGTTGGCGGGTGCTGCGATGTCGTTGGTCAGGACCTTGATGTAATTGGCGAGGCCGACGAAGCGGATCGACTGCTGGTTCGACTGGTAGGCATAGAACGACAGCCCCAGGGACCAAAGCAGGGGGAAGATGTTCATCACGAAGAGCACGGCGATGGCCGGAGCCACGAGAAGGCCACCATAATATTTGCGGCGATAGGCATTGACCACGAAGGCTGCGGCAATCATCGCCGCCATGGCACCGATGACCCAGAACGACGTCGAGGCGGGCAGCGCAATGGCCGCGATCACCGACACGATCAGGCCGACAAGAATGGCAAGTTTCCAGTTGTCGGGAGACAGGCGCATGAGAGCCGGCGGCGGAGCTGTCGCAGTCGTGGAGGTCATCGGCAAAGCGTTCCGGAGGAGAAAAAAGAGGGTGCGGGGATGATATCCCCGCACCCGGGGTTCAGGCGTGTTACTGGATCAGGCCGGCGTTCGTCAGCAAGTCCTGCTGGAACTTGGCAATGTTATCCAGCGTGGTCTTGGCGTCCTGCTTGCCGGTGATGGCAAGGTCGAACTGGTCCTGCTGCTGCGTCAGGAGCTCAAAGAACTGCGGCACGTGCCACACGTCCTTCTGCCAGTCGAGCTGCGGGGCCCAGGCGCGGTTCCAAGGACGGTAGGTCACGTACTTCGGGTCTTCGTAGACCTCCTTCACGGCCGACTGGCCGCCACCGGCCGCGAACTGGTGCTGGATGTCGTTGGACAGCCACCACTTCACGAACTCGACGGCTTCCTTGGTCTGCTCCGGCGTCGTCCAGGTGGTCAGCACAAAGGGCTGACCGCCGATGTTGGACCAGCGGATCATCTTGCCATCAGGACCCATGGTGCCGGGCATCTGGCCGAACACCAGCTTGTCCGAAACCTTGGACGACTTCGGATCGAGCGAGGCTTCGCCCAGGCCGATCCAGTCGATGTTCATCGCGACCTTGCCTTCGCGGAACAGTTCGTCCGACTTGAAGATGTCCATGGTGCCGGTCTTGGCGACGGGCGGCATGTACTCAAGCAGGCTCAGGTACTTCTCGAGAGCGGCAACGGCTTCCGGCGAGTTCACGACGCCTTCGGCCTGGCCGGTCGGTGCCTGGGTTTCGTCCCAGACGTTGCCGCCCATCTGCCAGATGAAGCCGTTGATCTGCATCGACGAGAAGTCGTAGCCCTTGCCGGCCTGATAGGCGATTCCGTAGAAATCGTCCTCGGCGGGCGCACCGGCCAGCATCTCGCCCTTCTTGCGGCGGAAGAATTCGCCAACGTTCTTGAAGTCATCCCAGGTCATGGCATCGAGCTCTTCGCCCGTGCAGGGCAGCTTCTTGCCGTACTTGGCCTGGAAGTTCTTCTGCTCTTCCTCGTGGCAGAGAATGTCCTTGCGGCCATAGTTCACCAGAACGTCCGGGAACTGCGGGAAGCCGTAGTAGTTCTCCGACTTGTAGGGGTAGGTCGAATAGGCCGCGAGCGGTGCGGGGTGCACGCTCATCAGCGTCTTCTTGAACTCCGGGTCGGCGTCGAGGAGATCGTTGATCTTGCGGTAGTAGCCGCCTTCCACGAAGGCGCCGAGCCACTGCGAGTCCGAAACGATGAAGTTGTACTTCTGCTCGCCGGACGTCAGCGACGCGTTGACGCGCGTGTAGAAATCGGGCCACGGAATGAAGTCAACGTCGAGCTTCACGGTGTTGCCGGACTTCGGCTTGTACTGCTCGTCGAAGAACTTCTTCATGATGCGCGTCGGCGGCCAATCAGGCACCGCCATCGTCAGCGTCACTTCTTCCGCAAGGGCGTAGGTCGCCCCTCCGGTCATCAGGGTTGCGGCGAGGCCTGCAGCGGCCGCGAACCCTTTCATCTTCGTAACAACGGTCATGTCAGGTTTCCTCCCATGGTTAACCGTTAGGCTTCAGGCCGCTTGGCGTCAGGTCATTACCTGTCCGCTGGCGGCACGGAAGATGTGGATCTTGTTGTGGTCGATGGCGATCGGAACCTCGTCGCCGGGCTTCATGCCCGACGCACTCTGTTCAGGAAGCACCATGCGCAGCGTCTCGCCCCCGGCCTCGACCGAGACGACGGTCACGTCGCCCAGGGGCTCGATCAGGTGGACGCGGGAATGAACCGACGCCTCGCCCGCCACGGCTGGGCGCAGGTCACTTGGACGGATGCCGACGAGCGCGGCCTCGCCGGCGCTGCCGGAACCGAGTTTGCGGCCCGAGAGCATCTTGCCGAGCGGTGTGTCGAGGCTGGAAAGATCGGCGGCCAGTGTTGCCTTCAGCATGTTCATGTGCGGCGAGCCGATCTTGCCAGCTACATAGGTGTCGATGGGCTGCTCATAGAGCTCGTCCGGCGTGCCGCGCTGCACCACCGCACCATCACGCATCACCGCAATCTCTTCGCCCATCGACAGGGCTTCGAGTTCGTCGGGCGTGGCATAGACGATGGTCATGCCGAACTGGCGGTGAAGCCGCTTCAGCTCGGCGCGCATGTCATGGCGCAACTTGGCATCGAGGTTGGTGAGCGGCTCGTCGAGCAGCAAAATCTTCGGACGCCGGATCAGCGAACGTCCGAGCGCCACGCGCTGCTGCTCACCGCCTGACAGCGTGTTGGGCTTGCGCTCGAGGCGGTGCGACAGCTTGAGCATCGCCGCGGTTTCCTTGACGCGCTTGTCGATCTCCTCGCGGCCGACGCCCTCTTCCTTCAGCGGATAGGCGAAGTTCTCATAGACGGTGAGATGCGGATAGAGCGCGAAGGACTGGAACACCATGGAGACCCCGCGGCCGGCGATGGGCGCGGTCGTAACATCATGTCCATTGATCTCAAGGCGACCGGCATCGGTTGCCACAAGGCCGGCGATGGTGCGCAGCGTTGTGGTCTTGCCCACCGAACTCGGCCCGAACAGCACGAAGAAACGTCCCTCCGGAACATCAAAGGAGAGATTGTCGAGCGCGCGCACCTTGCCGTAGGACTTGGAAATCCCCGACAAACGCAGCGCTGGAACCTTGCTTCCTGCCATTCCCATTCCCTGTTCAGCGGCCCTGAAGGCTCTTGTTGGAGAGGCAGACTATCCTGTCTCCCGGCTTTTGCAAGACGCCTTTCAACGCCTGCAACACCTTTGGCAGCCTATATTTTACTGCCTAAACTTGACGCAGATTGTGATCAGCCCTTGGCGCTCTCCCACTGACCGGTCTGTGCCGACTTGAGCACCGCATCGGTGACGAGGTCGGTGGCCAGCGCGTCTCGGAAAGTAGGTGCGGCCGGCGTCCCGCTGCTCAACCCGTCAATAAAGTCGGCGGCCTGGTGGATGAAGGTGTGCTCGTAGCCGATCTGCAGGCCGGGCACCCACCACTTGTTCATGTAGGGATGGTCGCCATCGGTGATGTGCACGGAACGCCAACCACGGGTGCGGCCCTCATCGCGATGGTCGAAATACTGCAGCCGGTGCAGGTCATGCAGGTCCCAGAAGATCGAGGCGTGCTCGCCGTTGATTTCCAGCGTGTAGAGCGCCTTGTGTCCGCGGGCATAGCGCGTGGCCTCGAAGCTGCCCAGAGAGCCATTGTCGAAGCGCGACAGGAACAGGCTGGCATCATCGATGCCCACCTTCTCGGTCTTGCCCGTAATGTTGTGGTGGCGCTCCTTGATGAAGGTCTCGGTGAGGCCAGTGACGGTGTTGATACCGCCGTTGAGCCACATGGCCGTGTCGATGCAATGCGCCAGCAGGTCACCCGTCACGCCCGAACCGGCAACGCCGACGTCGAGGCGCCACAGGCCCTGGCCGCCCTGCGGCAGGTCCTTGGAGATGGTCCAGTCCTGCAGGAACTTGGCACGGTAGTGGAATATCTTGCCGAGGCGGCCTTCGTCGATCAGCTGCTTGGCCAACGTCACGGCAGGCACGCGACGGTAGTTGTACCACACCATGTTGGGAACGCCGGCACGCTCGACGGCTTCGACCATCTTGGCGCTTTCGGCGGCGTTGCGGCCCAGGGGCTTCTCGCACATCACCATCTTGCCGGCCTGCGCGGCGGCAATGGCGATCTCCATGTGCGTGTCATTGGGACTGGCGATGTCGATCAGGTCGATCGACTTGTCGTCAACGAGCTTGCGCCAATCGGTGACGCTCGATTCATATCCCCACTGATCCGCGAACTCCTTGGCTTTATCGGCATTCCTCGCGCAGATCGTCTTGAGCACCGGCTTGTAGCCAAGGTCGAAGAAATGCGGCGCCTGGGAGAATGCGTTGGAATGGGTGCGGCCCATGAAGCCATAGCCCACCATGCCGATGTTGAGAGCTTTCTTCGCCATTGGATCAGCCCTCCCAGCCATGCGCGTCGCGGACCTTGATCATGACGCCGAGGATATCATTCCAGGTCTGCTGCTTCATCATCACGTCATTGGGGAACATGCAGCCATCCCAGCAGATGTGCTTCATGGCCTTGGTGAGGGAGCCATCCTTGTTCCTCAGCCACATCCCCGCATGCTTGACGATGTCAAGGCGGCCGTTGGGGTCGGTCACCATGCAGTGGCGGCCGGTCTTGTCATGATAGCCCATGCCCTTCACCGTGCCGTCGTTCTGGGCGACGTGGAAGTCGATGGTCCAGGGGCGCAACATGTCCGTCATTTTGACGAGTGCCGCATCAAGCTGGGCCTGGTCCTTCCAGTCGAAACCCTCGGGCAGCAGAGCGGCCTCCGGCGCGTTGTAGCCCATGGTGTAGAGCAGCGTGTGCGCCATGTCGGCCTGGAAGCCGATGATACCGGGACGGTCGGTCTGCTCCAGCGTGTCGACCATCGCCTTCCAGCTGTGCATGCCACCCCAGCAGATCTCGCCTTCGGCGGCCAGACGCTCACCAAAGTCCTTGGCGACATCGCAGGCTTCGCGCCAGGTCTGGGCGATCAGCTTGGTGCTGGCGACGGGATCCTTGGCCCAGTCGGCCGGGCTCGAAGCGGAGTCGATGCGGATGACGCCATATTTACGGACGCCGAGGTCGCGCAGCGCCTTGCCGAGCTCGCAGGACTTGCGGACATTAGCCACGAACTTGGCGCGGTCCTCGGCTGATCCCATGGCCGAGCCTCCGCCCACCGGCGGCCAAACGGGGGCCACGATGGAGCCGATGGCGAGGTTGTGCTTCGCGGCCTTGTCCGCCAGCGCCTTCGCCTCATCCGCTGTGAAGTCAATGTTTGTGTGCGGTGCAGCATGAAAAATGTCGATGCCGTCGAACTTGACGCCATTGACCTCCGCCTTGGCGGTGAGCGCGATCATCGTATCGAGGTCGATGGGCGGCTCCGAGTCCGGTCCCTTGCCCACGAGCCCAGGCCACATCGCATTGTGAAGCTTGGGGAAATTGTTCTTGCCCGCCATGTTACCTCCCACGCGGTTAGCTTCTTTTTTGTGATGCTAGACTCGAATCTGCCTTGCTGTCCAGAACTGTTATATTAGTATGACAGCCATGCCTGTGGACCTGACCACCCTTCGGCTCGACCGTTCCCGCCCCTTGCGCGACCAGATCTACCCTCTGGTGCGCGGGCTGATCCTGAGCGGCGTCATCAGGCCGGGCGAGGTAATCGACGAGAAGGCCATCGCCGCGCAACTCGACGTGTCCCGCACGCCGGTGCGCGAGGCGGTGAAGCGGCTTTCCGACGAGCACCTCGTTGATGTGGTTGCACAATCGGGAACCCGGGCCTCGCGCATGGACCGCAAGGCCATCGATGAGTCCTTCCTGATCCGCCGGGCGCTGGAGATGGAAAGCGCCGCACAGGCCGCCATCAACATGAACCAGGAACACGCCGACCGTCTGCACGACATTCTTGCCCGCCACGAACGCGCGGTGGAGAAGCGGCTCTTCGCGGAGGCCATCGCACAGGACGACGCCTTCCACCACGCCATCACCGAGATCAGCGACCTGCCGCTGCTGTGGAGCACCATCGAGATTTCCAAGGCCCAGCTCGATCGCTGCCGGCACATGATGGTGCCGCGCGCCGGACAGGCCGAGGCCACGCTGGAGCAGCACCGCGAGATCATCCGTGGGCTGAACAGCCGTGACCCCGCCAAGGCGGCGGCAGCCATGAAGGCCCACCTCGATGCAGCCTATCGCAGCACGGTGGCGGTGCTGGACGGCCCGGGACTTGGATAATCGCCTGCCTCGGCTGATGGCCACAGTCAGAAACCGTTGCAGGAATACTGGAACCGGGAAGGCCGGCCGGGCGTATATAGCCTTATGAAAAAACCCATGAACAAGGCAGCACGCATGCTGATGTACCTCACCCTGGCGCTGCTGGTCGCCGTCATCGGCCTGGTTGGCTTCTGGTATGTGCAGACCCGCAACGTCGAGATCGCGCGTTACGAGGTGCTGCAGGCGGACGGCGCCACCGAATTGCGCGCCTACCCCCCGCTGGTCGTCGCGGAAGTCACGCGTACCGGCACGCGCGACCAGGCGGTCCGAGCCGGCTTCGGGCCGCTTGCGCGCTACATCTTCGCGCAGGAGCGCGGCGGCGAGAAGATCGCCATGACAGCCCCCGTGACGCAGACAGCGGAAGGCGGTTCCTGGACCGTCCGCTTCATCATGCCGTCAGATTATTCACTCGACCGCCTGCCCAAGCCGTCGGGCGCAGATGTGAAGCTCACCGAACTCCCCGCAGCACGCCGCGCTGCCATCCGCTTCAGCGGTTGGTGGTCAGATCCGCTGTTCACCGAGAAGAATGCGGAGTTGCTGGCATGGATGGCAAAACACGGGCTTTCGCCAGTGGGCGAGCCCACCTTCGCCTACTACAACGATCCCTTCACGCCGGGCTTCCTGCGCCGGAACGAGATTCTGTATGAGGTGAAGGACTGAGCGAAGCCGCTCTCACCCTCCATGCCGTCACCCCGGCGCAGGCCGGGTCCCAGCATTGGTTCAGCCCGGACGGTCAAGAAGCTGGATCCCGGCCTGCGCCGGGATGACCGGACATTAAGTGGCCGCGCTCTTGGTCTTGCCATCCAGCGTCATCAGCGCGCCGTAGAGCTCCGGCCGGCGGTCACGGAACACGCCCCATGAGCGGCGGAGCTCCCGGATCACATCCATATCGAAGATCGCCACGCGCACGCCCTCTTCCGTGCGGTCCATCTCCGCGACCTTCTCGCCCTGATAGTCGGCGATGAAGGAGCGTCCATAGAACACGTCGGCGCGGCCGTCGGGGGCCGTCTCCCGGCCCACGCGGTTGGAGGCCATGAGCGGCATGATGTTGGCTGCCGCATGGCCGCGCATGGTGTTCTGCCAGTGCGTCGATGAATCATACTCCGGGTTCGGCGGCTCGGAGCCGATGGCGGTGGGATAGAGCAGAATTTCTGCACCCATCAGCGCCATGGCGCGAGCACATTCGGGGAACCACTGGTCCCAGCAGATGCCGAGCCCGATGCGGCCTGCTTCTGTATCCCATACCTTGAACCCCGTATCGCCCGGCGAAAAATAGAACTTCTCCTGATAGCCGCGGCCATCCGGAATGTGGCTCTTGCGATAGATGCCGAGTTCGCGGCCATCGGCATCGACGATCACGGTCGTGTTGTAATGTGCATTCCCGGCGCGTTCGAAGACGCTGACGGGCAGCACCACGCCCAGTTCCTTCGCCAGTGCTGCAAAGCGCTTCACCGTCGGGTGTCGGTCAAGCTCCTCCGCCTGCTTGAGGAACTTCGCATGCTGCTCAATGCAGAAGTAATCGCCATCGAACAGCTCCTGCAGCAGGATCAGCTTGGCGCCCTTCGCAGCCGCTTCACGCACCAGGCGCTCTGCCTTGTCGCAGTTCTTTGCCCAGTCGTTCTCGGACGTCATCTGGGTGATGGCGACGGTGAGCTTCGTCATGTCATTCAATCCTTCAGGCGGGCGACTTCGCGGCGGAACGGCAGCGCGTCGCCAAGGGGTGGGGCTTCGAGTTCTTCTGCATAACGATGCCCGGCATAGGTTGCCCAGGCAATGGCCGCGGGCGCATTTGCATCACCGATGACCTTGACGGACGCGATGCCGTTATCGGCCCATTCATCCTGGCGCGCTTTCAGCGCGAGGAACAGCCCATCCTCCGGCAGGCGCGCGGTGACCATCACCACCGCATCGCAGCCGATGCGCTCCGGCTTGCCGGTGTAGCTACAGACGGCGGTCACACCGTCGCTTTCGACGGAGGCAAGGCCACGCGTCACCTTCACGTTCACACCGATCTCCAACAGGCGCGCCTGGATGGTGCCCTGCTCCAGCGTGTTGAAGCTCCACTCGGCAACGCGCGAGGCGGGCGTGATGAAGGTGACCTTGCAGCCCTTCTGGACGAGCAGTTCTGCCAGCACACTGCCCATGTAGTAATGGTCGTCGTCATAAACCACCACCTCGCCCGAAGGCAGCGCTCCTGCCATCAGATCGTCCGGCGTGAAGATGGGCATGGTCGCCGCCAGCGGGATCGGCAGCAGGTTGTAGCGGGCGATGCCATCGCGCCGCCAGCGCGCGCCGGTGGCAATGGCGACGTGTTCGAAGCCGAAGCCCAGCACGTCGTCCGCGGTCAGCGCCGAGTCGCGATAGATGTTCACGTTGGCCATCTTGGCGATCTGACCTTGGCGATAGTCGCGCACGCGGGCCCAGGCATTGAGGCCCGGCAGCTTGCTCTCGCGCGTCACGCGGCCGCCCAACTCAGCCGTGGCTTCGGCCATTGCAACTTCATAACCGCGCAGACCGACCTTGTGTGCGGCAGAGAGCCCAGCAGGACCGGCCCCCACCACCAGCACCTTGGCGTCCGACTGCTTTGGCTTGATCGTCTCCGGGTGCCAGCCCTTGCGCCATTCCTCCATGAAGGAGGAGTTCTGCGTGCAGCGTGACAGTGACATGGTCATGTCGCCCGTCACGCAGATGTTGCAGCCGATGCACTCGCGGATGTCCTCGATGCGGCCCTCGTCGATCTTCTTCGGCAGGAACGGGTCGGCGATCGAAGGACGTGCGGCACCAATGAAGTCCATCAGCCCCTGGCGCACCTGCCGCACCATCGTGTCGGCGGAGGTAAAGCGGCCAACGCCGACAACGGGCCTGGGCGTCAGCTGCTTCAACCCGCGGATCAGGTCTTCCTGCGCGCCCTCGGGCTTGAAACGCGAGGTGCCGGAACAGGCTTCCCACGTGCCATGCGCGAAATCCCACAGGTCGGGAAGCTCCGCATGCATCGCCACCATGTCGCGCAGCTGGGCGTTGGAGAAGCCCTGCTCGCCCGCAAGTTCATCCAGCGACAGGCGCACCGCGATGGCGCAGGTGTCGCCTACCTCGTCGCGTGCATCCGAAATCAGTTCTTTCAGCAGGCGCGAGCGGTTCTGCAGCGAGCCGCCATATTCATCCGTGCGCTGGTTGGTGCGCGGCGACAGGAAGTGCTGGATGACGCCGAAGCCATGCGCACCATAAAGGCAGAGAATGTCATAACCGGCGCGCTTCGCCCGACGGTAGGCCAGCTTGTGCCAGTGGCGGAGGTTGTGAATGTCCTCCTTGTCCATGGCGCGGGCCTGCACGGGGTCACTGGTGAAGGTGAGGATTGGCGTGTGCGACGGTGCGAGCGGCACCTCACGCGTATAGAGGTTGGGACCGTTGGCGCCGGAATAGGCGAGTTCGATCCCGGCCAGCGCGCCATTCGTATGGATGGCATCTGCCATCTTCACGAGGCCTGGCATGTCGTCCTCGTCCCAGATGCGGAGCTCGATGAAGGGCGTGATCTCGGAACTGTGGTGGATCTCCACCTGTTCGGTGAAGATGACGCCCCAACCGCCTTCCGACTTCACGCGCCGCATCTCGGCGGCGGCGGACGGGTCGCGGTAGCCGCCGCCATTGCAATGCGGCACCTGGTAGAAGCGGTTCTTGGCGGTGACTGGGCCGATCCTGACCGGCTCGAACAGGATATCATAGCGCGGGTCGCGCAGCTTCATGCCGCTGGCGGGGCCTGAGCCATTGTCCATCTTCCGTCACCTCCAAACGCAATCCCGGCGCCGGACAATGCCAGCACAGTGCTGATCGACGAAATAGATTATCGCATGACGGAGGATCGGAAATCGCAATTCAGCGGCGATTTCCCCATATGCCTAGCGGAGCGAGAGGACCTCGCCGACGCCCTGGGCCACAGCCTCGACGGCGGCAACCGGGGCGGAGACAGCGGCAGGTGCCGCGGCAGATTTCTTCAGCGGCACGATCTTCACCGTGGCGACGCCGGCTCCCGTCATGCCCAGCACCTTGGCGGCGCCATAGCTCACGTCGATGATGCGGTTCTTGATGAAGGGGCCGCGGTCGTTAATGCGGACGATGACCGACTTGCCTGTCTTGACATTGGTCACCAGCACCTTGGTGCCGAAGGGCAGCGTACGATGGGCGGCGGTGTAGCCGTGAGGGTCGAAGCGCTCGCCATTGGCAGTGCGATGGCCGCTCTTGTAGTAGGAGGCCTTGCCGGTCTGGGCCGCGGCGTCCGCCTGGGTGACGGACAGCGCTGCCGCCATCATCGCAAACGCCGCCACGGCGGCCCAACGCACTTGCTTCATCCCACTGCACGCCCACACTATTTACATTGGCGGCGCACCATAGGCCGAAAAGGGGCGAGAATGTGTTCAGGCTTACGTTGCGGCAACCATGCCATCGAGCGCGATTGCGGGGCGCTTTCCGGCAACCAGATCGGCCGTGATGCGGGCCGCGCCGTGGCTCATCGTCCAGCCCATGTGGCCCTGGCCGGTGTTGAACCACAGGTTCTTCATGCGCGAGGGGCCGAGGATGGGGGTGCCCTCCGGCGTCATGGGGCGAAGTCCGGCCCAGAAGCTGGCCTTGGCCCAGTCCGCGCCATCCGGGAACAGCGTCTTCATGGTGGTCAGCATGGTCTCGAAGTCCTGCGGCGTGTGAGTCCGGCCATAGCCCGAGAATTCGGCCGTCGCCGTCACCCGCACCCTCTCCCCCATGGGGGCGTAAGCAACGAGCGTTTCCTCGTCTACGCCGCCGATGGTGGGCGGATTGTTGCGGCCCGCCATGGGGGCGGTGATGGCATAGCCCTTGACCGGGTAGATCGGCAGGTCCTGCCCCAACTCGCGCGCCAGATGCGGGGAATAGACACCGAGGCAGAGCACCACGGCGTCCGCCGTCTCACGGCCCTTGTCTGTGACGACGGCGGTGATGTGGTCGCCGTCCCTCTCGAAGCCGGTGACGGTGGTGTTGTACTTGAAGGTGACGCCGCGCTCCTTCAGCCAGGCGGCCATGTTCTGCGCGAAAAGGCGGCAGTCGCCGCTCTCGTCGTCGGGGGCATAGAGCGCCCCGGCGAATTTATCCTTCACCGGGGCCAGCGCTGGGTCGCGCGCCGCAACGCCGTCGCGGTCCAGCGTCTCGATGCGGCAACCATTGTCAGAGAGGATGCGCGACTTGGCGGAGGCCGCCTTCAGCGCCGCTTCCGAGCGGTAGAGGTAGATGAGCCCGCCGGTACGCCCGTCATAGTCGACACCAGTGCGCCTCACCGTCTCGTGGAAGACGTCCAGGGAATAGCTGCAGAGCTTCACCTTGCGGGTGGTGTTGAGCGCCGCCCGCTCCGGCGTGCATTCCCCCCAGAAGCGCCACATCCACTTCCAGAAGCGCGGGTCGGTGGAAAACTTGAAGCGCAGCGCCTGGTCGCCCCGCCACAGAGAGCGCAGCAGGATCTTCGGCGCCGCCGGCGATGACCACGCATAGGCATGTCCGGGTGCAAACAGCCCGGCATTGGAAAAGGAGGTGAAATTGGCAGGCTCCGGCTCCCGATCGATCACCGTCACCTCGTGCCCGTCGCGGTTCAACTCATAGGCCGTGGTGATTCCCACGATCCCCGCCCCCAGCACCAGCGCCTTCATGTATCCGTCCTTTTGATCTTGTGTTCGGGCAATGCTAGCAAGGCTCCATCATGGCTTCCACAACACATCCGCATGCCTTCCATTTCGACCGCGCAGTTGACAGCTACTGGGAGGCCTCCGCCGACCCGCTCGGCACTGAAACGCCAACCTTGAAGGGTGAGGAGTCCTGTGAGGTCGCCGTCATCGGCGCGGGCTTCACGGGGCTCTCCGCAGCACTTGAACTCGCCCAGCAGGGTGTCGACGTGCGCGTGCTGGAGGCGGGGCACGTTGGCTGGGGCGCCTCGGGCCGCAACGGCGGTTTCGCCTGCATCGGCTCGCACAAGCTGTCCTACCCGAAGATGATCAGCCGCTACGGGCTTGCCGCCACGAAGCAGTATTACGAGACCATGCGCCAGTCGGTGGCACTGGTGCGCGAGAACATCACCCGTTTCAATATTGATGCCTGGGCCAGCGGCAACGGCGAGGTGACGCTTGCCCACCTGCCGAGCCGCGTGCAGGAGCTGCGCGATGAGCAGGCCTATCTCAAGCAGACCTTCGGCGACACGACGGAGTTTCTTTCCAAGGACGATCTCAAGGAACGCGGCCTCGACGGTCCCGGCTTCTTCGCGGGCCTCAAGGGTGACGTGGGCTTCGGTGTCCACCCGCTGAACTATGTGCGTGGCCTTGCCCGCGCCGCTGCCGGGGCGGGCGCGAAGATTCATGGCCGCTCGCAGCTGATCCGCTGGGAAGAGACGACCGATGGCCATCGCCTGCACACGAAAGAGGGGTTGCTGAAGGCCCGCCAGGTCATCGTCGCCACCAATGGCTACACGCCGGAGGAGGTCTCGAAGCGCCATGCCGGGCGCATCATGCCCGCCCTCTCCAGCATCGCCGTGACGCGCCCCCTGACGGAAGACGAGCGCCGGGCGCAGGGCTGGACCTCCGCCCTGATGGCCTATGATTCACGCAAGCTGCTGCATTATTTCAGGCTGCTGCCCAATGGCCGCTTCCTGTTCGGCGGGCGCGGTGGCACCGATGCCTCGGACGGGGGTGGCGACGCCTACCGCCCCACGCTGCTCAAGGCCTTCGCCGAACTCTTCCCGGCCTGGGCTGACGTCGGGATCACGCATTACTGGCGCGGCTTCGTGTGCCTGAGCCATGACCTCGTGCCCTACATCGGCACGCTGGACGAGAAGAAGACGGTGTGGACGGCCATCGCCTATCACGGCAACGGCGTGGCCATGGGCTCATGGAGTGGCCGCGCGGTCGCCCGCATGCTCACAAGAAAGGCGGCGCGCGAGGAGCTTTCGCCCGTGCTCACGCGCCGCCTGTCACGTTTCCCCCTGCCCGCTTTCAGGCCCCTGTACTTGAAGGGCGCCTATGTCTGGTACGGGTGGGAAGATTCCCGATAATTAGTCGAGGGCTGCCTCGACCATGATCTCGACGTCGATGCCGGGGGCGGCAAGGGCTGCCTCCACGGTGGCGCGAGCCGGGGTCTGGCCGGGCACCACCCAGGCGTCCCACACCGAGTTCATTTCGGCGAAGGTGGTGATGTCGGTGAGCCAGATGTTGGCCTTGATGACCTTGGTCTTGTCGGTACCCGCTTGCTTCAGCGTCGCGTCGATCTGGGTGAGCACGTCATGGGTCTGCTCGGCCACCGACTTGCCCAGCGCCTTGTCCGGCGTGAAACCGGCGAGATAGACCTTGTTGCCGTGGATGACGGCGGAGCTCATGCGCTTGCCGGGTTCGATACGCTTCAGTGCCATGTGGTTTTCTCCTTTAAGAATGGCTGGGGTTCTAGCGGCCTTTTGCCACCGCATCAATCACGGCGAGCAACACCCGCGGCAGCGTGTCGAACGCATAGGGGGCATGCAGCCGTTCGAGCCAGTGGTGGTAATCCCGCCCCCACGGGCCAATGTTGATGCAGGGGTAACCGGCGGATTCAGGCATCACGAAACTCGACCCCCAGATCGGCGTATTGGCAGCACAGGCCGAGAGATCGCCCGAAGCCTGGCCGAGGAAGCTCATGTCCGAAATGCCGGGGAAATAGCGCAGGCTCGCCAGTCCATGTGCGGCACAGGCCGTGACGACCGCGTCCTTGAGGGCAGCATCCGACAGACACACCGCCGGATAGGGAATGGAGCCGAAACCCATCACCACCGCGGGTCCCGTCAGCCCTGAAGCCTTCCATACGGCAGCCGTCACCAGCTTGGCGCGCTCCGGCAGGTCGAGCCCGTCATGTGCGGCCACCTCGGCGGCGATGCGCATCACGTCATGATGCGGCACGCGGGCGGCAAGTTCGGCATAGCTCATCACCGGAATGTCCCGGCTGAGTTTGCGTGCCGCGCGCGCCATGGCGCGGCGGGCCAGCATCAGCGAGATGTCGAACACCTCTTCAGCCGAGCGGCGGTGCTGCAGCGTGTTCCAGTAAAGCCAGCTCTGCGCGGGCGTCGTCACGTTGTAGCCCGTCTTCAGGTCCTTGGCATGAAGCGCCGTGGGAGGTGCTGCAATCTCGGAGCCGCTCGTTTCGGCAAGCTCAGGTGCCAACTCGAATTCGGTGAGCAGTTCCGCCGCGAGATAGGCGGCATTCGCCCCATCCTCCGGGTAGCAGGCATGAGCCTCCTTGCCGATGACGAGGGCCGTCACCAGCTGCTTGCCCACCGAACCCAGCGCCACGCTGCGGCCCACCGCGCCATCGCCCTGGTCGGAAATCGCATCGAGATTGATGACCAGCGCGATGTCGAGTTCATGTTCCTTCGCAATGCCCGCCAGCAACGGCGCTGCGGCGCGCGCGCCCGCCGAGCGCTCCTCCTCGTCGGCGACGCCGAGGAACAGCAGGCTGGCGTCGCCGGCATAAGCTTCCATCGCCGCGATGCCGGCGGCGAGGCCGGCCTTCATGTCGAGCAGCCCGCGGCCAGGAAGGTAGTCGCCGGATTCAAGATCGGCCAGCGCCAGCGGATTTTCACCGGTGCGACGCAGCCTTGCCATGATCTCCGGCAGCAGGCGTTCGGCTGAAAAGGCCAGCGGTTCCAGCGCGCCATAGTCAGTCACCGGCACCACATCGAAATGCCCGGTGAGCACGATGGTGCGGTTGCTCCGCCCGCGCTTCAGCGCGAAGACATTGCTGCGCGCGTCACCCGGGATGGGCGACGTCCACACCGTGTCGAAATGCGAAAGATAGCGCGCCAGCTTCTCGGCATAGGCGGCCTCTTCGGCTGAGCCGGTGACAGACGGCCAGGAGGTGAGCGTGAGCGCAATCTCGCGCGCCCGCGCCGAAATGTCATTCCTCACGCCAGCTTGCCGTCATAGGCCAGAACGGCATTCAGCAGAACCTGGCTGCCCGCACCACACTCTTCCAGCGTCGTCGATTCCGCCTCGTTGTGCGAGATGCCGCCGAGGCACGGCACGAAGACCATGGTGGTGGGCGCAACGCGCGCGATGTAGGCCGCATCATGCCCGGCACCCGACGCCATTTCGCGGGTCGAATAGCCCGCCTGTCTTGCACCTTCGCTCACGCAGTCGATGAGGGGGGCCGCGAACTTCACGGCGGGCGAAATCCAGATGCGCTTTTCTTCAACCGTGACGCCGGTTTCGGCGGCGATCTTCGGCAGGGCAGCCTGATACTCCGCCTCCATCTTGTCCAATACCTTCTCATCAGGGTGGCGCAGGTCGACCGTGAAGAACACCTCGCCCGGCACCACGTTGCGGCTGTTGGGGCGGTTCTCGAGAAGGCCCACCGAAGCAACACCCGGAAGGTTGTTCATGCCCACCTGGTGGATTGCCTCGATCATGCGGGCAGCGCCCAGAAGCGCGTTCTTGCGCAGACCCATGGGTGTCGCACCTGTATGCGATTCCTGCCCCGTCACCGTCACCTCGTACCAGCGCATGCCCTGTACGCCGGTGACGACGCCGATCATCTTGGCTTCAGCCTCGAGGATGGGCCCCTGCTCGATGTGCAGCTCGAACATCGCCTGGAACTTGATGTCGCCAGCCTTGGCCTTGCCCTTGTAGCCAATGCGCGCCAGCTCATCGCCGAGCTTGATGCCCTGCCGGTCCTCGCGGCTATAGGCGAACTCTGTGGTGAACACGCCCGCATAGACGCCCGAGCACAGCATGGCGGGCGCGAAGCGTGAGCCCTCCTCGTTGGTCCAGTTGA